>NZ_CP139707.1:2492500-2848750 GCF_034377145.1 Sulfitobacter sp. OXR-159
CAAATGAGGATCGACGTCAGGAGCGTAAAGAGGTCTTGCAGGCTTGGGCGGAGTTTGGTTCGCGACAGGGTTCTAGTGACCAGCGAACGGCCAAGCGCGGCGATCGCCCAAGTCAATATCAATACAAGGGTGGCGACGGCAATCTGCGGCAAAAGCGCAATAGTATCCCGCGCCATCTCCATGATCTGGCGCCACATAATCCTGACTGGCTCCACCCTGCCCCTCCTCTTGCTTTTCGATAGAGTGCCGCAAAACCCTTGCTGCGGCGAGTGTTAATTGCCCGCGCCTGCCACACCATCCCTGGCCGCTTGACCAATGAGGGCTAGCTTAGACCAGCCACTAACCCACCTAGAAAGGAGCCCGGCGGCCCCGGCGTGACACTATGGACATCATTCGCATTATTATCGCTATTCTATTGCCCCCTCTGGGGGTGTTCTTGCAGGAAGGTCTAGGAAAGCACTTCTGGATTAATATCATCCTAACCCTACTGGGCTACATTCCAGGGATCGTCCATGCGATCTACATCATTATTAAGAGGTGAGTACGCCTAGCATTGTAGCTCAGACAGAAAAGCGCGCCTCCGGTCAGAGGCGCGCTTTTGTGATTAGTCTGATAGCTTATCTTTGGCGTCGCCGACGCCCTTTTGCACCTTGCCTTCAGCCTGATCGGCCTGACCTTCGTGCTTGAGGTCGTCGTTGCCTGTGGCATCGCCAGCTTCTTCTTTCAGCTTGCCGCCGATGTCTTTCGCCTTGCCTTTAGCTTGGTCGTCATTCGCCATGGTTGCTCTCCTCTATATGAGTAGAGGGACAACGTCAGAAAGCTGGCGGAGGTTCCGGGCCGGGTGCGGAAGTCGCGCGCGCGGCAGGGGCGGAGGGTACGATTTGTTTTGTTCGGTAAAAATGGTGCCCGGGGGCGGAATCGAACCACCGACACGAGGATTTTCAATCATTCTGCATCCAGAACAGGCGGATATTGACTGGCACGACATGAGACTGGGTGAGACAAGCTAACCCCATAAAATCACTGGGATTTCATTAGCCAACCTGCGACATTCTGACGCATCCTTTGTCTCACATCGTCTCAGCCGATTTCAGGCAATCTAAGCTACTTTGCAGTCCCGTGCAGTCCCGCTTTGGGCAAAAGGACAGTGGCCAATCTGCACCTCGCAAACAACGCGAGGAACCACATGAAAAGCACTCAACCCCTTACCGACAGGCTTATCCAGAACATCAAGGCCGACACGGGCCGCATCCAGATCACCGATGCCAGAACACAGGGGCTAAAGTTGCGCGTTTCGCGCACCGGCCACAAGTCGTTTGCAGTCATGATGCGCAACAAGGCCGGCAAATACACTACTATCACCATCGGCACCTATCCCGACCTTTCGTTGAAGGAGGCGCGTGAAGTCGCATGCCAAATCCGGGTGGATATGAAGACCAAGGGATTGGAAAAGCCCCGCACATCCGCCAATTCCAAGGTTGGAAAGATCACCCTCCGAGAACTGCTGGACGAGGTGCAGCCGGTCTTCGCGCACGCCAAGAAGGGTTGGCGCCCAAGGGGAGGCCCAGGTTCGTCCGCCTACACTCGAAATACCATTGAGCGGGTTTTTGGACCACTCCTCGACAAACCAGTCGAAAGACTAACGCCGGAGGACTTTGGTCGAGCTGCCAATGGCTATCAACCAGTTCGTCCATTGAAGGGAAAGGATACGGCGAATGGCCAAGTTTCCCGGGCGTTATCCTACTTATCGCCGGTGCTGGACTGGGCAGCGCATCGCGGCCGCAAGTTTGACAAGATCGGAGCGGGTCGCGCTACTCGTCTCGATGTCGCTGAGTTGCGCCGCGTCCATGACCCCGCAACCAACGACCCTACGATTAAGGGCAAGCGGCAACGCGTTCTCAGCGTCGAGGAGATCGCTGCCATCTTCCCACTTCTACAATACCCTGCCCCACAGAAGATCCGACGCCGGAACATCCTTCCGAAGAATGATTTCGGACCTGCGGCGATGCGTTTTCTCCTGCTGACCTTGGCTCGCCGTGAGGAGGTAGCCAACGCCCGCTGGAGCGACATCGACTTCACGAATGGGGTATGGGTCAAGCATGATGTAAAGGACACGACCGGTAAGGGGCGAAGCCAACGCTTGCCTCTCTCCAACGCGGCCTTGGACTTCCTCCGGTATCTACCCGGTTATCTGAAGCGTGATGGAAATGCGCTGGTGTTTCCAAACCGCGATGGCGGAAAGCTCGACAACTGGAATCGGATTGCCGAGCAAATTCAGAAGGGTAGCAATACAAGGGACTGGACGCGGCACGACCTCCGTCGCACCGGTGCGACCCTTCTCGAAGAGCTACAAGTGCCGGTCCAAACCATTGAAGCCATTCTCGATCACAGCAACCGCTTCGCAAACGCGGGCGTTAGCGGATCGGCGGGGCACTACATGGTTGCGACACGGATTCTGAACAAGGTGGAAGACCCCAAGCTCGTAGCCCTGAACAAGCTCAGCGCAGCCTTGGACCATATCGTCGCCGACGCGAAATCTGGAGGGGACACCGGACGGACGGACGCCCCCCATTAGGGGGAGCGTCCGTCCGTCCGGAAGAAATGTTCGATTTTCGTTTTTCGTCCGGACCAAACGGAACCATGTCCCGCTCGGCGCCGAAAACGGGCCATCAACACTTTAAGACACAGGTATAATATGAAAAAAATCAACGATCTCCAAGCAACTGAAGTCAATCAACGCCCTCGGATCCTTGGACAGGAACCAGTTTCCGCTAACGCACATCAACCCAACCCCGATCCCGACTACATTGTGCAGCGATTTCTGTTCCCAGGCGAGGTCAGCATGTTCGCGGGACCGTCGAACCTGGGAAAGTCGGCAATCGTAGCCAGCATTGCAGCACATGTCGCCATGGGACGCGACTTCTGTGGCATGCGCGTTTCCCGCGCCGCCATCCTCTATGTCGCCGCAGAGGCAGCAAAGGGCGTGTTAAAACGGGCATTCCCCTTTTTGCGCCAGAAATCCGGCAGGGCCGCCGCGTTCGGGGTGCTGGATATGCCGGTGGATCTGTCAGACCCCGAACTCGTCAGGCGCTTCGCGGCAGATGCGAAAGCATTCCGGGACTACCACGGATGCGATGATCTCGTCGTGGTCTTCGACACCCTAAACCTCTGCATGGGTGATGGCGATGAAAACTCGTCTCGGGATACCGGGCGCGTCCTTGCAAATGCGAACTACCTTGCGAAGACAACAAACGCCCATGTTCTGATCGTCCATCATATGGGGGCATCCGAAACATCAAGGCCGCGCGGCTCGACAACCCTTACCGCGAATGTCGATACGGGATTCACGCTGCACAAAGCGGACGAATCCCATCCCGATGGAACGGTCTTCATTCGGGTCAATAAGCAACGCGAAGACGAAAAGCCCGCGCCCCTGGCTTTCAAGATCAAGGGCTTCGAAATCGGCTACAACCGGCACGGCGAGAAGACCACTGTGCCGTGGGCGGTTCCCTTCAAGCCCGACAGTTCGCTGATCGAGAGCCAAACCATCAAGTCAGCTAACAAACCTGAACCGACGCTGGCCAGTCGGCGCGCTAAAGACTTGCTGCGGGTCCTCACCCATCTACACCAACAAGACGGCGGCGAATGGCACAAACGAAAGGAAGTTGGTCAAATGTCCGGCGAACCCTTTAACCAAATTCGCCAAAACTCCGACACCATGCGAAAACAGGTGAATGCGGCGTTGAACGCGCTACTTTCCGAGGGCAAGATTGAAAAAGCTGGCGATAGCGTCAGGCTTTGCGCAGCGGGGGACAGAGCGACGGTCTGACCCGCCATCTACCGCGCCCGGTGGCGAACCCGATGATCAACGACATTGCCCTCGCCAAACGCCCCCATGTCAGGGGGCGTTTCCTTTTGGCACTCAGCTACACGCTCCACGAACATATCAACGATCTCATTGCCGATAGCATTGGCCGCTTCCGCAGACAGGCTCCGAAGCCCCACATCGAGCATGCGGTGTTTGCGGCAGTAGTTCGAGATCATCATCAGAATCTGTCCGTTCTGCTTTCGCTTGTCGGCCAAGATATCAGAGTTTTCGGCTTTCATTGACATATCCCTATTTCCAGTCCGGGAAGGAGATAGGGAAGGCGCACAACGGATAAAAACATGGTTTTTATCCCCGCCACCCTCAGGAAAGAGATGGCACTGTTTTCGTTTCGGCATTCAGTCAAGACATTCTCGGAGAAACGCACTGACGATTCACGAGCGGCGGTGTTGGGCCAAACCGCCGCTCATTTGCGATACATCACCCGCCCGCAAGCCGCCCGTGTAGTAATGCAGGAACGGCTTCCGGGCCGATCACGGGTAGAGGCTGCTCACAAAGCAGAGAACGAGGCTCAGAGACGCAAAGGGCGCGTCTGCGAGCGGTTCATGATCGCGCTACCAGTAGAGGCGTCGGCTTATCAGCGGGAAGCCCTGGTGCGGTCCCTGGCAGAGCAATTTAGCAAGGGGGTCGCGGGATATGTCGCGGCGATCCATGATCAGCAGGGCAACGACATCAATAACCCACATGCCCATTTGGTGTTCTTCGATGTCCAGCAGAAGACAGGCGGGCGAGGCCGACCGAAAAGCACGCTGGGCATGGCCAGGAAAAACGCCATCGAGAGCGCTGCAAGTCTATGGGCAGAGCTGCATAACCGGATGATGCGCAACTGGGGGTTCGGAAGCAGCTCGGAAATCAGCCACTTGTCCTACTCGGATCGAGGGATCGACAAGGTTCCTACGATCCATGAGGGCGCATCTGCCCGCGCAACGGCTGGGTCCCAAAAGGCCCGAAAGAATGAATGGCGGCACATCGACCAAGGCCACACTCGAGCCGAAGCGAATGCTGTAATCCGCGAAATCAATGCATTGAAGGAGGCACAGCATGATGCAGGACCCCTACGACTGGGAAAAGGCGATGGAGACAACACGCCGGAGCGCAGCAGCAGCTTCGCAAAACAGCGAGCATGCGGTCGCGGGAATGGCCAAGCTATTGCGCGAGATCGACCGCCATTCAATCAAGCTCGCCAGCTTGACCAGAGCAGTCGAGAAGCTGGACGAGGCCCGGCCCCCGCAAGAACAGCATCGACAGGTCCCCGTTCCCTCCCAGCGCTCATGCCAACTGCGCGTTCTGGGTTCGCTCAGCATCTTCGCTATAGGAGTCGCATTCGGCGGCTATTTCATGAGTTGATCATGTTGCGGGATACTTTGCGTGCGCGATTACTTCCTGTCGGTGCAGTGCGGCGATTGACGCCGATCAATGGTGTCCAAACGCTGCCGGAAGAACAACGCCCCCGGTCGGGCAGGCCCCACCTAAGGGGGGGCGAGCTGGATATATGATGGAGGCTTTTTACAAATTTAAGCAGGGCTACGCGGCCAACGCGCGCTTTCCGTTCATGACATTGGTGAGGTCCGACAACTTCCAACGCGATGATCCGCGCAGCTTGATCGGCTTCGGGAAATCACCTCGCTGGATATCTCGGTAGATGCTGGCACGAGAGCGGCAAAGTGTCTCGCATACAGTCTTGATGTCGATCAACCTGTCTTCGATAGGTGCGGTATAGTGATGGGCTTTCATTGGGGTTCCTGTGGTTGCTACACAGTGTAAAGCGACCTACTTGGCTAAAATCCGAAGGGTGAGACAGAAATTATCTTGCAGCGCTCCAGATGTGTTGCCCCTTTGCAACGATCAGCACGGTGGATAGTTAGCGGCTGGCCAAGTGCTTTATCAAGACGATCGACACTAAAAGAGACTGCATCTATTGAACTGCGAGTTGCGATGACAATTCGATCTCCTCGATCCAAGACTTCCACAGGAAATGACTGCTGCCCGGATCGACCCAATACATCATATCAGATGGATGCTGCATTCTTGTGTCCAGATATCGAACCCGCGCCTTCTTGATTTCCTGAATAGTTGATTTTCCAATGTGAGCTGACGCATTTCGGCACAACTGCAAATCCTCAATGCGCAAACACGCCGACAATGCAGTCAAGACCTGCGGAGCGTTTCCGCAACCCAAGCCAGAGACCACGCTATTCAGCTTCCCAAGGTCTCCCCAAGTATGTTCTTGATGGCTGCCAAGCAATGGCCGGATGGTCCTCACAACATTGCCATTAGCCAATTGCCTGGCAATAAAAGCGATCTCCATCTCGCTGTGAACCGTGTATGGTGAAGCTATCACCGCCCCCCTTGCTGTAGTAGCACCCTGAGCAGAACAAATCAGGAGTTCCCGGCAGAAAGCGCACCAGGCCTGCCAGAGCGCAGAAACATACCCCTCTTGCAGGGCGAAACGATCAAGTCTCCGGGTGTGAGATCGTTTGACCACATGGCGATCAAACCCACTATCGAGTGTGCTAATGCGGCAATTTAGCTTCTGCTGTATGAGTTCAAGCGAGATGGGCATCCACCGTGTCCGGAACATTCACGCCAAGAATACGGAGAATTGCAGCAACGCGCGCCGTCCTCCGTAGCTTCCTATCGGTAGTGCTCAGGGAACCCCACACATACCTTCCATGTGCGCCTTCTTCCTCCTTCGCTTCATGAGCTTGAGCGAGTTCAAGGAGCTGCCTACCCGCGTCCTCAGGATCCGCAGCGAATTGTCCTATGCTCTGCGCGCCCCACTCCTCTGTGATACTTGGAATTCCATACCGACTATGAATCAATGCGGTAATCAAAGAATGCAGCGCATACGGTTTCATCATGAAAGTCCTGCGCAACATAGGAAAATGCTCGGAAATATAATCGAAAGCCCCCGCTATCATCTCGTGATAGTCGCGAGCATCAAACAGAACATCATACTTTTTGTATAGACCTGTCAGATCTTTCGGACTGGCACTTACGACGCCCTTCTCTACGGCGACAATGCAATCCGAGATGAAAGCAGCATCCGACATGCGAACAATCTGACGGTTAGAAAATACACCAAATTCAACAAAGAACTCATTCAGCTCATCTGCCAGTTCATTAACAAACCATTTGAACGCCCCCTGAAAGGATGAATGCCTTTTCTCTGCCTCGTTCAACGGGAGAGTGTATGCATTCATCCTTCTGAACATTTGCAGAATTTCGCTGCGCCGCGCACTTCGAATAACATCGACAGAAACGGTATAGGAAAGAAAACGCTCTTGGTCCTCATCGTCCAAGTCTTCGAACTTTCGGCCAACGCGGGAGGTTTCGGAGCCAAGCGCGAACTCATTCTCGTAAAACCTCTTGATCGCACTGATGCGCTGCTGCCCATCCACGATCTCTCTACGGACTGTTCGATCCTCCCGGTTGATAAACTCATACATATAGATTTTCGGAAATGGGAAGTTTTCGAGGATCGTGTCGATGAAGTAGCTGCTTGGGCCTTTCGGCCATATACCTGACCCGCGCTGATAGTCCGCATTGACGATCAATTCGCGCCGTTCAAGCATTTGGAGAATCTCGATTATGCTGTAATAGCTGTTGTTGATCTGCAAGACGCTATCTCTCTCTGAACGGTTATTGCGTGCGGTGGCAAACTTCGCCGCGCATTGTTGCTGGACACTCCCGCAATATTTTGCATCAATTGAGGATGGCTGCAATGCAGTCCAGATGCAGTCCCAAGCAATCAACCACAGAGGTGCAGCAACGGCCAGTCCGCTAAATACATGATAAGCTTATGTAAAATGGTGCCCGGGGGCGGAATCGAACCACCGACACGAGGATTTTCAATCCACTGCTCTACCCCTGAGCTACCCGGGCACGGGTCACCTCTTTCGAGGTCGGGTGAGCGGGTTCTAGGACCTGTAGCGCGGGGTGTCCAGCCCCATTTTGCCCCGAAACCCACTTCTTTTCACGAAACGCAAATTATCCTGTCTTAATGGGGCTTTGCAGGGCGGTCTTGTGCTGCTTCGGCGGCCTCGATGGCTGCTTCAACGTCTTCCGGATCGCGCGAGGGGACGGCGTAGCTTCCGCTGAACCAGCGGCCCAGATCGATGTCGGCGCAGCGGCGCGAGCAGAAGGGGCGGTGTACCTTGATGGTTTCGGCTTTGCAGATCGGACAGCTCATTGCCCTGCCCTCGCAAGTACCTCCGCCAGCACCGGACGGGCGCGTTTACGCTGCAATTCGTAGTGACCCAAAGGCGTCCAACCGACCAGCGTCGTGTCCACGTCATCGGCGCGGAAGGCCGCACGCAGCGCGCTTTCGAAGGTGCGGCGGTCTTTCTTGGGCATGGGGGCCAGATCGAGCGTGATCTGCCCGCCCAGCCCGCGCAGGCGCAACGCGCGGGGCAGCGCCTTGGCGCAGGCCATATTGGCTTTCACCCCAGCCGCGAGCGAGGCGTCACTGCCCGTGTTCACATCCACGGCCACCAACGCGCGGGTCGGCTCAACAAAGATCGACGCCCCGCCACCAAGCGACACTTTGGAGGAGGACACGCGGTCAAGCTCTTCCAATACCCCATGATCGGCAAAGCCCCCGGCTTCGATCACCACCTCGGCGGGCGCGGTCCAATCGCGCCATGCGAGCAGATGCGGCCCATCGCCTTCGCTCAGCACCTCCATCTCCTGCGCGTCGTCATTGGCCACGGTATCCGCAAGCGCCAACATATTCGCGATATCCTCGGCAATATCCTCGCCATCGGCCCCGGCGCAGGAGGACCGCAGGATCAGGCCCAGATCAGCACCGCCTGCGGCCTCATGAGCGATTTCCAGCAGTCGGTCACGTTCTTCTTCGTCCTTGATAGAGCGCGAGATGTTCAGCCCCGGCGCATCTGGCGTCACGATGGCATAACGCGATTTGAACAGCAGCTTATTGGTCACCGGGATCGCCTTGCCCGGTTCAGCATGACCCGAGACCTGCACAAGGATCGTCTGGCCGGGGGCCAGCCCTTTGATCTGGCGCAGAAAAGCCGCCCCATCGGGGGTCTTGAGGAACATCCCCCCCTGCCCCTTTACCGGGCGATCGGCAATCGCGCGATATACTGTGCCAACGCGCGGCGCGTCGCTGTCGACCAGAAAATCGTCCAGTTTGCCATCCACAATGAGTGCTGCAGCTTCAACATCGCCAAGATGGTCAAGAATGATCGTACGGCCCTTCATGCGGCACCTCCGTCAAATGGGTAGCCTGCCGCTTGCAGCAGGTTCGCAGCCTCGGCCAAAGGCAGGCCGACGATTGCAGTGAATGAGCCGCTGATCCATGGGATGAGCGCGCCAGCGGGGCCTTGGATGCCATATCCACCCGCCTTGCCGCGCCAATCGCCGGTGGCAAGGTAGCGGCGAATCTCCGGCTCAGACAGGGATTTCATCTTCACGTTGCTTTGCACATCGCGCTGCCAAAGCTTTTCGCCCCGTTTCACGGCAACGGCAGTGACCACCCTATGCCGACGGCCCGACATCAACCGCAGGAAAGCTTCGGCTTCGGCCTCATCTTCGGGTTTGCCGAGGATGCGCCGCCCTAGCGCGACGGTGGTGTCCGCGCAGAGCACGATATCATCCGCCTCAGCAGGCACGGCCGCCACCTTTTCACGCGCCATGCGGGCGCAATAGGGGCGCGGCAATTCGGCCTTGTGGGGTGTCTCGTCAATGTCGGGGGCGCGGATGGCATCGGGGACCACGCCGATCTGGGCCAAAAGCTCCAATCGGCGCGGTGATCCTGATCCGAGAATGAACTGCATCTTATGGGCCTCTTTGCCTGAGGCCGGCAGCCCGGTCGGGGCCGCGCACGGCCCCGCCTGCGCCGCGCAACGCGCGAACGCGGTGCCGCTTACTTGAAGCGATAGTTGATCCGACCTTTGGTCAAATCATAGGGTGTCATTTCCACCTGAACCTTGTCGCCAGCCAGAACACGGATGCGGTTTTTCCGCATCTTGCCTGCCGTATGCGCGATGATCTCATGGCCGTTTTCCAGCTCGACCCGAAACGTCGCGTTAGGCAGGAGTTCCTTCACGACACCGGGAAATTCGAGCGTATCTTCCTTGGCCATGGTCTCTCCTTGAGCACAAAACCCTCCAATTTGAGGGCGCAGGCTTAAATGGGCGCATTTTTGCGCTTTTTCAAGGGGGATTCAGCGCAAAGCGACGTTTATCGCCTTTCCGTCGCGGCCAATCTGGTCTTGCCAGTCCCTTCGGTTCAAAACGATGCCATCTGCGCGAACCTCGGCGACCTGCGCCAAATCGGCTTCTGCAATGGTCCAGCCGGGTGCGTTCACCTCGCGCAGTCCCAAAATGCCCGTCGGCGGGAAGCCGCGATCCGGCGGGCAAAAAATCCCCCCCGCGCCAAAAGATTGACCCAAAGCCTCTGACCAATCCGCCGCGCCCACCACCGAAGACATCGCCGTGATGCACTGATTCTCCAACGCGCGGGCCATGGAGCCGATGCGCACCCGCCAATAGCCCGCTAGCGTTTCGGTGACACTGGGCACGCAGATCACATCGCAATCGCTCAGCGCCCGGCCCAGCAGGGGAAACTCACTGTCATAACAGATCAAAATCCCGATCTTGCCAATCGCGGTCTCGAAAACCTGAAGCGCATTGCCTCCGATCACGCCCCACTCTTCACGCTCGAAACGGGTCATGATCTGCTTGTCCTGCACCCCCACCTGCCCCGTAGGCGTAATCAGCCGCGCGCGGTTGACCGGACGGCTCTCGGTCGCCGCGGGGCCAGAGCCTGCCACGATATGCACATTGTGCTCTGTGGCGAGCTTCATATGCAGCCGGTCGGCTTCCTCAAGCTTGTCCGAGACCGAGAAAAGCGATCGCTCCAAATCGGCGGCTACTTCGGCCCCATCCAGCGTGGCCAATTCCATCGCGGCATATTCGGGAAAAACCAGCAGTTCCGCCCCCTGCACCGCGGCCTCGGCGACCCAATGGGCCAGTTTGTCTTCGTACTGCGCCCATGAGGTCAGAACATCGAGCGGATAGGCAGCTGTGGCGATTTTCATTCGGAGAGGCTCCTGAGGGCTGTTTGCCCGCAGTCTGCGCAGCTTTGGCGGCGGCTTCAAGGGGGCGGCCCGTGGGCCCGAAGCGCCTCCCGTCGCTTTCCCGAAATCAACAGATATGCTGCCACTTCGATGGGCAAATGCTTGACCTGAGCCGCCCGTGGTTTCACAAGATCCGAAAGAGTTGGGACCACATGCTGAACAAAGGCATCACCCTTCGGGGCATCGAAGTGTTTGAGGCGCTCGCGCGCAGCGGATCGGTGGCGCAGGCAGCAGAGGCCACGGGGCTCAGCCAGCCCGCCGTCAGCCAGCAGATGCGCAACCTCGAAGCCGCCATCGGGGCGGAACTGGTCGATCACACCCGCCGCCCCATGCGATTGACCCAAGCCGGGCAGATGTTTCTGCGCCGGGCCGAACAGGCGCTCAGCGAATTGCGCCAAGCGCAGAGCGAAGTCACGGTGATGGATCTGGCCCATCTGGAGGCGCTGAACCTCGGTGTGATTGATGATTTCGACGATGACCTGACCCCGCGCCTTGCCACAATCCTTGGCGACAGCCTGACCGGGTGCCGCTTTCGCATGATCACCGCAGGCAGCAACGAACTGGCCAAGGCGCTCCGCGATCAAAGCCTGCATATGGCGCTTTCGGCGCAGATCGACGGACCGATTGACGGGGTTTTGGAATACCCGCTGGCCCGCGACCCCTTCATCCTCGTTACCCCTGCGGGCGCGCCCTATGCCCCCGAGGCCCTGCTGCGCGGCAGCACCGACCTACCCTTTTTGCGCTACGCCGCCGACCAGTTGATCGCGCGACAGATCGAGGCACATCTTACCGCTCAGGGCCACAACCTGCGCGCACGGTTCGAGATCGGCAGCCATCTGGCATTAATGGCCATGGTGGCACGGGGCATTGGCTGGGCGATAACGACGCCCTTGGGCTACATGCGCGCCGCCCGTTTCCACGACCGGCTGGCCGCGCATCCCCTGCCCGCCCCCCTGAACACCCCGCTGCCCGCCCGGACGATTTCGCTCTTCGCCGGGGCCGAATGGTCTGGCCCGGTGCCGCGCGACATTGCCCAGACCATGCGGCAGTTGATGCAAACCCATATGATTGCCCCTGCCATCGCGCAGCTGCCGTGGCTGGCGGATGGGTTTCACCTGCTTGAAGCCGAAGACCCGATCGGAGAATAATACCCCATGACCAAGATCGTGATCCTTACTGGCGCGGGCATCTCTGCCGAAAGCGGGCTTGAAACCTTCCGCGCCTCCGATGGCCTTTGGGCGCAGCACCGCGTCGAAGACGTGGCCACCCCCGAAGGCTTCGCCCGTAATCCAAAACTGGTGGTCGATTTCTACAACGCCCGCCGCGCACAGGCGGCCGAGGTGTCACCCAACGCCGCGCATCGCGCCCTCGCCCGGCTAGAGGCCGAGCTTGACGGCGAGGTGGTCGTCATCACCCAGAATGTCGATGATCTGCACGAACAGGGCGGCTCGCGACAGGTGATGCACATGCATGGTGCCCTCAAAGGCGCGCTCTGCGCCGCCTGCGATCACCGCTGGCCTGCGCCCATGGTCATGGCACCGGGCGATGCCTGCCCCGCCTGCAACGCCCCCGCCGCGCGACCCGATATCGTCTGGTTTGGCGAGATGCCCTATGAGATGGACGCACTTTTTGATCATCTGGCCGAGGCGGATGTCTTTGCCGCGATTGGCACCTCCGGCAACGTCTACCCCGCCGCCGGCTTCGTCGCCGAGGCCCGCCGCGCCGGGGCGCATACGATTGAATTCAATCTCGAACGCTCTGCCGTGGGCAATCAGTTCGCGGAGCATCGCATCGGGCCAGCCAGCCAGACGGTCCCCGAATGGGTGGCAGAGGTTTTGGCGGCGCGCCGCTAAGTTACGGCACGCCAGATAGCCTCAGCGCGGTTCGCTGCGCAGACCCTTGTAGACCGTATAGCACATGACCAGCATCAAGATCGCAAAGGGCACACCCGTCGCCGTGACCCCGGCCTGCAGGGCCGAGAGCCCGCCGCCGATCAACAGCACGATGGCGATCAACCCTTCGACGATGCACCAAAAGATACGCTGCGGGACCGGCGCGTCGATTTTGCCTCCCGCCGTGATCGTATCGACAACCAGCGACCCCGAATCCGACGAGGTAACAAAGAACACCAGCGCCAAGAGAATCGCGATGGTCGAGGCCACCTTGGTGAAAGGCAGTTCATTCAACATCCCGAAAAGCGACAGTTCCGGCGAATAGCTGTCGATCACATTGGCCTTCACCAACGATGTTTCGGGGCTGGTCAGGATTTGATCAATCGCAATACCGCCAAAGACGCCCATCCAGATAAAGATGATGAGGGAGGGGATCAGCAGCACACAGATGATAAATTCCCGCACCGTGCGCCCGCGCGAGACCCGCGCGATGAACATCCCCACGAAAGGCGCCCAAGATACCCACCACGCCCAATAGAACGCCGTCCACCCTTCGCGGTAGGCATCGTCATCGCGGCCAAAGGGGTTGGAAAGTGGAATGATCTCTTGCGTATAGGCCACCAAACCGGTCCAAAAGCCATCCAGCCCCACCAACGTCGGGCCAACGAAGAGCACAAAGAGGAAGAACAGGACCGCCACGATCATGTTCACCTCCGACAGGATCTTTACCCCGCCGTCCAACCCGCGCCAGACCGACACCAGCGCCACGGCGGTGACCAAAAGGATAATGACCACCTGCACGTTGGTCGAAATCTCAAGCCCGAAGGCAAAGTTGAACCCCGCGTTGGCCTGCTGCGCGCCCAAGCCAAGCGATGTGGCAAGACCAAAAAGCGTCGCGAAAACCGCCAAGATATCAATGATATGTCCCGGCCAGCCCCAGACCCGATCGCCCAGAAGCGGATAGAAACAGGACCGGATCGAGAATGGCAGCCCCTTGTTATAGGTAAACAGGGCCAAGGCCAGCGCCATGATCGCATAGACCGCCCAGCCATGCAGCCCCCAGTGGTAAAAGGTCGCCGCGAGCCCCATGGCGCGGGCGGCCTCGACATTCTCAGGTATGATCGACCCATCTTCGGCAATCGGCAGGGGCACCCCCAAGGGGCCAGAGACGTTCATATGATACACCGGCTCAAGCACGCCAAAGAACAAAAGCCCGATGCCCATGCCCGCGGCAAAAAGCATGGCGAACCAAGCAAGGTAGGAATACTCTGGCACGGCCTCTTTCCCGCCAAGCCTGACCTTGGAGATGGGCAAGAAAATCAGCACGATACAAAAGATAACGAAGATGTTCACGATGATCATGAACAGCCAGTCCAGCTTGGTGGTGGCGAAATCCCGAACAGCAAGGAAGACCACCCCGGCTTGATCCGGGAAAAGCATCGTCAGCAGCACAAAGGCCACTGCCGTCAGGCCGGACACCATGAAGACCGGGTTGTGGATGTCAAAGCCCAGCGGGCCCAATGTCCCGTCGATGTTGTCTTGGCCAACCTCGAAATCAGTCTCGATCTCATTCGTGTCGGCGGGCGTGCCCGAGGGCGGGCTAGAGTTTGGCGTGCCGGGGGTGGGGTCAGTCATGAAATCTCCGATCTTGATGCACGGTCTGAGCCCCGCTTGGCAGGTAGCATGGCCAGAACAACAAATGTCAGAGGATCAATTAGCGCGCATTTCCAAGGTTTCCCGAATAAAAACATACCCCTGCGCAACAAAACCGCCAATGGCAGCGCGGGGTGCCATCCTGATAGCCGGGAAACCCTTAAGAAAGACCTAAGCCCAAAACGAAAAAGGCCCCGATCCTTTCGGATCGAGGCCCCAATCTGGTCTGTGGTAAGCCTTAGCTCAGCACATCGGCGGTCGCGCTGGTTTTCGCGATGGCCTTTTTGATTTTCAACGCATTGTCGGACAGTTCAACGTCCTTGGCTTTCGCCAGGAACTTGTCCAGACCACCGCGGTGGTCGACGCTGCGCAGGGCTGCGGCAGAGATGCGCAGCTTGAACGCGCGGCCCAGTGCTTCGGACTGCAACGACACGTCGTTGAGGTTCGGCAAGAACCGACGGCGTGTACGGTTGTTGGCGTGGCTTACGTTGTTGCCCGTCATCGGGCCTTTTCCGGTCAATTCGCAACGGCGCGACATGGGTTCATCCTTTTGCTGTTGTGTCCTTCCAGCGATCCGGAAAAACACATAACGTGGGGGCCGCGCAGAGCCGACCCTGAATTGGTTCGCTGGCTTTAAGGGGAATCGCGGTAGCCGTCAACCCGAAGCGCGGGACTTGGGCATATTTCCTGCGCAACGACTGGCCCCGTCAACTGCGCCCCCGTTGCCCCGCCTCTGCTACGCTGGTTTTTGCCGCCCGCGCCAGAGTTTCCTTTGCATCCCCCCGGCGGATTTGCGATGCAGACACATGACCATACAGATGCGTGCCCTCTTCGTTCACCTTTTCACTGCCACCGGTGCGGTGCTGGCAATGCTTGCCATGCTCGCCGCCGTGGAAGAGAAATGGGACCTGATGTTCCTTTGGCTGGTGATCGCCTTCTTCGTCGATGGTATCGACGGCCCGCTGGCGCGCAAATACGATGTGAAGACCAACGCCCCCGAATTCGATGGCGTCTTGATGGACCTCATCATCGACTATCTCACTTATGTCTTCATTCCGGCCTTCGCGCTGTTCACCTCGGGCCTGATGGATGGCTGGAGCGGTTGGGCGATGATCATTATCATCACCTTTGCCAGCGTCATGTATTTTTCCGACACCCGCATGAAAACCAAGGACAATTCCTTTAAAGGTTTTCCCGGCTGCTGGAACATGCTGGTGCTGGTGCTATTTGCTTTGCAGCCCGAATGGTGGATCAGCTTGATCGTGGTCACGATCCTTGCCGCGGCGATGTTTCTGCCGATCAAATTCGTGCACCCCGTCCGGACTGAGCGTTGGCGTCCCGTGACATTGCCCATGGCGCTGGCATGGACCTTCTTCGCGGGCTGGTCGGCTTGGGTGAATTTTCACCCCGAAAGCTGGGCCCACTGGGGGCTGGTGATCACCTCAATCTACCTCATCTGCGCTGGTGCTGCGCAGCAGTTGATCCCCCTCGCAGAAGACTGATCCTGCCTCACGAGGTTAAATCAACAGCCCCGCCGCGCCCTCATGGCGCAGCAGCGCGACCTTGGTCTCGACCCCGCCTGCCCCGCTAAAGCCAGTCAGGCCCTTCGCCCCCATCACGCGGTGGCAGGGGATGATAATCGGGATTGGATTGCCGCCACAGGCCCCGCCCACCGCTTGCGCAGGCACGCCGAGGTCGCGGGCAATCTCTCCGTAGGTGCGGGTGTGGCCAAAGGGAATCGCAAGAATCGCGGTGCAGACCGCGCGCTGGAAGTCGCTCCCCATAACGCGCAGCGGTAGGTCAAAGCTTTGACGCTCGTCTGTCGCGTATTCCTTGAGTTGGCGCAGCGCGGCATCCAGCAGGTCCGAGCGATCCTGCCGCGCTGCCTGCCCCCACCCAAGTGCCGTGATCGCCCCATCCTCTTCGGTCAGGGTCAGATCGCCGAAGGGCGTGGAGAGGGAGGCTTGTTTCATCGCGCCACTCTGCGCCAGAAAACGCGCCTGCGAAAGAGCGCTTAGGGCATCGCCCCCTCTGGAGGGAGGGAGGGCGACGCTCGTGGTTCCCACGGGCGGGGCATTGGTGACCAGAAAAAGAAAAACGGGCGCCGGTTATCCCGACGCCCGCAGCCCCCCTTACTGAACGTGGCGAACTAGCCGCCAACGTTTCTCTGGGCCGAACTGTTCTGCAACGCCGTCACACTCAAGCATTGCAAGGACCGTTCTAGAAATGTGACCCACATGTTCGACATGTCCGCCGTAGATACCCAAACATTTTCCGACATCCACATTTCTCAGCCCTTCTTCAGGGCCATTTTCAAGTACAGTTCTTACTGCTGCCTTCAATGCCGCCAGCGCCCCCTGTGCCGTTTCGAAAGCCTCATTGATAGTTTTCATGCTGTTTCCTCCGCCAAAGCCTCACGCACCGCCTCATCACAGCGCCCGCAAACGCCGGGATGCTCATGCGTGCCGACATCCGGCAGCACCTTCCAGCAACGCTCGCATTTGGCGCCTTCGGCCTTTTCGAACACCACAGCCACGCCTTGCGCCTCGGGCATGCGGAAAGCCTCAGCCGGGGCCGCGTCGCCGGTTACGGTGATGTCCGAGGTAATCGCCACATCTTCGAAAGACACGCTCTCCAACGCCTCGCGCTGCGCCGCGTCATCAACATGCACCACAGGGGCCGCTTCGAGCGAGGCACCGATCACCTTCTCGGTCCGCTGCACCTCCAGCGCCGCCGTCACCACACGGCGCGCGGCACGGACCTTGGCCCATTTCGCCGCCAGTTCCGGGTTTAGCCATGCTTCAGGCGTTTCGGGCATATCCACCAGATGCACCGAGGAGTCGTCGCCCGGGAAGCGCTCCAGCCAGACTTCCTCCATCGTGAAGACCAGCACAGGTGCAAGCCATGTGGTCAGACGGTGGAACAGGATATCCAGCACCGTGCGCGCGGCACGGCGGCGCAGAGTATCGCCATCACAGTAGAGCGCATCCTTGCGGATATCGAAGTAGAACGCCGAGAGATCGACCGTGGCAAAGGTAAAGACCGCCTGGAACACGCCCTGAAAATCAAAGCGCGCAAAGCCGTCGCGCACCACCTTGTCGAGTTCCGCCACCCGGTGCAGCACCCACCGCTCTAGCTCCGGCATATCTGCCGGATCAACCCGGTCCGCCTCGCTGAAATCATTCAACGCGCCGAGCATATAGCGCATGGTGTTGCGCAAGCGGCGATAGCTGTCGGCCACGCCTTTGAGGATCTCATCCCCGATCCGCTGATCGGCGGTGTAATCGGTCTGCGCCACCCAAAGCCGCAGAATATCCGCGCCATATTGCTGCACAATTTTCTCGGGTACGATGGTGTTGCCGATGGATTTGGACATCTTCATGCCCTTCGCGTCCAGCGTGAAACCGTGTGTCACCACGTTGCGGTAAGGCGCGCGACCCGTAGTGCCCACAGACTGCAACAGCGAGGAGTGGAACCACCCGCGGTGCTGGTCGGTGCCTTCCATGTAAACGTCTGCGATGCCGTCCTCGGTCCCGTCTTCACGGTCGCGCAGGGTGAAAGCATGGGTTGAGCCGCTATCGAACCAGACGTCGAGAATGTCAGTCACCTGATCGAATTCCGCCGGATCGACGATACCCTCAAGGAAGCGCTCTTTGGCCCCGTCGGCATACCACGCATCCGCGCCTTCGGCCTCAAAGGCCTCGACGATGCGCTGGTTCACTTCAGGATTGCGCAGCAGGAAGTTCTCATCTGTCGGCGCCACACCCTTGCGCACGAAGCAGGTCAACGGCACGCCCCAGGCGCGCTGGCGGCTGAGCACCCAGTCGGGCCGTGCTTCCATCATCGAATGCAGGCGGTTGCGGCCAGATTTCGGCACCCAGTTAACCTTGTCGATGCAAGTCAATGCGCGTTCGCGGATGGTCTTGCCGTTCTGGTCCAGCCCGTCGCCGACAACCTTGTCGATCGCGGCAAACCACTGCGGCGTGTTGCGGTAGATCACCGGCGCCTTGGAGCGCCAGCTATGCGGGTAGCTGTGCTTGATCTTGCCACGCGCCAGCAGCCCGCCGACCTCAACCAGCTTGTCGATGATCGCGCTATTGGCGTTGCCCTCTTTGCCGTTCGGCTTGAGGATTGCCTTGCCGCCAAAGAACGGCAGATCGTCGCGGAAACGGCCGTCTTCCATGACGTTATAGGTGATGACCTGCGGCAGCATGCCCAGATCGCGGTAAAGCTCGTATTCCTCCAGACCGTGCGACGGCGCGCAATGCACGAAGCCCGTACCCTCGTCCGAAGTCACGAAATCGGCGGCACGGAAATCTCGCGGATCATCCCACTCGCCCTCCGCCCCTTCGGCGCCGGCCAGCGGGTGCAAAAGCGAAATCTTGGCCAATTCGTCATTCTCGACACCGCGCACACGGCTCCACATGCCGTCTTCCAGACGGGCACGGGCGAAGACATCCGCCGCCAGATCATCGGCCAGCAGGAAACGCTCGCCCACATTGGCCCAGCATTCGTCCGGTGTGCTGGTCACTTCGTAAAGGCCATAGGAAATGCCCTCGCCGTAAACCACGGCCTTGTTCGAGGGCATGGTCCAAGGCGTCGTGGTCCAGATCACCACCTGCGCCCCGTCCAGATCGCCCTCGGTCCCGACCACCTTGAACTTCACCCAAACGGTGTGGCTTTCCTTGTCGTGATACTCAACCTCGGCCTCGGCCAGCGCGGTTTTCTCAACCGGCGACCACATCACAGGCTTGGAGCCTTGATAAAGCGTGCCGTTCATCAGGAACTTCATGAATTCCTCGGCGATGACACGCTCGGCATGGAAATCCATGGTCAGATAGGGGTTTTCCCAATTGCCGGTGATGCCCAGACGCTTGAATTCCTCGCGCTGCACGTCGACCCAACCGCGGGCGAACTCGCGACATTCGGCGCGGAATTCATTGATCGGCACCTGATCCTTGTCGCGGCCCTTCTTGCGGTACTGCTCTTCGATCTTCCATTCGATCGGCAGGCCGTGGCAGTCCCAGCCAGGGATGTAGCGCGCGTCATAGCCCATCATCTGATGGCTGCGCACAATCATGTCCTTGATCGTCTTGTTCAACGCGTGACCGATGTGCAAATGCCCGTTGGCATAGGGAGGGCCGTCATGCAGCGTGAAGGGCTGACGCCCCTCTTTCTCGCGCAAGCGGTCATAGACGCCGATCTTCTCCCACCGCTCCAGCCAGCCGGGCTCGCGCTTGGGCAGTCCGGCGCGCATGGGGAAATCGGTCTTGGGCAGGTTCAGCGTGGCTTTGTAGTCGGGGGTCTCGGCGCACATGGGGAGCGTCCTTTAGGCATATGGGGGTTATTCAATCTCGGTCGGTGCGAATGGCTCAAGCACCTCGGCCCGGCGTCTCAATTGCTCAGAGCGCCGGGGATATAATTCGAATAATGATCGCGGTGAGGCGTGTCATAGGGGCGCTTATAAACAGCCCCCCCTGCCCCGACAAGCCCCGGAAGAAGCGCAACAATCCGTGCTGAAAATCCCGCCACATGCGCCGCCCGCCAAACTTAACATTTTTTATGATCCCCGGCCTTCCCTTGAATTTTTCGGCAAAATCAGCATCATAAGCCTTTCGATAAAAGATATAGCCCGCGGACCCTGCATTTAAGGACCCGCGTCATTTTCATTGGGCGAAAGACTTACGTGTGACGATCAAAGACTCCTTTTACAACGATATGTCGGTCAAGCCCTGTGGCATGGTGGACCATCTAGACGGTGCGCAATGGGCTAGGCTTGCGCCGCTGTTGACCCAGCACAAGCAATTTACGCCGGGCGCCGTGATCAGCCGCAGGGGTGATTTCTTGGATTATAGCCTGCTGCTGCTGGATGGGCTCATCGCCCGCAGCGTGCCCCGCGGGCAGCGCGCGCGGAGCACGTTCGTCGCCCTGCAGTTCCCCGGAGAGTTTGTCGATCTCCATGCCTTCCCGCTCAAACGGCTAGACCATGATGTCATTTCGCTGACCGATACGCGGGTCGCCATGATCGCGCATGAGCCGCTGCGCGAATTGCTGAATGGCGATGTTGAAATGGCCCGGAAACTCTGGCTCATGACTTTGGTCGATGCCTCCATCCACCGCCATTGGGTGATGCGCAACAGCGCCATGCGCGCGCTCGCGCGGGTCGCGAATTTCCTGAGCGAATTTGATGCCCGCATGTCCGCCGCCTACGGTATGGAGCGTCAAAGCCTGCCCTTCAGCCTGCGCCAGACCGACATCGCCGATGCTACCGGCCTCACCTCGGTGCATGTCAGCCGAACATTGCGCGAATTGCGCGAACACGGCTGCTGTGCGGTGACGGGCGGCAAACTGCTGATCCATGACCGCGCGGGGCTGCATAAGGTCGGCCAGTTCGAGCCTGCATACCTCTATATGCCGCAGTCCGAAGCGGCCCTTTAACCTGCCTCTGCCAAAGGCCGATCCGCACCCTCCACATGCAGGGCGATCGCCGGATATGTTCTGTGCGGCACCACCGCGTCGCCCTGCGCTAGGGCCGCGTGATAAAGCCGCTCGAACTTTGTCACCATCGCCTGCGCATCAAACAGCCGCGCCACACGGGCGCGCGGCACCTCGGCGGGGATCGCGAGCGCCTGTCGCAGTGCCTCAGCCAAGCTCTCGGGGGTGTCATCCCCAGCAATGACACCCGCCTCGCCCAACACTTCTTCAACCGCCCCATGCGGCGTTGCCGCCACTGGCAGGCCCGTCGCCATCGCCTCTACCGCCGCGAGGCCAAAGGGTTCCTCCCACTGCGGGGTGAAAAGCGCCACCGACGCCCTGCCATAGGCCCGCCCAAGGACCTCTGTATCCAGATGCCCAACATAGGCCACATCGTCATAAAGATGCGGTCTTACCATATCGTTAAAGTAGTCCTGATGCTCCACCACGCCGTAGATGCGCAGCGGCACCCCTGCGATCTGCGCCGCCTCTGCCGCCAGATGGGTGCCCTTGGTCGGGGTAATGCGCCCGGCCCAGACAGCGCTTCCGTCGCCCGGCCCGCCTTGGGGCCATTCGGATAGGTCGATCCCGTTGTGCACCACATGCGCCGTTTCCGGCGCGCCCTCGGGCCACCAGATGCCGCGCTGCCGGGCCGACACCACAGAGGACAGATGCCATGGCGCCGCCCCATCCATCAACGCGCCGCGCAGCACCTTAAAGGGCGGAATATGCAACGAAGTGACCATCGGCAGCCGCTCCGCCCGCGAGAGCCGCGGAAGGTAGCGGTGCAGCGCGTTGTTGTGTACCACGTCAAAGCGCCCCTCCAGCAGCAGCCGAGCGGCGCGGGCATAGCAGGCATCGAGGTGGTCGTTCAGCGCATCGGTGCCGTGAAACTCATGCCACGGATAGCGTGCGTCGTAATGCGTTTCGCAAATCGGCAGCAGTTTGACCCCAGGCGGCAAGCCCGTTGCACTATCGCCACTGGCCAACAGGGTCACGTCATGGCCCCGCTCGGCCAGCATACGGGCAAGGCTATGGGTAAAAGCCTCCATCCCGCCCTTAAACGGCGGGGCGATGGGGTGCCGAATATGGCCGACGATGGCGATGCGCAGGGTCATTCCGCCGCGATCCGCTCTTCGCCCCGGAGGTGGCGCAGCACACGCGCGGTATTGGCATAGGGCTGGTCTGACTGCTGTTCACAAAGCGCAAAATCATCCGCATCCGGTTCGCGCAGCTGCACCAGCGTATCGCCATCAGCCCCCACCAAACCCATCAGGCGAAAAGCGGTGAGCCAGTGGTTCATGGTGCGGTGACCCCATTTGTCAGCAAAGATCTCGGTATTGCGCAGGATCGACGGGATGTGGTGGATCGGCGGCATGCAATGCGGGTGATGCTGGTGAAACACCTTCGCCCCCTTTGCCCAGTGGATCGGCACGCCGCGTTCATCCAATTCGCGGCCAAAGTCGGTATCCTCGCCCCCGTAGCCGGTGAAACGTTCGTCAAACCCGCCGGAGCGGTCCCAATCCGCGCGGTGAATGGCAAAGTTCAGCGACCAGAAGCAGCGGTAATCGTTGCAGCGCTTCAGCCCTTCTGCGGGCGGTCCTTGGCGGTCGGAATGGCGCACGGCCACGGTTTTGAGCGTGTCATAGCTCCATCCCTCGGTCGCCGTGCCCGCGGGGAGGTAATTGACCTCGCCCATGATCAGCCCGTTGCCCGGCACCGCATAGCCCATATAGTCGGCGATCAACTCTGGGGCCGGAATGCAATCCACGTCGAGAAAGACAAGGCAATCGCCCATGGCCTCTGCCGCGACGGTATTGCGCGCGCGTGACAGCGGCAATTCGCGGCCCGTGACCTGCACTTGTCGGATCGGGAAATCGGTCTGCGGCAGATCGTCATAAAGCGTGTCTTGCATGACCCCGATCACCAGTTCATCCGGCTGTCGGGTCTGACGGGTCAGGCCAAGGATCACATTGCGCAGATGCGCCGCCCGCCCCCGCGCAAGCGTCAGCGCGCTGACTGTGGTGGTTTCAGGCACGGATGGGGTGAACGACGTCATGTAAATCTCCGGTTTCATTGGATGTTTCGGATAGCAACTGATCGGTCAAGCCGGTCAGCCAACGGGCGGTCTGAGCCGCGGCATCTTCATCGACCAGGCCGCGCTGCAGGGCCGGGTTATGTGTATCGAACGTGCGTTGGATCGCCGTGCGCCATGCCGCGGCAGAGGATGGGAAGTGCGGCAGATGATGCGCCGCCCCTGCGCGGTGCAGCGCCGCGGCCTTTTCAATCTGTTCATCGAAATAGCGCCACTCCGGTACGGCCAACCACGGCGTCTCGGCAGCGAGGATCTGATGACAGGTGGTATTGCCTGTCGAGGCCACGACCATATCCGCCGCCGCCAGATAATCCGCCGCGTTATCGACCCAGCCGTGATGGTGCAGGTTCGCAGGTTCGGTCGCGTGCCAATCCCGCGCCATCCGACCGATGGTGACAAATGCCGTCTCAGGCAGCGCCCGCGCCGCGATGCCAAAGGGCGCCGAGGCAAATCCGGTGCCGCCCCCGCCTGACATGACAACCACCATGCGCTGATCCGGCGCGATGCCAAGCTGGTCGCGCAACATGGCGCGCCGCGCCGGATCGGGGCGTTTTACGTCGACCCCCAAGCCCCCTGCGAAATGCGTCTTTGCCATATGCCGTGCGGGCCAATCAGGCTGCGCCAGCGCCTTTGCGGCAGGACACAGCAGTCCGACTGCCCCGTCATAGGCCGCCTGATGCCCCGGATCGCTGCGCAGACCGTGTTGCAATACTTTGACATGTGGCACCGAACAGATCCGTGCCAATTGGGCCACTTCAGCCGAGACATCGCTGATCATCAACACCGGATTGGCGCTGGCGAACCAAGAGGCCAGTTGCGCCATGGCCTGCCGAATACCCGGCCAGCCGAGCGGCGCGCAATGCACCGTATCCGGCGCGTTGGTGGTATCGTTGATGTCTTCGTTTCCTGTGGGCTCAAAGAGCGACGGCAAGGCAATAACCTCAACCTGCCGGGTGAAGGCCGGAAAGATATCGGGCTTGGCGCAAAAGACGGTCACCGGCTGGCTCTCCGGCAGCGCGTTGACCACTGCGGCGCAACGTTCCGCATGGCCCCGGCCCTGATGGTGGACGAAGTAACCGATGGGCCGGGTCATTGCGCCACCATCTTGACCGGCGGCTCCATCGCGTTGAGGGTGAAACCAAAGGTTTCAAGCCCCTCCAAAACCCCCGCCGCATGGGCCGCGCGGGCATGGTAGAGCCGCCTACCGCTCAGACGTTCGCGCAGCCCGTCCATTGCATTGCCGACCAAGATGCCACGGCCCGGCCCATCCTCCACGGCCTGCAACATATCGAAATCATTGCCACTGTCCCCGGCCACCACGACCCGGTCCATTGGCATGCCCAACCGCCGCGCCGCGGCACAGACCGCAGGGCCCTTGCCCGCGGCCAGAGGCAAGACATCAATCAGCCGCCCGTGGGAGGCCACGATCTGCGCCGCCACGCCGCGCCGTGCCAGATGCCGTTCCAACCGGCGCGCGGTGCGCATGTCGCCGAAACCGCTGAGCTTCCAGCGCCGCTGTTCGACCCGTGCCTGCCAGTTAAAGCCGAACTCCTTCAGCGCGCGCTCCACCCGGTCGCGCTGCCATCCGGCGTCGAGTTTTTGGGCGAAACGCTCATCCAGACAAAGCCGTCCTTCCGCATCGGCCAGATAGACCTCAGTGCCGACAGAGGTGATGAAAACGCGCGGGCTTGGCAGGTTCCAATCGCGCAGAATGCGGCGGGCCTCCGGCAGGCTGCGGCCCGTGGCCACGGCAAACATCGGACGGTCGCGGGCGATCCATGCGTTGAACAAAGCAGCAGAAGGCGCGCAGCCGGTCAGCGTGTTGTCGATGTCGCTGGCCAGCATGACCGACGCTTGCGCCGTCACTGGCGCGGGGTTGCAAACCTCCTCGCAGATATGTTGCACCTCTTCGGCCCATTTCGACCAATCGTAACGCCCGACATGGGCGCGCCCGGCTCGTGCAGCCTCGGCCCAGAACGCAGGCTCGTCCAAAAGCTTCAACAGCGCCGCCTCTATCGCCTCCACATCGCGGGGCGGCACACAGATGCCATGGCCAAGGTCCGCCACGATATCGGCAGGCCCGCCCTCTTGCGTCGCCACCACCGGCAATCCATGAGAGGCCGCCTCCAACATGGTCAGGCCAAAGGGTTCATGCAGCGCGAGGTTCACGAAAACCCCGCCCGTCTGCGCCGCGCGGTCATAAAGTGCGGCCACATCGCCCTGCGTATGACTGGGCGGCAATGCCACCTTGCCCCGCAACGCTGGCACCTCCAGCGTCTCGCGCAGGCGGGTCAGTTCCGCGCGGGCCTCTGCATTCGCCTGCAGCGCATCGCCGTGCTGCCCTGCGAGGATCACAAGGTTCGCCCGCGCCTGTAGCGCAGGGCTGTCCGCATAGACCCGCGCCAAGGTTGCAAGGTTCTTGCGGGCCACGGGGCGCGCCACGGCCAGCAGCGTAGGGCGGTCGGGATCGCTCAGCCTATCCGCCAGCAAGGCGCGGCCCGCCCCGGCCTCTGCCGGGCGGCGCAGCGACACACCCGGAGAGACGCGGTGCACCCGCGCCTGCGCATCCGCCCCATAGGCGGCGACCTGCACCTCTGCCTCATCGCGCGAAGACAGCACCACCGCATCCGCCTCTAGCAGCGCGCGCCGTTCCGCCGCGATCCGGTCGGTATCTACTGCAGACCCCGATTTGCTCAGCGCCAGCGAATGCGGGGTATAGATCACCGGGATGCCGAACCGAGCGCGCGCCGCCAGTGCCAATTGCGCCGCATCGGCAAAATGCGCGTGGATCACATCCGGCAACCCCTGCGCCTGCGCCAAATCCTCTAGAAAAGCATCCACCAGTGCGGGAATTTCCGCGGCAAGGTTTTCTTTGCTTAGATACCCCCGCTGCGCGGTCCAAAGCCGCCGGATCGACAGGCTGCGGCTGACCTGCTGCTCGGCCTGGGCGTGAACCGCCCCGAGCGCCGGCTCATCGAAAGCACGGGTCACGATCTGCAGTGCATCCACATCACCCCGTGCCGCCTGCGCGCGCGCGGCCCCCAAGATATAGGCGATGTGACCGCCGGTATCTTCGGTCACGCCATAGTTGACAGACGGCGCTGTGAGGCAGCCCCCGAGGGCAATGTGGCAAATGAACATGAGCGGGTCTCCTTATGGAGAGGTGACCCCCCTCGCGCCCCCTCCGTTCCGATAACAAATGTTAATGCAAACATTTCTCGACGACGGGCATGGCGGTCCTAGCTCCTAGCCACTGTACCCTGCCCAGCCCCAATCAGAGCCCGCCAATGCCTTCCCAGCCCCCTCCGCGCTATCTGTTCATCGGCGGGCTGCACCGCTCTGGCACGTCGTTGGTCAATCGGCTGGCCAATGCCCTGCCCGGCGCGGGCGGCATCACCGGATCGGCAGCGCCCGAGAATGAAGGCGTCTACCTGCAAGGGGCCATCCCCCATACGGCGCAATCCGGACGGCCCATGCATTTCGCCACCAATCCACAGGAACATCTGACCGAGGCCCACCCGCTCAACACTTTGGAGACAAAGACCCGGCTGACGCAGGACTGGGCGCCGTGGTTCGCCCCCGACCTGCGCTGGCGGGTCGAGAAATCGCCGGTGAACCTGACCCGCATGCGGTTGATGCAGCACCTCTTTCCGATGTCGCAGTTCATCGTGGTTCTGCGCCACCCCGAAGTGGTCGCGGCCTCCGTCGCCGCATGGGTCGATGCCCCGCCACAGGCGTTGATCGATCACTGGATCGGGGCGCAGGCGCAGATGTTGGGCGACCTGCCCTATCTTCATGCGGTGATGGTGCTGCGCTACGAGGATATCGTCGCCGACGCCCCCCGCGCCCTGCGCCGGATCGCGCGTTTCATTGACCTCTCCGAAGCGGCGCTGCCCGAAGGCATCGCGGATGGAAATCAAAGCTATACCGGGGTCCCGCAGATGACGGCGGAACAGGCGGAGGAAGCCGCGCGGTGGGGCTATGCCCCCGGGTTGCAGGTCTCACCTTGGCCCGGCCTGATCCAACACCCGCTGCGCGCCGTGCGGGAGGCGGTCGCAGCGGCCTGATCCGTTAGCCGTTGCCAAACACCCCGGTCAGCGCACGTTTGACGATGCCCCGCACGCCGGGGCGTTTTTCGCGGGCAAAGGGCAGCGGGCGGCAGACCTCGATCGCGGCCACCCCGACCCGAGCTGTCAGCGCGCCATTTACCAGCCCTTCGCCAAAACGTCGGCTCAGCTTGGCCACGATGGAGCCCCCCAAAAGCGGCTCAATCAGGTCGTCGCCCACCGCCACGGCCCCGGTGGCGACCAAATGCGACAGCACTGCGCGGGTCAGCCGCCACGAGCCGAAAAAGCCCGAACGCCCGCCATAGATCTCGGCAATGCGGCGGATCATCCGCAGGTTGCTGCTGAGCGCCGCGGCCACATCAGCCAGCGCCAAGGGGACCAGCGCGGTGACGGCGGCGACCTGCCGGGCGGCGGCCTCGACCTCGCGGGTGGCGGCGCGGTCGAGGGGGGCTAGAACCTCGCTCTCGGCCAGCCCTAGCAGCGCCTCGGCATCGAATTGATCGCCGCGCAGTTCGGTCAGCCGGTCGCGGCCCCAGCGGGTGTCTTCACGGTGTTTGTAAAGCGTTTCCAGCCGATCCGTCACGCTGCGTGCGGCGGATAAATCCCCCTGTGCCAGCGCCTCGCCCGCGTCATGGCGCAGCCCGTCCAGCCGCGCCAGACGCCCAAAGGCCGCCATTTCGCGCAGCGACAGCAGCAGTAGCACCAGCAAGAACGCCCCAATCAGCAGCGTCATCGCCCAGCCCAGCAGCGGGTAGCGCGCCATCAGGTCGGTCACAAAGGTCCAAGCCGCGATCGACACCAGCGCCGTCACCAGCGCACCGGCCAGCGCCCAGAACATCCGCACCAGCCGCGAGGGTTTGCGCGCCGCGAGCCGTGCTGCGATCTGCATCGCTTGACCCTTGGGCGGCGGCGCTTCGACGTCCAACTCCGGCACGGCTGGCGCGTCGGCGACCGAGGGCTGGGGCTTGGCGTCTTCTTCTAGGTCAAACAGGATCGGTCCCCGGGCCATCAGGCGGCCTCCCTTTGCCAGTGCAATGTAAGATCGGGCAGCCCTTCGTCATTGGCGCTGCCATCGCCGCGTGCGGTTTCGGCAAACCCGTGGTGGCGGTAGAAAGCGATGGCCTCTGCATTGGCCTGAAATGTCCAGCAAGTCAGTGCCTTATGGCGCGTCTTTAACCTTCGCAACAAGGCCGATCCGATGCCCCGTCCCCGCGCCGCCTGTGACACATAAAGCGCATCCAACTCCCCGCCCTCACAGGCCGCGAAACCGGCGATCCGGCCTGCCTGCTCGGCCACCGTGACCCAGCCGCGGGCGATCATAGCGTCAGCGTGGGCGATATCCTCAGCCGCCGTATGAATGCGCGGCAACCATTTAGTATCGCGGGCAAAATCGCTCATGATGCCGCCCACGGCACCCGCGTCTAGGGGTTGCGCCGGGCGCAGGGTGGCGGGGCGGGTCAGCACCGCGGTCATAGTCGGTCCCCGATCAGAAACTCCGCCGCGCGGTCGAGCCGGATATGGGGCGGGCCGTCGCCGGGGCGCAGGTCCAACACCGCCGGCGCAAAACGCATGATCTGGTAATCCGCGCCCAGCCATTCCTGCGCGCCCTGCCGGGCGGGGGTCAGCAAATGCGCCGGGTCTTCAGGCAACTCTCCGGGGTAGAATGCCGCCTGCCGCCCGCGTGTTTCATCGTCGTTCAAAAGCGTGCCGCACACCACGTCGAGCGGCTCACCGCCATGGGTCATCACGTCTTCGGTCGTGGCGCGCAGGCTGGCGATGGCCATCGCCCGCGTGCCCGCGCCTGCGTATTGCGCCCGGTCCCGCGCGTCGCGGATCAGCGCCTGCATGATGCCGCTCAAGCGGGGGTGCTGGCTGTGATGCAAGTGGTCGGCCTTGGTGGCCGCAAACAGGATTTTCTCAACCCGCTTGCCGCGCAGCAGGCTGGTCAGGAAGTTGTTTGTCCCCGGACGGAAGGCGCCCAGAATATCGGCCATCGCGCCGCGCAGGTCTTCGACCGCCCGCGGCCCTTGGTGGATCGCGCCAAGCGCGTCGACCAGCACCACCTGCCTGTCGATCCTAGAAAAATGATCCCGGAAGAAGGGCTGCACGACCTGTTTCTTATAGGCCTCGAACCGCCGCGCCATCTCGCGGATCAGCGACTTACGCGGTGCCCCGTCGGAGCCCGGCAGCGGCGCGAAGGTCAACACCGGTGAGCCTGCAAGGTCACCGGGCAGCAGAAACCGCCCCGGCGTACAGTCGGAATAGCCATTGGCGCGGGCGGTTTGCAGATAATCGGCAAAGCTGTCGGCAAGCCTGCGGGCGGTGGTTTCTTCCAACTCGGCATGGGGGTCGGTCTGCCCGGCCAGCGCGCGGTAGCCCGCCGCCTCCTCACGCGAGGCGATACGCTCAATCACCTGCGCCGACCATTCGGCGTAGGTGACATCCATCAGCGCCAGATCAAGTAGCCATTCGCCGGGGTAATCCACGATATCCAGATGCAGCGTGCGTGGCCCTTGCAGCCCCGCCAGCAACCCATTGGGCCGCACCTTGAGCGACAGCCGCAATTCCGAGATCGCCCGCGTGCTTTCCGGCCAATGCGGCGTCTTGCCGGTCAGCGCGGCGAGGTGGTTCTCATAGTCAAAACGCGGCACGGTATCGTCGGGCTGTGGCTGCAAAAACGCCGCCTCTATCCGCCCTTCGGAGGCCGCAAGCAGCCCCGGCATCCGCCCCCGGTCCAGCAGGTTCGCCACCAGCGAGGTGATGAAAACCGTCTTGCCCGAGCGCGCAAGCCCGGTGACGCCCAGCCGGATCACCGGCTCGAAAAACGTCTCTCCCACCGTGTCGGTGACATTCTCAAACTGCCGCCAAATGCCGTCGGCAATGCCTGTGATACCCAAAGCTGCGCCCGTCCCTTTGTCTTTGCCGTTAACATAGGGTCGGCAGCCGGGGATTGCCAGAAGCGCCCGCCCGCGTTAATGCCCCGTCCATGCCCAGATATGCCTTGAAAATCGAATACCACGGTGCGCCCTTCAATGGGTGGCAACGTCAGGTTGACCAGCCCACAGTACAAGGCGCGATCGAGGCCGCCTTGGCCAAGTTGGAGCCGGGCGCGCATACCATCGCCGCCGCCGGGCGCACCGATACCGGCGTGCATGGGCTGGCGCAGGTCGCCCATTGCGACATGGCCCGCGACTGGCGGCCCTTTCGTCTGGGCGAAGCGCTGAATTATCATCTGAAACCGCAGCCCATTGCGATCACCGATTGCGTACTGGCCCCCGATGATTTCCACGCCCGTTTCTCGGCGCTTGAGCGGCGCTATCACTTCCGCATCCTCAGCCGCCGCGCCCCGGCGGTGCATCAGGCGGGGCTGGTTTGGCAGATCAAACATGGCTTGGATTTAGAGGCGATGCAGGCGGCGGCGGATCTCTTGGTGGGTAAACATGATTTCACCACCTTCCGCTCAACCGTCTGTCAGGCGGAAAGCCCGGTGAAAACACTGGACCGCTTGCAGGTCTCGCAGGTCGAGACCATGACCGGAACGGAATATCATTTCGACGTGCGCGCGCGGTCTTTCCTGCACAACCAAGTGCGCAGCTTCGTCGGCTCGTTAGAGCGTGTCGGCGCGGGCTCTTGGAGCGTGGCGGATATGGGTGCGGCGCTTGCGGCAAAGGACCGTGCAGCCTGCGGGCCGGTCTGCCCGCCGCAGGGGCTTTATCTGGCGCATGTGAGCTATCCGGTGGACCCGTTCGCTAAGGTGTGACGAGGACCATCGCCTGCCCGCGCGGTGGCGATGCTACGGTATCTTCATGCCACTTTATGGCGCAACCATGGGAGGGCTTTTAGTCGTGTTCCGCCCGTGGCTAAATCGCCTCCCCGACCGGGCGGGCAGGCGATGGTCCGGCGCCTTCGGCTTGTTTCCGGACCCGTAAGCACCCTTACGGCAAAGGCGTCCACGTCCCGTGGAACTTGCCCTCTTCGCTTATCCGCTCGAACCCATGCGCGCCGAAGAAATCGCGCTGAGCTTGGATCATATTGGCCGTGCCGCGCGCCCGGCGCATGCTATCATACCACGCGAGCGCCGCCGACAGCGCAGGCAGCGCCACGCCGAGCAGCGCGCCCGCCGCCACCACACGCCGCAACGCGGGAACGCTCTCTTCCAGCCGTTTGCGCATGGCGGGGGCAAGGATCAGATGCCCGCCCGGCAACTCACCCCGGAAGGCATCGGCAAACTCGTCCAACAGCGCCGAGCGGATGATGCAGCCCGCCCGCCAAATCTCGGAAATACGCGCCATATCGAGGGACCAGTCGAACTCCTCCGACGCCGCCGAAAGGATGCGAAAGCCCTGCGCGTGGCCGATGATCCGCCCGGCCAAAAGCGCCATCTCCAGATCGTCCACCTCAGGCAGTGGCGCGTCTTGCACGCCCTCTGGCAGCAGCGGTTCGGCCATCTCGCGCACGGCCTTTTCGCTCGACCAGCCACGCGCGCCGACGGCGGCTTCGATGGTATTGGCCGATTGCCCCATCTTGAGCGCTTCGATCAAGGTCCAGCGCCCAGTGCCCTTTTGCCCCGCCTGATCGCGGATCACGTCGACCATCGGCGTGCCGCTTTGGGTGTCGACTGACAAAAGCGCGGCTGCCGACACTTCGATCAGATAGGAATTCAGCGGCCCTTTGCGCCAGTCGGCGAAAAGGTTGCCGATCTCTACCGCGCCCTGCCCGCCTGCATCCCGCAGCAGGCCGTAGACTTCGGCGATCATCTGCATATCGGCATATTCGATACCGTTATGCACCGTCTTAACGAAATGCCCCGCCCCGTCGGGGCCCAAATGCGCCACGCAGGGGGAGCCTTCGAAATGGGCGGCAATCGTCTCGGCCATCGGTTTGAACTGGGTCCACGAATGTTCGCTGCCGCCCACCATCATCGACGGGCCATTACGCGCCCCGGCCTCTCCGCCCGACACGCCCATGCCGACGAAGTGCAGACCGGTGCCGTCCAATGCGGCACTGCGGCGGCGGGTGTCGTGGAAATCGGCATTGCCGCCGTCGATCAAGGTGTCGCCCTCATCCAGCAGCGGTTTGATCGTCTCGATCATCGCATCGACCGGCGCGCCAGAGGGGATCATGAACAAGATGCTGCGCGGGCGGGCGATGGCGGCGACGAAATCTTCCAGCCGCTCGGCCCCGATCAGTCGCTCAGCCAGCGGGCCGGCCTCGTCAAGGAAAGGCGCGATCCACTCTGTCTCACGATTGCTCACCGCCACGGTAAAGCCGTTGTCGGCCAAGTTCAGCGCCAGAGCCGAGCCCATGGTGCCTAGCCCGTATACCCCGATATCGGCGCCTGCCCCCCGTGCCGCGCCCCCGTCCGCCTGCGTGCCAGTTGCCATAACGATCATGCCTCATTTCTAGCCGGTCATACTGCAAGCCCGCCGATCCGGCGCGCCGCAGTTTGATTTGCGTTCGGGAACACTATATAATGCGGGGATAACAAGAAAAACACCCGACCGAGGCATAGTTCTGTAATGACACAAGTATTTAGACGCGCTTGGGAGGATATGGTCCTTCCTATTTTCAAACGTCCCCGCCGCGTGCAGGTTGCGGCCCTTTGCTACCGCGACACCGAGGCAGGCAAAAAGGTGCTGCTGATCACCAGCCGTGACACGGGCCGCTGGATTTTGCCCAAGGGCTGGCCGATCGACGGGTTGGACGGTGCCGGAGCCGCCTTGCAAGAAGCATGGGAAGAGGCCGGGGTGACAAAAGCCGACATCGAATCCGATCCGATGGGCATTTTCGACTATGACAAGGGTCTCGGCGAAGGCTTGACCGTGCCCGTGACCACACAGGTCTATCTCACCCGCGTGCGCGATCTAAGCGAGGAATACCCCGAAGCGGGCATGCGCAAGCGCGCGTGGTTCACACCACAGGAGGCATCCGAACTGGTGGATGAGCCTGATCTTAAAGCAATCTTGACCGCCTTTCACTAAAGTCTAGCGGCACCGGGCCTCTGCTCGGTGCCCCATTGCCCTTCTCCCACCCCCAATGCCGCCCCCGCCGAATGTTACAATTTTGTGACAGGGTGACTTGCGCCCTCGATAGCCTTATGTCACCCCCCGCTGAACGTTAGGATCGTTGGGAGATCATACAGGAATGGCAACGGAACCGCAGGGCAGCCAGTGGAAGACGCTGGACAAGGACCTCAACCGCATTTCGCAAGTCGAACTGGCCGCGACCTATGTCGCCCGCCCTCTTGTGGCGCCGGGCATTGCGCTGGCCTTTATCGTGGTGGCAGGTGCTGTTGCGGCGGTCTTCTTCGGGCATCAGCCCTCTAGCTTTGTCGTGATCGCGGCGGCGATCTTCGGCGCTTATATGGCGGTGAACATCGGCGCGAACGACGTGGCCAACAACATGGGCCCCGCTGTGGGGGCCAATGCGCTGACCATGGGCGGGGCGATCGTGATTGCGGCCTTGTGCGAATCCGCCGGTGCCTTGCTGGCGGGGGGCGATGTTGTCTCGACCATCTCCAAGGGCATCATCGACCCGGCCAGCGTGGCCGACACACGCATCTTTGTCTGGGCGATGATGGCAGCGCTGGTGTCTTCCGCGCTTTGGGTAAACCTTGCCACATGGGTCGGCGCGCCGGTGTCGACGACCCATTCGGTCGTGGGCGGTGTCATGGGCGCGGGCATCGCGGCGGCGGGCCTCGGCGCGGTGAACTGGAGCTCGATGAGCATGATCGCCGCAAGCTGGGTGATCTCTCCCGTGTTGGGCGGTGCGGTGGCGGCGATGTTCCTTGCGTTCATCAAGGCACGGATCCTGTATCAAGACGACAAAATCGCCGCCGCGCGCACATGGGTGCCGGTGCTTGTGGGTCTGATGGCCGGGGTCTTTGCGGCCTATTTGGCGCTGAAGGGCCTCAAGAAAATCATCAGTATCGACATGCCCATGGCCTTGATCATCGGGCTGGTGACGGGGCTGGTGGTCTATGCCATCTCCGCCCCGCTGATCCGCCGCGCGTCCGAGGGGATGGAGAACCGCAACCGCTCGGTCAAAACGCTTTTTGGCCTGCCGCTGGTGCTGTCTGCCGCCCTTCTCAGCTTTGCGCATGGGGCCAATGACGTGGCCAATGCGGTGGGGCCGCTGGCGGCGATCGTACATGCGACAGAGTTCGGCGGCTTTGAGGATAAGGTCAGCATTCCCACATGGGTCATGATCATCGGCGCCTTCGGCATCTCCTTTGGTCTGTTCCTTTTTGGGCCGAAACTGATCCGTATGGTCGGCAGCCAGATCACCAAGCTGAACCCGATGCGCGCCTATTGCGTGGCCCTTTCGGCGGCGATCACCGTGATCGTGGCAAGCTGGCTGGGTCTGCCTGTGTCCTCCACCCATATCGCCGTGGGCGGGGTCTTTGGCGTGGGGTTCTACCGTGAATGGCATATGGAGCGGCGCTTGCGCCGTATCGGCGGCCAAACCAACGAAGTGAAACGCATCGCCAAGGAAGAGCGCCGCCGCCGCAAGCTGGTGCGCCGGTCGCATTTCATGACCATCGTCGCGGCTTGGGTAATTACCGTGCCCGCCGCGGCCCTGCTCTCTGCCATGGTCTTTTGGGTGCTCAACACCCTCGTGAACTGAGGTCAGGCGCGTCCGCGCCTCACCCTTTCCGCTGGTCCTGCCCTGCTGCCATCTCGGCCCGCAAGGCGGTGACCGGCAAATGCGGCAGCCCCTCGCCTGCAAGCTCTGCCCAGCCCATCACCCGCAAGACCATATCCGTTACCGGTGTCGCCCGGCCAAGCGCCTGCCCGCGGCGCTGCACCTCGCCTTGCAACGCGTCGATCTCGGTCGGGCGGCGCGCGGCAAGGTCTTGCGCCATGGAGGTCCGCGCCTGCGGATCAATCTGCAACATGGCCAAGGCGATGCGTGTGAACAGCGGTGTCGGCAGGCGCAACAGCGCCGGGACCAGACGCGCCGGGATTGGCGTGGTCATAGCGGGGCGGATCTTCTCTGCCCGCAGAATGGCAAGCGCCTCGGCCCATTGATCGGCCATCAGCCGCCGCCACGCCCGATCCTGCAACTGCGCTTGCAACGGCAGACCGCTTAGCGCGTTCAGCGCGTTGTTGAGGTTCATCAGGAACTTACCCCATTGCAGGGCCGTGATATCCGCGTGTTCCACCACCTTCAGATCCGGCAACGACAGCCGCGCCGCCAGATCCGCCGGTCCGCCCTCGATCACCAGATCGCCCGAGCTTGCCCGGTGGTAGCACCCCTGTCCCATGGCCACGACGTTGAAGGGCACCAGCCCGGCGCGCAGATCATGCTGCGGCAAGTGCTGGGCCAAGGCCGCGCGGTTGCCCATGCCGTTTTGCAGGCTGATAACCTGCACGCCCTGCGCGCTGTGGCGCGCGATCTGCCGGGCGATGTTTTCGGTGTCGCGCGATTTAACCGTGACCAGCACGATATCGGCATCGCGCAGGCAGGTCTCATCACCCGCAAGGGTCAGATCATCCGCCGAGAGGTAGCGGGCCATGCCGCCAAAATCGGTCAACGTCAGCCCGTGGGTGCGGATCTCGGCCTGAATACGAGGCCGGGCCAGCAGGGTTACGGAATGCCCCGCCCCGGCCAGCAACCCGCCGATGAAACAACCGATCGCCCCCGCGCCCGCGACAACGATGCGGGGGCCGTCGCTCATGCCCCCAGACACCAGCGCATGACAGCTTTTTGGGCGTGCAGACGGTTTTCGGCCTCATCAAAGATCACCGAATGCGGGCCATCCATGACCGAGCTTGTCGCCTCATCATCGCGGTGCGCAGGCAGGCAATGCATGAAGAGCGCGTCAGGTTTCGCCAGCGCCATCAGCGCGTCGTTCACCTGATAGCCACGCAGCTGGTTGTGCCGCCGTTCGCGGGCCGATTGCGGATCATGCATGCTGACCCATGTGTCGGTCACCACCAGATCGGCGCCCTCGACAGCCTTTTGCGGATTGCGTTCGACGGTATAAAGCCCGTCGAGCGCCGCTTCAGGGTCCAGCGGCTCGGGGCCGGTAAAGACGAGATCAAAGTCGAACTGTTTCGCCGCATGGGCAAAGCTGGCAAAGACATTGTTGCCGTCGCCCGACCAGACCACCTTTCGCCCCTTGATCGGGCCGCGGTGTTCCTCAAACGTCTGGATGTCGGCCATGATCTGGCAGGGGTGCGTGCGGTTGGTCAGCCCGTTGATCACCGGCACGGTAGCATGTTCGGCCATATCAAGCAGGGTCTGCTCTTCGAAGGTGCGGATCATGATCATGTCGACATAGCGCGACAGCACGCGGGCGGTGTCGGCGATGGTCTCACCATGGCCCAGTTGCATGTCCGCCCCCGAAAGGACCATGGTCTGCCCGCCCATCTGACGCACGCCCACGTCGAAAGACACGCGCGTCCGGGTCGAAGGTTTTTCAAAGATCAGCGCAACCATGTGGTCTTTCAGCGGCTGATCTTCATCCGGCGCGCCGCGCGGGCGGCCTTGGCGCGCGGCCTTCATGGCGGCGGCGTTGTCGATGATCTGCCGCAAATCGGCGGGGTCGGTTTGGTGGATATCAAGAAAATGGTTCATCTGTCGTCTCTGTCTTGCGGGTTTAAGGCCACGGCCTCCGGTGCCCGAGGAATATTCTAGGTGAATGGCGTTCAGGCCGGGGTCAGCGCGCGCGCGATGGCGTCAAGGCGGGTCACGGCCTCGGCGATCTCATCGTCGGAAATGGTCAGCGGCGGCAGAAGGCGGATCACATTGTCCGCGGCGGGTACGGTGATCAACTCATTGGCATAGCCCGCAGCGACCACATCCGCGTTCGTTACTTTGCATTTCAGCCCCAGCATCAGCCCCGCGCCACGGACCTCTTCAAAGACACCCGGATGGTCGGCCACCAGCCCCTCAAGGCGCTGACGCATCAGCCCCGCTTTGCGGTTCACCTCTGCCAGAAAGCCCGCGTCGGCGACCACATCCAGCACGGCGCAGCCCACGGCACAGCCCAGCGGGTTGCCGCCATAGGTCGACCCATGGGTGCCCGCGGTCATGCCCGAGGCGGCCTTCTCCGTGGCCAGCACCGCGCCCAGCGGAAAGCCCCCGCCGATGCCCTTGGCGACCATCATGATATCGGGTGTCACCCCGGCCCATTCATGGGCAAAGAGCCGTCCGGTCCGGCCCACGCCGCACTGCACCTCGTCCATTATCAGCAACAGCCCATGTTGGTCACATAGCGCGCGCATCTGCTGCAACTCGGCGTCAGGCACGGCGCGGATGCCGCCTTCGCCCTGAACCGGCTCCACCATGATGGCGGCGGTTTTATCGGTGATGGCGGCCTCCAGCGCGTCACTGTCGCCAAGATCGAGATGTACGAAACCCGGCAGCAGCGGGCCGAAACCTTTGGTCATTTTCTCAGACCCCGCCGCGGCAATCCCGGCAGATGAACGGCCGTGGAACGACCCGCTGAAAGTGATGATCTCAACCCGCTCGGGCTGGCCTGCTTCATAGAAATACTTGCGCGCCATCTTCACGGCCAACTCGCAAGCCTCGGTCCCTGAATTGCAGAAAAATGCCGTGTCGGCAAAAGTCTCGGCCACCAGCCGGTCAGCCAGCGCCTCTTGCTGCGGGATGTGGTAAAGGTTTGACGTGTGCCACAGCGCTTGGGCCTGATCCGTCAGCGCCTTCACCAGCGCTGGATGCGCATGACCAAGCGCGTTCACTGCGATCCCCGCGCCAAGGTCGAGAAAACGTCGCCCATCCGCCTCGATCAGCCATGTGCCTTCGCCTTTGACAAAGGTCAAAGGGGCGCGATTGTAGGTTGGCAGAACGGAAGGGATCATCTGTTTGTCCTTGAAAGAGGGCCGCGTCACGCCGGTAAAAGGGCATGGGGCTGGCGTAGGGTCAATGGGATTTGGTTGTTTTTGAAAGGGTGCAGCATGTCTGCTGCGGGATCAGGCCATCACGCCGCCCCCTAAAGGGCGCCATGTTTATCGAACGAAGCGTCGTCGGATGGAATATGTGGCACATTTGATCATGGGCCTTGCATAGCCGCCCTTCATCCCCCACGTAAAGCCCCAATCGCAGCGCGCCGCACTCAAGGGGCATCGGCGCTTGCACCTGCGGCCCCAGAAGATAAAATGGGGGCCGATACACTGACAAAGCGGTCCGGGCTATGGGGCCGCTTTTTAACTGGGGAACCCCGTATGTCCTGGACTGATGAGCGCGTAGAGACACTTAAAAAGATGTGGGGCGAAGGCCAGTCCGCCAGCCAGATCGCGAAAGAACTGGGCGGGGTGACGCGCAATGCCGTGATCGGCAAGGTGCACCGTCTGGGCCTGTCGAACCGCACCGCCGGGGCACCCGCCGCCGCAGCGGCCGCCAAGCCAGAGCCCAAGGCCAAGCCCGCAGCGCCCAAGGCCGAGGCCAAGCCAAAGCCCACCACCAAGCCAGCAGCGGAACCCGAGGTCGAAGCCGCCCCTGCGCCCGAAGCCGAAGAGCCCGCCGCAGCCCCGGCGCCCAAGCCCAACCTGCCCGCGCGCAAACAGATCATCCCCGCAGGCCAACCGCTGCCGCCGCAGCCTTCGGCCAATGAGATCAGCCCAGAGGCGCTCGCCAAGGTCAGCGAAATCGAGAAGAAGGCCAAGAAGATCGGCCTGATGGAACTGACCGAGCGGACCTGTAAATGGCCCGTCGGCGACCCCGCGACCGATGACTTCTGGTTCTGTGGCCTGCCCGTGCAACAGGGCAAACCCTATTGCGAGGCCCACGTCGGCGTCGCCTTCCAACCCATGAGCGCCCGGCGCGACCGCCGCCGCTAAGACCGGCGCGATGGAATGAAAAAGGCGGGTGGGTGTGATTGCCCTGCCCGCTTTTTCTTTGCCTCAAGGCACAATCAGCGCAGTTTCGGAGGCTTTGCCGGATCACTGCCGGGGGCCATCCGGGGCGTGTTCTGCAAAGGCTCCATTTGTGGCAGGTCAAAGCGCAGACCAACGCGGGCCAGTTTTTCGACCACCGCATCCTTGGGACCAAAGAAGCCCACATCCATCGCCCCTGCCTCAATTCCCGAGAAGGTCAACGCCTCGGACGCCGCCCGCACCAGCGCATCCTGCGCGCGGGGGATCGCGCCGACGAAGGCCAGCAGATGCCCGCGCCCGCCGCCGGTATATTCAACCCCAACGAGGAACGCGCCTGCCGCCATGCCGGTGGCCGTCGCCAATTTCGCATCAATCGCGGCGATCAGCGTCTCAGGCAAGCCCTGCGGCGGGAACACGCGGTCGATGCCTGCCTCCACTTCGCCCGGCGCATGGGCCAAGGTGCTGCGCAGCCAGTCCATCGCCTCGGCAGGCAAGAGGATCTCCGACGGGGCCACGCCGATGTTCACCGCCATGCCAAGCGGCTGCCCCTCCAACATTGCAGCAATCGCCCGGCCCGAAAGCGCCACATAGGGAGACGCCTCTCCCACATGAGCCGAGAGCCGCGCGGCGCGGTCGAAGACCATGACATAGCTATCGTCGAGCAGCACCGGGCTGATCTGATCGCCCTGCGGTTCATCCTCCAACAACATGAAAAGCTCAACATCGGCGATACGCTCGTAAAAGCGGAGGCGGGCGGCGTCATCCTCGGGGGCGGCCGTCATCGCGGCATGGGCTTGGTCCAGCGGGGTCGGCTCAATCAGCCGGGCTGTCTTGGGGTCAGTTTGGGGCTCGGTCATTCATCACCTCGGACACGGGGGCGCGCAGACGGGGGAGGACCTCTTCCGCGAACCAGGGATTCTTGTTCAACCATCCGGTATTGCGCCACGACGGATGAGGCAAGGCAAAGACCCCCGGCGGATGATCGCGCCACCCCGCCACGGCCTCGGTCACATTGCGAAATCCGGGAAGGTGATATTTCATCGCATAGGCCCCGATCAGCACCGTCAGACGCAGGTCGGGCAGCATCTCAAGCACCGGTTTGCGCCATGTCTGCGCACAGATACGCGGCGGCGGCAGGTCACTGCCCTTGGCGTCATAGCCCGGAAAGCAAAAGCCCATCGGCACGATGGCCACACGGTTGCGGTCATAAAATGTCGCCTCATCCAGCCCCAACCAGTCGCGCAGGCGGCTGCCGGACATGTCCCAGAACGGCTTTCCCGCCTCATGCACCCGTTTGCCGGGCGCTTGGCTGGCAATAAGCAGCCGCGCGCCGGGTTTGAACCAGACGATGGGCCGTGGGCGATGCTGGGTCGCCGTCACGGCAAAACGCTCGGCACAAAGGCGACAGGCCGCCAGATCATCTCGGATATCCTTCATGAGGAGGAGATAAGCGGTAGGGCCGAAAGATAAAGGGCCGTAGCAGATCACTTCGACAAATATCGAAATAAAGCTTGCGCTAAGCTGACATTTCGATATTTCTAGAATCATGAAACAAGAATCCGCAACCCCCGCCCTCACCCTCGCCGCCAGCAGCTTTGCAGCACTTGGATCGGAACAGCGCCTCTTGATGCTGCGCACCTTGGTGCGCGCCGGATCGGCGGGGCTGAGCATCGGCACGCTGGGCGAACGCACCGGGGTGACCGGCTCGACCCTGACGCATCACCTGAAACTCTTGGCCTCTGCCGGATTGGTGAAACAAGAAAAGCAAGGCCGCAGCACAATTTGCGCCGCCGTCGCCTATGAAGAAGTGCGGGCGCTGGCGAATTTCCTGCTCACCGAATGCTGCGCAGACGCAATCAACGAATGTACGGAGCGTGATCATGGCTGAAACCACGCAATCCCCTCCCGTGCTCCATCGACTGGCGTTTTTGAAAGGCGCTTGGGGCATCACCTTGGCTCTTCTTGCCCTCATCGCCCTGCTGGATCCCCCGCAAATCGTGCCGACCGTTATCTTCACCGCCGAAGCGCTTTTGGGCACCGCCCCGTTCATCGCCTTCGCCGTGCTGGCCGTGGCATATCTCAAAGCCAGCGGCGCCGAGAGCCTGCTCGCCCGCGCATTTGAGGGCAATCCGGCCCGGATGGTGGTCATGGCCGCCGCCCTTGGCGGGCTGTCGCCCTTTTGCAGCTGCGAGGTGATCCCCTTTATCGCTGCCCTGCTCGCCGTTGGCGCCCCGCTGGGTGCGGTTATGGCCTTCTGGCTTGCCTCCCCCTTGATGGATCCGGCCATGTTCGCGATCACCTCCGGCACGCTGGGGTTCGATTTCGCCGTGGCGAAAACCATCGCAGCACTCGGCGTTGGCATGGTCGGCGGCTTCACCGTATTGGCTCTATCGCGGACCCCGCTCTTTAATGATCCGCTGCGCGCCCAGCCCGCGAAAAGCAGCTGCTGTTCTTCGGCCAAACCCTTCTCCGGCGCGCCGGTTTGGAAGTTTTGGCAAGACGCCGATCGCCGGGCAAGTTTCAACGACACGGCGCTGACCAACGCGCTGTTCCTCGTGAAATGGCTTACGCTCGCCTATGTGGTCGAAGCCTTGATGCTGACCTACGTGCCCGCAGAATGGATCGCCAATATCTTGGGCGGCACCGGGATCATGCCCATTATCCTCGGCGCTTTGGTGGGGGCACCGGCCTATCTCAACGGCTATGCCGCCGTGCCACTGATCGACGCGCTGCTGGCCCAAGGCATGACCCAAGGCGCGGCCATGTCCTTTGTCATCGCAGGCGGGGTAAGCTGCATTCCGGCGGCCATCGCAGTCTGGGCGCTGGTCAAACCGCATGTCTTTGCCGCCTACCTTGCCTTTGCCTTTGTTGGCGCCATCTTCGCGGGCATGGCTTGGCAATGGGTGGCATAATGGGGCACGGACATCATCACCACGTTGATCCCGAAAGCGGCGACGGCAAGGTCGCCGCCGCGGTCGGGATCAACATCGTCCTGACGGTGGCCCAAGTCATCGGCGGGATCGTGGCGGGCAGCCTGTCGCTCATTGCTGATGCCCTGCATAATTTCAGCGATGCCATAGCGTTGATCATCGCCTTTGCCGCGCGCAAGATCGCTCGCCGCCCGGCAGATGCGCAAATGACCTTTGGCTATGGCAGGATTGAGGCGGTGGCCGCATTGGTCAATTACACGACCCTGATCGTGATCGGTCTCTATCTTGTCTACGAAGCTGTGCTGCGGTTCTATGATCCCTCCCCCGTCGCCGGGTGGATCATTGTCATAGTCGCAGGCATCGCGCTGCTGTTCGACCTGGGCACGGCGGCGCTGACCTACCGCCTGTCGAAGTCCAGCGTGAACATCCGGGCCGCCTTTTTGCACAATCTGGCCGATGCGCTCGGCTCAGTCGCCGTGATCGTGGCTGGCAGCGCCGTGATTCTCTTTGGCTGGCATTGGGTTGATCCGGCAGCCACCTTGCTCATCGCGGGCTATATCCTCTGGCAATCCTTCACCGAAATGCCGGGCGTTGTGCGTATCCTGATGCTGGGCAGCCCGCCTGACATCGATGCCCATGCGGTGATCGCCACGATCAAAGACATTCCCGGCGTCGCCTCTGTTCACCATCTTCATCTTTGGATGATGGATGAACATGCCGCGGCGGTGGATGCCCATGTGGTGCTGACGGCAGAAACCCAAGCTACGCCTGCCGGGATTCGGGACCAGATCAAAGCGGCGCTGGCAGAACGCTACCACCTGCACCACAGCACGCTGGAAATGGAAAACGCACAGCAGTGCTGCGCGGAAGCGAAGGTCATCGGTCACTAAAGGGCACCTCGATTTTTGAACAATTTTTGGTAGTTTGGCGGCGCGGGCGGCCTGAAGCAGGATCGTGGCTTTCGTCTGGCAATTGGCAGAGCCTCGCAACCGCTGTATTGCGGCCTTCAAGCCTTGTTTGTCATGCTTTGACGCGTGATCGGTTCTTGGATCGCCCGGTATTCACGCCGGACACGGGTTGATGCGGCGCAGTTGAACGAGGCGTCGCATGTTATATGCGAGGTTCTTCATCCCGATCCTAGCCTTGGCTCGCACCAGACCAATGCTACGCACAAGGGTGCCACCCATGTCGTTGGTCTGTGCGCCGAATACATGTTCCACCCGGACCCGAACGGTGGATTTGGTCCGATTGCTGCCCTTGGCCTGATCTGTGAGAGGTTTGCCGCGTTTCCCCTTACGGTGGATGTGACTTTTCAGCTTCCGCGCGCGCAATTTCGCCTCCGTCTCCTCGGACCGATAGGCCGCATCCGCCCACACACCGGAGCCGGTATTGCCTCGCATCAGCAGGTGATCCACCGCTTGACTGTCATGCAGCGCGGCATCGCTGACGTGATAGCGCCGGACCAGCTTGTGCTTTCGGTCGACGTTCACATGGTTCTTGTAGCCGTAATGGCTCTTGCCGTGCTTTTTCGTCCAGCGCGCGTCCACGTCCTTCTGGCTGCGCTTGGCGGGCTTGTTTTCCCAATGCTCGGGGTTCTCGCCCTTCTTGATTGACGCGTTCTCGTCGCGCGTGTTGTGATTGCGCGGCACCGCCACAATAGAGGCATCAAGAATTTGCCCACCCCGAGCGATATACCCCTGCCGCGCCAAATACCCGTCAAATTGACGAAACAGCTCTTCCACCTTGCCCGCCTGCGCCAGCGCATCGCGATACAGCCACACCGTCTTTGCATCCGGCACCCGGTCCGCAAGGCTAAGTCCCAGAAACCTCATAAAGGACAGCCGGTCACGGACCTGATATTCGATCTGATCGTCCGACAGGTTGTAGAGTGCGCTCAGCACCAGCGTCTTGAACATCAGCACAGTGTCCATCGGCTTGCGGCCTGCGCGCGACTTGCGCTCCGCATCAGGCTTGCGCCAAACCTCATCCAAAATAGAACGAAACTCCTCCCACGGCACGACCGCATCGATCTCAACCAATGGGTCCTTCTTCGCGTCAAGGCTCGCATAGCGGTCGGAAAGATCAAAGAAACCCATCTGCGTCATTGCCGTCTCCCCTGTGCCGGTTCGTCCCATCAAAGATAACGCAGCACCGGGGTTGGGGCAATTTTTAGAGGTGCCCTAAAGACGGGCCGGGCCGCCGCGAACCTAGGCCGCGGCCCGATCCCCGGAGGGTTTCTGGGGCTCTTCATCGCCGATCGGCCCGTCCCCGTTGACCATATCTTTGACATGTATCCCATGCGCCAGCTCGCGCCCGGACCCATTGCCCAACGGCATATCGATATAGAACGTCGTGCCGGGGCCCGCGTTTTTGAAGTAGTCGATCTGACCGCCCAAGGCTTCGATGATCCGCTTGGAGATGTTCATGCCCAGACCGGTGCCACCCACGGCGCGCTGGTCAGACGAGTCGATCTGGGAGAATTCGTCAAAGACCTTCTCCCGCTTGGATTCCGCAAGGCCGATCCCCTCATCAATCACGCTGATCCGCACCTTATCCTCGTGCTTGACGGAGGTGACCTTCACCGTCGACCCCGCGGGCGAGAATTTGGCCGCATTGGACAGAAGGTTGGACATCACCTGCTGCAGGCGTTTTTCATCGGTGGCAATTCCCGCCGCATCCGAAGGCTTGGCATAGCGCAGCGTCACGCCCAAGTTGCCTGCAAAGGCCTGATTAAGCTCAATCGCGTCTTCGATAATCGTTTGCACTTCAAGCGGTTCGATATCAAAGCTCACCTTGCCCGCCTCGAACTTTTGCAGGTCGAGAATCTCGTTAATGATCGACGTGAGCCGCGCCGAATTGCGCTGCGCGATCTTCAAGACCTTCTCCATCTGCGGGGTCATTTCACCCAGAACCCCGGCGCAGGCCATATCGAGCGACCCTTTGATCGATGTCATCGGCGTGCGCAGCTCGTGGCTAATGGTCGAAACGAATTCGGTTTTTACCTTAAACGCGATCTTGGTCTTCTCATGCTCTGCTTTCAACTCTTCCAACTGGCGCAGGTTGGTGCGGTACATTTTCATGAAGATACGCGAGCAATCGACGATGAAATAAAGCACGAAGACCACGGTGAACAACTGGGTCCAGAGCTCGGACTCTATGCTCGCTCCGGTGCGGACGATGTCCCAGATTGGAATGAACAGGAATGTCGCCCCATAGATCGCAAGCCGCAGCATCAACACTGGCAGGATATGATGGTTGTTCATCGACGCAAAAAGCGCTGCCGCGAATAGGAAGAACAGCGGCAGGAAATGGGTCGTCGCCCCCTGCTGAAGCGCAATCCCAAGCGCGAAATAGCTGATCACCCCGGCGCTTAGCACCGTCCCGAGGTAGATGCGGTTCATGAACAACCGCGCCAAACGGGGGCTGCGCCCGCGCCACCGGGTGATGCGCAAGAAGAGAAGGTAGTCAAAGGTCTCGGAAATCGCGATAAAGATCAACGTCGTGATCGACAGCCAAAGTTCGTAGTAGAAAGCGGACAGGCAAATGGCCGCCGCAAAAATCATTTGCCGCTGCCAGAACAGGTTAACGCCGACTTGGGAATAATCCCGCATCTGCTGCACCTTAGTCGCGTCAGCGAGATGCGGCGTATGAATCGGCCCGTATGTTACTTTTTCCTGCGACATCGCTCTCGTTTTCTTCGGTCGGCTGCTCGAATGTCAGCATTCTGCCGACAAACGCCCTTAACATGTTGCATTTCGGCATCTTCGCACATGTTAGACGCGATCTTCCCCACTTCTACACCCGGAAATGGGACATAAGTATGGCCATTTCATGCAACTAGAGGTTAGCCTCTTGATAAGAGTTATTTTTACAGCGAATTTTCGAGGTCAAACATGAGTCTGCAAGGACGGAGCTTCAGTGGGAAATCTTGGCAGGATGTTCTTCCCGAACTGACGCCACAAGACGCTAAAGCGTTGGAAATTAAAAATAATCGCTTCCCCCGTAAACTCCTTGGCCCCAAAGCGGCTGAACCTGATCCCTACAGCCCAGAGGCCCTCGCCCGGGCCAATCCGTACATGCGCGCCACAACTTTGTCGTTTTTAAACATGCATCAGCACGGTGAATTATTCGTCAATTTCCTCCGGGCCCGACGCCGAATCTTTATCGATGACAAGCAATGGGATCTCCCTCAGGTTGATGGGATGGAGTTTGACCAATACGACACGCCCCGCGCGCGCTGGATCGTTCTGCACGAGTATGGAGAGGTCATGGGCGGTGTGCGTTTGATGCCCACCACCTCGACCTGCGCGCAGTACAGCTACATGCTGCGCGATGCGCAGCTCGGGATGCTGCCGGACATTCCGCAGGACGTGCTGTTTTTCAAAGCGCCCGTCCGCGATGACATCTGGGAAGCCACCCGCCTTTTCCTGACCAGCGCGGTCCCCGCGCAGCGCCGCATTGTCGTGCAACGTATGCTCATGAACCAAATGGCCGGTGCCGCCTATGCCATGGGCGCAAGCCACGTTTTGGGCATCGTGCCTGCCACCTTTAGCCGGTGGATGACCCGGCTTGGCCTGATGAGCGCCGTGCCTGTAGGCCCTGTGCAAAACATCGACGGTGACCGTACGCAGGCGGCCTTGATGAACGTCAGCTACATCGGCGAGATGACCCCGACCGAAAGCACCCACACGCTGCATTGACCAGCGCACCGAGTGCTGCGCCGATGAGCAAGCCGACATCGCCCCGGCGGCTTGCCCAGCGACCGCGCTACAGGCGGCGGTTTGAGCCGCCGCAGCGCTGCTCGTGCCCTGCCCGCACGGCGACTTGCGGCGGCCACCGCCAGCATTTCGACATATTGTGGTCAAATTCGGTGAATAAACGGTTAAGGTACCTCTGATACAAGAGGCGCCGAGAGGCCGCGCTCAGCACCAACCGGAGCAGGGAATGCTGGAATTTGAAAATGTGTCCAAGTCCTTTTGGACGGGATCGCAGCACAAGGTCATCCTTGACCGGGTGTCTTTTCGCGTGGAACTTGGCAAGTCCTTGGGCATTCTGGCCCCCAACGGCACCGGCAAAACCACCCTGATCAACATGATGGCCGGGCTTGAGAAACCGGATGATGGTGAGATCAGGCGCAGCTGTAACATCTCGTTTCCATTGGGTTTTATGGGTGGCGTCGTCAACAAAGTCTCAGCCATGGAAAACGCCCGCTATATCGCGCGGCTCTATGGGCTTGACCCGGATTACGTCGAAAGTTTTTGCCGCTGGCTGTGCGGCTTGGGCGAATATTTCGACCAACCGCTTGGCACCTATTCCGCGGGGATGCGGGCGCGGTTCTCTTTCGCGCTGATGCTGGCGCTGGATTTTGACATCTATCTGATTGACGAAGGCATGCCCGGCACGACAGACGTAGAGTTCAACCGCAAGGCGGGCGACATTCTGAAAGAACGGCTGCAAACCACGACGATCATCATCGTTTCGCATCAGGCCCATACGCTTGAAAAGTTCGCCCGCTCCGCCGCTGTCCTTTTGGATGGTAAATTACATATGTTCGACACCTTGGAAGAAGCGAAACAGCTCTATGACTACGAAACCCAAGGCTAGGAAATTCCGCATCCGCAAGGCACCGCCGCCCGCGGCCTCCGGCGCATCGCCGAGCAGTGCAGCGAAAGCGCAGGCACCGCAGACCGATGCCGAAAAGGCCGAGAGAACGGCCAAGCTGCGCGCCGTGGCCGATGCAACGCAGGTAGAACCGTCGTACAGCAAGGAAGCCTTGGAACATGCCGCGCGCAGCGGCAAAACCTCGGATCCTGAAAGCCCCCGCAGCGGAGAGGTGTCGTCGGCCAAGGAAGTGTCGGCCGAGCAGGATATCGACGCGATCCGCCGCGAAGGGCTGACGGGCCGCCAATTGCGCATGGCGCGCCGCGTGGCGCAGAAACACGGGCTGGCACCGACCTCAGATTTCGACGCGGTGCGCCTTTTGCGCGCCAAGGGGATCGACCCGTTTCAGCGGTCCAACATGCTGGAACTCGTGGTGCCGCAATCGGGCGATCAGGGCGGCAACGCTCTGCCCGCCACCCGTGGGCAGCCCGGCGACGCAAAGGTGCAGCTGCCGCAGACCACCCCGCGCGGCCCCCGCGGCCTGCCCTCGACCGATGTGAGCCCCGCAGAACGCCGCCAGCGCGAGATTTCGGATATTCAGCGCGACATCACCCGCCGCCGTCGCCGTAAAGCGGCTATGCTGATGGTGCGGCTCGCTTTCTTTGTCATGCTGCCGACCTTCGCGGCGGGCTATTATTTCTACAAAATCGCCACGCCGATGTATGCCACTGAAAGCCAGTTTCTGATCATCCAGAACGAAGGCGGCGGCGGCACCAGCCCCTTTGGCGGGTTACTGCCCACGCAATTCGCCAATAGCGCAGACAGCATCGCCACGCAGGCCTATCTGCAATCGAAAGACGCAATGCTCCGCCTTGATGAGGACGCAGGCTTTCGCACGCATTTCGCAGACCCGCAGATCGACGCGATCCAACGGCTTTCGGAAAACCCCACCAATGAGGAATCCTACAAGACCTACAAAAAGAACGTCAAAATCGGCTATGATCCGACCGAAGGCGTGATCCGGATGGAGGTCATCGCCGCCGATCCAGAGGTGTCGGAAGAATTCTCGAAACGCCTGCTCACCTATGCCGAAGAGCGGGTCAACGACCTGAGCAAGCAAAAGCGCGAAGACGGCATGCGTGACGCGCTCGAAGGCTATGAGACCGCGCAGACAAACCGCCGCGCGGCACAAGAAGCGCTGATCAAACTGCAGGTCGACAACAACGTCGATCCCGAAGCGATGATCGCCTCGATCCGGACCCAGATCACCAATTACGAAACCCTGTTGATTGAAAAAGAACTCGAACTCGCCGCTCTGCTCGACAACCAACGCCCGAACCAAGCCAAGGTCGACGGCGCGCGCGGCGATGTGCGGCGGCTTCGCGAACAGCTGACCAAACTGCGCGAACGCATGACCGCCGCCAACGAAGGCGAAAACTCGCTGGCGCAACAGGCGGTCGCGGCGCAGCTTGCGCAGGCCGATCTGGCCGCCGCCGACATGGTGCTGCAAAGCGCGCAAACCGCAATGGAGCAAGCCCGAACCGAGGCCGGGCGGCAGGTACGCTACCTCACCGTGGCCGTAAACCCCGTGGCCCCGGACGAGGCGACCTACCCCCGCAAGTTCGAAAACACGATATTGGCTTTCCTTATCTTTGCAGGCATCTACCTGATGTTGTCCCTGACAGCGTCCATTCTAAGAGAACAGGTAACTTCATGACCCAGCTGCGCATTGGCAACCTGACCGTCGGCAACGACCGTCCCCTCACCGTGATCGCTGGCCCCTGCCAGTTGGAGAGCGAAGACCACGCGCAGATGATCGCAGGCATCCTGAAAGAAGCCTGTGACGCGGCTGGCGCGCAGTTCATCTTCAAGGCCAGCTATGACAAGGCCAACCGCACCTCCCTCTCGGGCAAGCGCGGTTTGGGCATTGAAAAGGGTCTGCAAGTCCTGCAATCCGTGGCCCGCGCCAATGATGTGCCTGTGCTGACGGATGTGCATAACGAAGCGCAATGCGCCCAGGCTGGTGAAGTGGTCGACGTGCTGCAGATCCCTGCGTTTCTCTGCCGCCAGACCGATATCCTGCTGGCCGCTGGCGAGACGGGCAAGGCCGTGAACGTCAAGAAGGGCCAGTTCCTCGCCCCTTGGGAGATGCAGAACATCGTCGACAAGATCGAAAGCACCGGCAATAAGAACATCCTCTTGACCGAGCGCGGCACGACCTTTGGATACAACACGTTGGTTGCCGACATGCGCAGCCTGCCGCAGATGGCCCAAACCGGCTATCCGGTGGTGATGGACGCGACACATTCCGTCGCGCAGCCGGGTGGCAAGGGCGGCTCTTCGGGCGGGCAGCGTGAGTTTGCCCCGGTCATGGCCCGGGCAGCTGCCGCCATCGGCGTTGCGGCGATCTTCATGGAAACCCACGAAGACCCCGACCGCGCCCCCAGTGACGGGCCCAATATGATCTACCTCGACCAGATGCCGGGGCTGATCAATCTGCTGATGCAATTCGATGCGCTGGCAAAAAGCCATCCGCTGACTTTCTAAATTTATCCCAAAAAGCGAGTATTTGACGTGAGTAAACCGGCCTCCACCGTGACCCCGAACACTTGGGAATTTCTCCGCGATGCGATGATCACCCCGACAGGCTTTCGCGAGTATGACGCGCGTTGGAAATATCCTGACGACATCAACCTGCCCGGCATCACCGCGCTTGGCCTTGGCCTTGGCACGCAGATGCACGCGCGCGGGATCGAGCCTGTCATCGCCGTGGGCAATGACTATCGCGACTATTCGCTGTCGATCAAAAATGCTCTGATGCTTGGGCTGATGCAGGCCGGGATCACGGTCAAGGACATCGGCCCCGCCCTTTCCCCCATGGCCTATTTCGCGCAGTTCCACCTTGATGCTCCGGCGGTCGCCATGGTCACCGCCAGCCACAACCCGAACGGCTGGACCGGCGTCAAAATGGGCTTCCAGCGCCCCCTGACCCACGGCCCCGATGAGATGGGCGAGCTGCGCGACATCGTCCTGAATGGCCGAGGCGAGAAGCGCCCGGGCGGCGCCTATGAGTTCGTCGACGGCGTGCGCGAAGCCTACCTCGACGATCTGGTGGGGGATTTCAAGATGACCCGCAAGCTCAAGGTCGTCTGCGCCACTGGCAACGGCACCGCCTCGGCCTTCGCGCCTGAGCTGTTCCGCCGTCTGGGGGTCGAAGTTGTCGATAGCCACAACACGCTCGATTACACCTTCCCCCACTACAACCCGAACCCCGAAGCCATGGAAATGCTGCATGACATGGCCGACAGTGTCCGCGCTTCCGGTGCTGATTTCGCGCTTGGTTTCGACGGTGACGGCGACCGCTGCGGTGTGGTGGACGATGAAGGCGAAGAGATCTTTGCCGACAAAATGGGCGTCATCATGGCCCGCGATCTGGTGAAACTTCACCCCAACAGCACCTTCGTCGCGGATGTGAAATCCACCGGGCTCTTTGCCTCTGACCCTGAGTTGCAGAAACACGGGGCCAAGGCCGACTACTGGAAAACCGGCCACAGCCACATGAAGCGCCGCGTCAAAGAACTGGGCGCGCTGGCGGGCTTTGAGAAATCCGGCCACTATTTCTTGGCCGAGCCGATCGGCCGTGGCTATGACTGCGGCATGCGCGTGGCCGTGGAAATCTGCAAGCTGATGGACCGCAACCCGGACATGTCCATGTCCGACCTGCGCCGCGCCCTGCCCCAAACTTGGGCCACGCCAACCATGTCGCCCTACGCCGCGGACACCGAGAAATACGACATCCTCGAGCGTCTGGTTGAAAAGCTGGTCGCCAAAGCAGAGGCCGGAGACAAGATTGGCGGGCGCGCTATTGCCGAGGTGATCACCGTGAACGGCGCGCGCGTCATGCTCGACAACGGCGGCTGGGGCCTCGTGCGGGCGTCGTCCAACACGCCGAACCTTGTCGTGGTTTGCGAAAGCCCCGAATCCGAAGCCGAAATGCGCGCCATCTTTGCCGATATCGACGCAGTGATCCGAACCGAGCCGGGCGTCGGCGACTACGATCAATCGATCTGATCCGGCCCTTCGGCGACTTGAATAAGAAAGGCCCGGGGCAATGCCACCGGGCCTTTTTTCTTTTGATCTGAAAGGACTTACTTAAGCGCCGCTTCGCAAAAGGCGCGAATACGCTCCGCATCCTTCACACCCGGCGCACTTTCAACGCTAGAGGACACATCGACCTGCCGCGCCCCGGTAAGGGCAATCGCCTCTCCGACGTTGTCTGCATTCAAACCACCGGCGAGCATCCAAGGCTTCGGCCAGCGCCGCCCTGCGATCAGCCGCCAGTCAAATGCCAAACCGTTCCCACCGGGCAGAACCGCGTCCTTCGGCGGTTTGGCATCGACCAAAAGCTGATCCGCGACCGTCACATAGTCGTTCAGCACCGCCAAATCAGCGCGGTCCGCCACGCCGACGGCCTTCATCACCGGCAGCCCATACCGGGCCTTGACCTCGGCCACCCGCGCGGGGCTTTCGCTGCCGTGAAGCTGTAGCATGTCGAGAAACGGCACCGCCGCGAGCAGCGCATCAAGCGCTGCATCATCCGCGTTGACGGTCAGTGCGACTTTGCAAATGCCATCTGGAACCGCTTCCGTCATATGGGCTGCGGCCTCAAGTGACAGATGGCGGGGGGATTTTTCGAAAAAGACAAAGCCCAGTGTCCGTGCGCCCGCCAAAAGGGCGGCGGGCACATCCGCGGGGTCGGTCAAACCGCAAATTTTTACGTTAACATTCTCGGGCATGGGTGGGGTTTAGCCTGCTTCGTCCAGCAGCGCCAGCACCTCATCCTTGCCCTGATGCTTCTCTTCCTTAAGGCGGATCACTTCGCGCTCCAGCCGACGCCGCTCGCGGGCCTGTCGCGCCAGTTCGGCCCGGTGGCCGTGCTCTCGGATCCATTCCCAGACAAAACCAACCAAGAGACCCACGATAATCCCGCCAAGGATTACAATAAAGAGCGGCAGTTCCACGGATGGGTTCACCGCAAACCAACCTGAAATCTCGGTTGGAAGCACCTGAAGTGTCACGATATTTCGGTTCGCCAAGGCAACGGAAACCAGCGCAACCGCGAACAGCGCGATGCAGGCATAACGAATGTAACGCATCAGCTTTTCCCGTTCAGCCGGTCACGCAGCAACTTGCCGGTCTTGAAGAAGGGCACGTGCTTTTCTTCTACGTTCACTGTCTCACCGGTGCGCGGGTTGCGCCCTACGCGGGCATCGCGTTTTTTGACGGAAAAAGCGCCAAAGCCGCGCAGTTCAACCCGGTCCCCACGCGACATGGCGCCCGTGATCTCGTCAAAGACCGTGTTTACGATCCGCTCAACATCACGTTGATAAAGATGCGGATTGTCGTCAGCGATCTTCTGGATCAGTTCCGACCGGATCATGGCACGTCCCCCGAGAATTTATTGATGTCTTAACCGACTATAGGAAATAACGCCCCACACGGGAAGGTGTTCCACCAGCACTGCGATAGATTTTTCGCAGCGAAACCCCTGTTATTTCGGCTTTTTTCCGCCGCATACTGCCCGCGAAGGCCCTGATGCACAGGGATTGGGCGCACATCCCTAATCCCGCTTTGCGATTCGACTGCGGGGCGCGAAGGCAAAAAGGCCCCGCATGTTGCCATGCGGGGCCTTCGCTAACTACACACATTCAACGTTGAATGTGTTTACTCGTCGTCGCCTTTCAGCGCCGCACCAAGGATGTCGCCCAAGCTCGCGCCGGAGTCGGAGGAACCGTACTGCTGTACCGCCTCTTTCTCTTCTGCGATCTCGCGCGCCTTGATGGAGACGCCCAGACGGTGTGCCTTGGCATCAACGTTGGTGATGCGCACGTCAACCTTGTCACCGACCGAGAAACGCTCAGGGCGCTGTTCGGCACGGTCACGGCTGAGGTCGGAACGACGGATGAAGCTCTTCATGCCTTCGTATTCGACTTCGATGCCACCTTCTTCGATGGAGGTCACGGTCACGGTCACGATCGAGCCGCGCTTTACGCCGCCAACGGCTTCGGCGAACTTGTCACCGCCAACGTTCTTGATCGAGAGCGATATGCGCTCTTTCTCAACGTCGACTTCGGAGACGACGGCCTGAACCACGTCACCTTTACGGTAGTCTTGGATCGCTTCTTCGCCGCGCTGGTCCCAGCTGAGGTCGGAGAGGTGAACCATGCCGTCGATGTCGCCCGGCAGGCCGACGAACAGACCGAATTCGGTGATGTTCTTGACTTCGCCTTCGACTTCGGTGCCCTCGGGGTGTGTTTCAGCGAACACTTCCCATGGGTTGCGCATGGTCTGCTTGAGACCAAGGGAAACACGACGCTTGGCGCTGTCGATTTCCAGAACCATGACTTCGACTTCTTGCGAAGTGGACACGATCTTGCCGGGGTGCACGTTCTTCTTGGTCCAAGACATCTCGGACACGTGAACCAGACCTTCAACGCCCGGCTCCAGCTCAACAAATGCGCCGTAATCGGTGATGTTGGTCACACGACCGCTGTGCACGGAGGAAAGCGGGTATTTCGCGCCAACCAGATCCCACGGATCTTCTTGCAACTGCTTCATGCCGAGGCTGATGCGGTGCGTCTCTTTGTTGATCTTGATGACCTGGACCTTGATGGTCTCACCGATCGACAGGATCTCAGAGGGGTGGTTCACGCGGCGCCATGCCATGTCGGTGACGTGCAGCAGACCATCGACGCCGCCAAGGTCAACAAACGCACCGTATTCGGTGATGTTCTTGACCACACCATCGACGGTTTGACCTTCGGTCAGGTTGCCAATGACTTCGGCACGCTGTTCGGCGCGGGACTCTTCGAGGATCGCACGACGCGATACAACGATGTTGCCACGACGGCGATCCATCTTGAGGATCTGGAACGGCTGCTTGAGACCCATGAGCGGGCCCGCGTCGCGCACGGGGCGGACGTCGACTTGGCTGCCGGGCAGGAACGCAACTGCGCCGCCGAGGTCGACGGTGAAGCCGCCTTTGACACGGCCAAAGATCGCGCCTTCGACACGCTCTTCTGCAGCATAGGCTTTTTCCAGACGATCCCAGGCTTCCTCACGGCGGGCCATTTCGCGGCTGATGACAGCTTCGCCACGCGCGTTTTCGACTTGGCGAAGGAAAACTTCGACTTCGTCGCCAACTTCGATTTTGGGGGATTCGCCGGGATCAGCAAATTCTTTGAGCTCAACGCGGCCTTCCATTTTGTAGCCGACGTCGATGATGGCTTGGCCCGCTTCGACAGCGATCACCTTGCCTTTGACGACTGTGCCCTCTTGGGGCGTGTCCATTTCGAAGCTTTCGTTCAGAAGCGCTTCGAATTCGTCCATTGCTTTAGTCATGTAGCTTTTCGTATCCTTATCAAATGTTTCTGGCCGCGCGGTTGTCTCCGCCGGTCTGGAGTTGCAATTGGTCGTCGTGGCGGCACCGTGCAGATCACGCCGGAGAAGCTCCGAAGCAAAGGCACAGCGGTAAACCCGCAGCCGAACGCAAACAAAAGAGGGCCGGTTGGTACCGACCCTGCCCGTTATATCGCGCCCGAAGCTGTAACCGCCCCTTAGACAGGGCGCGTATAGGCCAATTTTGCCGCTCCTGCAAGGGCTATGCATGCGTTTGGCCGGTGATATGCGGGGGTCTGCCGGGTGGAGGCGCTGCGAGGAGTGGCAAAAATCAGGGATGCTCGGCACGATCCACGCGAGCGGAAAAGGCAGGCGGGGCCCGCGACGCCAACGCGCCACCAAGCGCGCCCTACGACGCCTGCGCGAACAGCCTCACCGTAGACAGCCCCGTCACCCGACTGCCCCACCCCATCCGGCACACAGACCCGGTGTTGGTTTTGGCGGATCGGCAAGATCGCCTTCGGCAAGCTCGCTGCCTTGAAAGCTGGCCAGATCCTCTACAAACTCCCACAGGCGCAGGAAGGTATAATCGACCTTTGCCAGCTCTTCCTCCACCAGCGCCGGGTTCGACCGGTCGAGCGCGCGCAGGTCGCGCATCACATCGCCGACCATCGGCTTTATCTCCTGCGCACATTCCCCGGCAAAGCGCCGCAGAACACTCTGAACCTGAGAGCGTTTCTGCTCCTGCGTGGTGATGCCCAGTTGCAGTGCTGTCTTTTGCAGGGCGTTGAAAGCCGAGCGCCGCAAAGTGCTTTGCGAAAGCTCATCCTTTGCGATGTAATCGCTACACCCGCCGCGCAGCGCCTCGATCGCCACCTCGGTTTGATCCGTCCCGGTAACCATCACGGTTGCCGCGGCACCGTTCTGCGGATGTGCCCGGATCATCTGCAGCCCGCGCAACCCGTCCCCATCGGGCAGGTTGTAATCCAGTAAGATCAGGTCAAACTCCCCCTCATCCAACTGCTGGGCTAGGGCGGCGATACTCTCCGCCTCGGTCATTCGGATGGGAAAGTCGAGCCCACCGCAAAGCCGTTTGATCCGCATGCGATCAAACCGCTGATCATCCACGATCAGAATGCGCGCCACAGTGCCCGGCGTAGTCGTACCGCCTGCCGTATCGCCCGCGCCGGCCTCATGCCTTGCCACGCTCATCAGCTGTCCCCCTGCATTGCCCCGACATCTAGGCGCATGGAGCCTAACAAATGATTAACCCCCACCTATTCGCCACCGCCCCTGCAGAGGAATGTTGCGGTGACGCGGCGGGGCCGCTACATGAGCCGCCATGAGTGAAACAGAACGCCCCCGCCGCAACTTCTATGGCCGCCTCAAAGGCAAATCCCTGAAGAAGTCGCAAAAGACCTATATCGACGAGGATCTCGACGCATTGTCGCCGGGGGCCGTTGATTGGGACGCCAATCCCGACCGCACACCGCTGGACCTCGACACGCTCTTTGACGGGCGCAAGGTCTGGTTGGAAATCGGCTTTGGCGGCGGTGAGCATCTGGTGCATCAGGCGGGGCAGAATCCGGACGTCGGCATCATCGGCTGCGAGCCTTATATCAACGGTGTTGCGATGCTGCTGGGCAAAATCCGGCGGGCGGGCGTCGATAACCTTGCCATCCATCCCGGTGACGTGCGCGATATGTTCGATGTGCTGCCCGAAGCCTCCATCGACCGGGCGTTTTTGCTCTATCCCGACCCTTGGCCAAAAACCCGCCACCACCGCCGCCGCTTCGTCACGCCCGAGCATCTGCAGCCTCTGGCTCGCGTGTTGAAACCCGGTGCGATTTTCCGCGTGGCGACGGATATCGAAGACTACGTGCGCCAGACCCTTGAACAGGTGCCGCAGCACGGGTTTGACTGGCTGGCCGAAGGGCCGCAGGACTGGCGTGCGCCTTGGGATGATTGGATCTCGACCCGCTACGAGCAAAAAGCGCTGCGCGAAGGGCGCACCCCGCATTACCTGACCTTCCGCAAACGCTGAGCCCGAGCGCCTGATACCACCCTGATTACAATCCATTGCACGCGCGGCGATGGACGCTGCCGCCCGCCTGCGATAATAGGGGCCTCAAGCAGATTAGAGGTACCTCATGTCCAGTCACGGCAGCCCCATTCCCATGTCATCGCGCGCCTGCGGGCCGCTTAGCGGCACCGCCGAGGTGCCCGGCGACAAGTCGATCTCGCACCGCAGCCTGATCCTTGGCGCCATGGCCGTGGGCGAGACCACGATCACCGGGCTTTTGGAAGGGCAAGACGTGCTCGACACCGCTAAAGCCATGCGCGCTTTCGGGGCCGAGGTGATTGACCACGGCGGCGGCTCTTACTCCGTTCACGGCGTCGGCGTCGGCGGCTTTGCGGAGCCTGACAACGTGATCGACTGCGGCAATTCCGGCACTGGCGTGCGCCTGCTGATGGGGGCCATGGCAACCTCCCCGATCTCTGTCACCTTCACCGGCGATGCCAGCCTCAACAGCCGCCCGATGGCGCGGGTGACCGATCCGCTGGCGCTATTCGGCACGCAATCCGTGGGCCGCGCCGGGGGCCGCCTGCCGATGACATTGGTGGGCGCGGCTGAACCTGTGCCGGTGCGCTATACTGTCCCGGTCCCTTCCGCGCAGGTCAAATCCGCCGTGCTGCTGGCGGGGTTGAATGCCCCCGGCAGAACCGTCGTGATTGAGGCCGAAGCCACGCGCGACCATACCGAGCGGATGCTGGCAGGCTTCGGCGCCGAGATCACGGTTGAGGACACGGACGAGGGCCGCATCATCACCCTGACTGGCCAGCCCGAGTTGAAACCACAACATATCGACGTGCCGCGCGACCCTTCCTCCGCCGCCTTCCCCGTTTGCGCCGCGCTGATCGTGCCCGGCTCGGACGTGCTGGTGCCGGGCATTGGGCTGAACCCCACGCGAGCGGGGCTGTTCACCACCCTGCGCGAGATGGGCGCGGATCTGACCTATGAAAACGAACGGACCGAGGGCGGCGAGCCTGTTGCCGACCTGCGCGCGAAGTTCTCACCAAACCTCAAAGGCATCGAAGTGCCACCCGAACGGGCGGCGAGCATGATCGACGAATACCCCGTGCTCTCGGTCGTGGCAGCCTGTGCGACGGGCGACACCGTGATGCGCGGCGTCAAAGAGCTGCGCGTCAAAGAAAGCGACCGGATTGAGGCCATGGCCAGCGGGCTGCGCGCGAATGGGGTTGAGGTCGAAGACGGGCCGGATTGGTGGATCGTCAAAGGGCTGGGCCACGGCAATATTCCCGGAGGCGCGACCTGCCAAAGCCATCTCGACCACCGCATCGCCATGTCGTTCCTGATCCTCGGCATGGTCGCGCAAAACCCGGTGCAGGTGGATGACGGCGGGCCCATTGCCACGTCTTTCCCGATTTTCGAACCGCTGATGGCGTCCTTGGGGGCGCAGGTCGAACGGCTGCCTGCGTGATAGGCGACCGGCTCATCTGGCTCAGCCTCTGCGCCGCATTGGCCTTTGCAGCCCTTGCGGGCTTTGCCGAAACCTACCTGCGCGCGGGGGGCATGGGGGTCTTGGATGGGCGGCTTCTGGGCTATGATCTGGCCGAGGCACGCGGCTATCTTGTCGCTCTCGACCCGAGGCAGACCGCACTCTACCTCGGCCAGTTCCGGCTGGCTGACACGGCCTTTCCTGCGCTTTTGGCGCTGGCGCTGTTGCTCTGGTTTCGGCGTTGGTCGGCGGGCGGGCTTCGGCTGGCGCTGACGCTGGCCGTCGCGCTCTACCTCGGGGCGGATTACACCGAGAACATGCTGATCGGGCGGCTCATTGAACTGGGGCCAGAACGGCTGACTGAACAAGCGGTCGCGACCGCCAGCCTGTTTACGCAGGCGAAATGGATGATACTGGCGGCCTGTTTCGGAGCAGCCCTGCTGCTTGGTCTACGGGCGCGCAACGAAAGGAATGTGCAATGACGAAGAACACCAGCGGCGGCATGACCGTCGCCATCGACGGCCCCGCAGCGGCGGGCAAAGGCACGGTCGCCAAGGCCGTCGCGGCGCATTTCGGCTTTGCGCATCTCGACACCGGGCTTTTGTACCGGGCGGTGGCCGCGAAAACCCTTACCGGGATGGACGCCGAAGAGGCCGCGCAAACCCTCGCCCCTGTTGACCTTGAAGACCCCAGCCTGCGCAACCCGGATGTCGCGCAGGAAGCCAGCAAAGTGGCGGTGATCCCAGCGGTGCGGGCCGCCCTCGTGCGGTTCCAGCGCAGCTTTGCCACCCGCGCGGGCGGTGCCGTACTGGACGGGCGCGACATTGGCACGGTGATTTGCCCCGATGCGCCGGTGAAACTCTTCATCACCGCCAGCCCCGAAGTGCGCGCGCAGCGCCGCTTTGCAGAGCTTGCGGGCAAGGGGATTGAGATCACCTATGAAACCGTGTTGGAAGACGTCAAACAGCGCGACCTTCGCGACATGAGCCGCGACCAAGCGCCGCTGAAACCGGCCGACGATGCCAAGCAGATCGACACGACTGAGATGGCGATTGAAGATGCGGTCGCCGCCGCGGTGGCTCTCATTGAGGCCAAACAGGCCCGGCGGGGCTAAGTGCCGCGAAGCCGAGAGGGTGGGCGCGACCGCCCCCACCCCTATATCGCTATACTGCCGCCTTAAGCTGCTCGACCAGATCGCGACGCTCCCAGCTGAAACCGCCATCCGCATCCGGCGCGCGGCCAAAGTGACCATAGGCCGCCGTGCGCTGGTAGATCGGCTTGTTCAACTGCAGATGCTCGCGAATGCCGCGCGGGGTCAGGTCGATGATCTGGCGGATCGCCTTTTCAATCGCCGCGTCATGCACATCGCCGGTGCCATGGGTGTCGCAATAGATCGACAGCGGCTCGCTGACGCCAATCGCATAGCTAAGCTGGATGGTGCATTTCTTGGCCATCCCCGCTGCTACAACGTTCTTGGCCAAATAGCGCGCGACATAAGCGGCTGAGCGGTCAACCTTGGTCGGATCCTTGCCCGAGAACGCACCGCCGCCATGCGGAGCGGCCCCGCCATAGGTGTCCACGATGATCTTGCGGCCCGTCAGGCCCGCGTCGCCATCCGGCCCGCCGATGACGAAAACGCCCGTGGGGTTCACGTGCCAGACGGTGTCATCGTCGATCCAGCCCTCGGGCAGCACTTCGCGGATGTAAGGCTCAACGATATCGCGGATATCGGCGCTGGTCTGGCGTTCGCTCTCATGCTGGGTCGAGAGCACGATGGAGCTGACCCCCACTGGTTTGCCGTTTTCATAGCGCACCGAAAGCTGGCTTTTGGCGTCGGGCCGCAGGGTGGGCTCGGTGCCGTCCTTGCGCACTTCGGCCAGACGCCGCAGCACCGCATGGGCGTAATGGATCGGCGCGGGCATCAGCTCGGGCGTCTCGTCGGTGGCGAAACCGAACATGATGCCTTGATCGCCTGCGCCCTCTTCCTTTTCACCCGACGCATCAACGCCTTGGGCGATATGGGCGGATTGAGGGTGCAGCAGGTTGGTGATCTCACATGTCGCGTGGTGGAACTCATCCTGCTCATAGCCGATGTCTTTGATGCAGGCGCGGGCGATGTCTTCGACACCGGCCAGATATTCGTCAAGCTTGGCCTTATTGGCCAGACCGACCTCACCGCCAATCACGACGCGGTTGGTGGTGGCAAAGGTCTCGGCGGCGACCCGTGCTTCGGGTTCCTCGCTGATGAAAGCGTCGAGGATCGCATCGGAAATCCGGTCGCAGACCTTATCCGGGTGCCCCTCGGAAACGGATTCCGAAGTGAAAGTGTAGTTCTGACGGGACATGTAGTGCTCCAATAAAAATTACGCACCACGTCAGGAAGCCGTTGTGGTGCTCTGCCAATGGCTTAGACAACCGCTGGTGGATGGTCAATCGGCATTCCCGGGGCTGCGGCGGCGGGCCACGGCAAGCCCCGCAAGGCACAGCGCCAAGAGCACAGAAAGCGGCAAATCTCCGCTCCGGCTATAGAGTGTGGGCGGCAAGGGCGCGGGCAGTGGCGCGTCGATGAACCCTTCGGTGTTCAGCGCCAGCGATGCGGTTACACGCCCCTGCGGGTCGATCATCGCCGAGATCCCAGTGTTGGCCGCACGGGCCATCGGCAGCCCCTGCTCAATTGCCCGCATCCGCGCTTGGGCAAGGTGCTGGCGCGGGCCTGCGGCCTTGCCGAACCACGCATCGTTGGTGACCTGCATCAAAAACGCGGGCCGCGCCGGGGCGGCGTTCACGTCATGGGCAAAGACGGCCTCATAGCAGATCAGCGGCAATGCCGCGCCGAGCGGCCCCATATCCAAAAGCTGCGCGCCCGGCCCGCTGGAAAAGCCGTTGCCCTCCTGCGCGGCGAGCCCGTGGATCCCGAAACGCGCCATCAGATCGCCCAGCGGCATATATTCGCCAAAGGGCACGAGATGGTGTTTGTCATAGACCTGTCCGACCGCTCCATCGGCATCCAGCACCACCAGCGAATTGTAATAGCGCATGTTCGACCGGCGCTGCACGCCCAGAGCCACCGGCACGTCAGAGGCGGCTCCAATCTCGGCCAGCGCACTGCCCGCCATATCCAGCGCCCAAGGGATCGCAGTTTCGGGCCAGATTACCAGATCAGGCGCTAGGCTCTCGTCTTTTGGCGCGGCGGCGGTGTAGTCGAGTTGCCGTGTGAAAAAGAATTCGAATTTGTCCGCGTTCCACTTTTCCCGCTGGGTCGCATTGGGCTGGACCAGGCGCACCACCTGATCGGTCAATACCGCTGGCGGCGCTTGTGGTGGCAGCAGCAAGAGCAGAACGGTCGACAGCGCCAGCGTCCCCTGCCCCAATCGCAGCGCCAAAGGGCCGCGCAGCAGCATGATCGCGGCGATGGCAAAGAGCCAGAGGTTCAGCGCATAGGGGCCGACCCAAGCCAACCCCTGCCCGGCCATCACGCCGACCAGCGCCTGCGCGGGCATGGCCCATGGGAAACCGGTGAAAATATAGGCGCGCAGCAGTTCCACCGCCGCCCAAGCCAGCGCCAAGGCCAGCCCGCGCCGTGGTGCAATCCAGCGGGCCAGACCGAATGCCAGCCCCCAAAACAGCGCCATGCCCGCCGCCAGCAGGATCAGCGCAAAGGGCGCCATCCAGCCGTGGCGGGCCACATCGACCAAGAAGGGCGACACGATCCATTGCAGCGCGTGCAGGAAATAGCCAAAGCCAAAGCCCCAACCCAACAGCGCCGCGCGAAACGGGCCGCCAGATCGCGCACGGTACAGCCAAAACGCCGCCACCAGCCCGGCAAAAAGCAAAAGCGGCAGTTCATAGGGCGCTTGCCCGAAGGCTGCGATGGCGCCGGCGATCGGAGCCAGCAACATCCGGCCCCGCATCGCCAGCCGTTGCATCATCCCCCGGCCCCTTGGGTGCGGACCCGTAACCTTTTGATGCGGCGCGGGTCGGCGTCGATCACCTCAAACTCAGGGCCGTCAGGGTGCAAGACAACCTCGCCCCGCGCGGGAACACGACCCGACAGCATGAAGACCAGCCCACCGAGGGTGTCGATCTCTTCTTCATCCACCGTCTCATGGTCGGTCAACGAATGGCCAATCTCAGCCTCAAAATCGCCCAGCGGGGTCTTGGCGAGCGCCAGATAGGTGCCAGGCTTTTCGACCGTCCAGTAGGTGCCCTCATCAACGTCATGTTCGTCTTCGATCTCGCCTATGACCTGTTCGATCAGGTCTTCAATGGTGACCAGCCCATCAACACCGCCATATTCATCGATCACCAAGGCCATATGCCGCCGCTCGGCCTGCATCTTGGTCAGCAGCACGCCGATGGTCATGGACGGCGGCACATAGACTAAGGGGCGTAGCATGGCGCGCAAATCGAACTTGGTGTTTTTGCCGTTAAAACCGTGGTTCAGCGCAAGGTCTTTCAGGTGGACCATGCCGACGGGCGTGTCCAGCGTGCCGTCGTAAACCGGCAAGCGGGTCATCCCGCTTTCCTTAAACACCGCCACCAGCTCATCCAGCGTGGCGCTGACCGGCACGGCGGTGATATCCGCCTTGGGCACCGCCACATCATCGACCCGCATCCGGCGCAGATTGATCATGCCGTGACCCGTGGGCCGCTCGGCCTCTGCCGATGCCTCTGGGGTGTCATCTTCGCTGTCCGATGGGCTTAGCGCCTCGAACACCCGAGAAAAGAAATTGCCGGTGCGCATTGCGCTATCGTCCGGCAGCTCATGTCTATCTTCATCCGCAAGCGCGCTCTGCGCCGCGTCAGATGATCCGTCTGTATCGCCCATTGGGTCCCGTCTGTGTTGCAAAGCCCCTTAAGGCCCATTTTCCTTATATGGGTCATCATAACCCATTTTGCCAAGTATTTCGCGCTCTAACCCTTCCATCAACGTCGCGTCGGGGTCATTTTCATGGTCATAGCCCAGAAGATGCAATAGCCCATGCACGGTAAGATGGGTTACATGTGCGGCCAAAGGCTTGCCCGCCGCTTCGGCTTCGGCGGCGCAAGTCTCATAGGCCAAAGCGATGTCGCCCAGTTCGAGCATTCCGTCAATGCCGGGGATGGCGGGCAGCGGATCGCCGCCCGGTGCGGCGGCACCCCGCTCTTCTGCGGGCCAGCTCAGCACATTAGTGGCACGCGCCTTGCCACGAAAGTCTTCGTTCAGCGCGGCGATACGTGTGTCATCACAGGCCAGCAGGGTCATCTCAGCGGTTTCCGCGTCCAGCCCCAGATGCCCAAGCGTGGCTTGCGCGGCAGCATGCGCCAGCGGCTCAAGGTCGACCGCCTCCCAGCGGTCGTCCTCAATCACGATATCGAAATCTTCAAGCATTACGTCAAGCGGCACCGCTATCCGCCTCATAAGCCTCGATAATCGCCGCAACCAGCGGGTGGCGCACAACGTCCTTGGAGGTGAAGTAGTTGAAGCTAATACTCGGGATCGTCTTGAGCAGCCGTTCGGCATCCTGAAGCCCAGACTGCACGCCACGCGGCAGGTCGATCTGGGTGCGGTCGCCGGTGATCACCATGCGGGAGTTTTGCCCAAGACGTGTCAGGAACATCTTCATCTGCATCGACGTGGCGTTTTGCGCCTCATCCAGCACGACGAAGGCGTTCGACAGCGTCCGCCCCCGCATAAAGGCCAGCGGCGCGATCTCGATGCGCTTTTCTTCCAGCAGCTTGGCCAATTGTTTACCCGGCAGGAAGTCGTTCAGCGCATCATAGAGCGGCTGCATGTAAGGATCGACCTTGTCCTTCATATCACCCGGCAGATAGCCCAGCTTCTCTCCCGCTTCGACCGCAGGACGGGACAGGATGATCCGATCCACATGGCCACCGATGAACATCGACACGCCCACGGCTACGGCCAGATAGGTCTTGCCGGTACCCGCAGGACCGATGCCAAAGGCCAGTTCATTGTCGAACAGCGATTGCACGTAAGCCTTCTGCGCATCGGTGCGCGGCTCTACCCGTTTCTTGCGGGTCTGGATTTCAATCGCGTCGCCCATCGGCATTTCCAACTGATCGCCCTGACGCACGCCAGTGCCCGCGCTGGAATTGCCCATGCGCAACATTCCGTCCACATCCGCAGGCTCAACCGAGCGCCCGCTTTCCAGCCGCACATAAAGCGCGTTGAGCAGGCTTTCTGCTTTCTCGACGGCCTCGCCCTCACCCAAGATCTGCAGGTGATTGCCGCGCCGGATGATCTGCACCTCGAGCGATTTCTCGATGGCAGCCAGATGCGCGTCATAGGCGCCGCAGAGGTCGATCAAAAGGCGGTTATCGGGAAACTCCACCACCCGTTCGGCCGCGGTTTCCGGTGTCATCAGATCAGTTGAAGGCAATGCGCGTATCCTTTGTGAAGCACTAATTGGTGAGATAGTCAGGCGAGCAGGATTTACCAACCCGTAGCGACAAAAAGGGCCGAAGCGCAACGCGCTCCGGCCCGGTGTGTTTGATATGGCCCGCCAAGGTCAGTTCGGGTCTTTGATCTTGGAGCCACCCTTGAAGTGGCCCGCGGTATGTGTCGGCGGCGCCACGCCCGAGCAGACCGGCTTGCCGAATTTATCAAGCCGCGCCGAGAGATAGCCCTCGACCCCGTCATCGATGATCCAGTGGTCGCAGCCGTTTGGATCAACCCAGATGCCCGCTTGAAGGGTGCTGAGGTGCTTTGTGTCGATGCCGCGGTCAACGGTCTTGTCCGAAGGATACCCCCGGCCCAGACCGCCTTCGTAATCGGTACAGGCCGACAGGCCGACGGCACAGGCGGTGACCATGAGAAGTTTCGTCTTAATCACTTTTACAGTCCCTTCAGCGAATGCAGATAATTTCGACACGGCGGTTTTTGGCCATGTTCGCAGCGGAATTGTTCGGCACGGCAGGCATCCGTTCACCATAGCCACGCACATCAGCGATCTTGGCCCCGACTTGGTTGGCGACACGCGCCACCGAGTTTGCGCGGTTGTAGGACAGACGCATGTTATAGGCATCCGAGGCACGGCTGTCGGTATGGCCGGTGATGATGTAGGACACCGCGCCGGTCGACTGGAAGAAATTCGCCAGACGCGCGCGACCCTGGGCCGAGATGTTGTATTTGTCGGTGGCAAAGAACTGGTCCGCCTCCATCACACCGCAGACATCGCCACGGCGGCATACCGGGATGCCCTGACGGGTCGTATGCGGGGTCATATAACCCTCGGCCCCGTCATCCATGACCCAATGTTCACAGCCATCGGGATCGACCCAGATGGTCGGCGTGTAGACGCCCTTGTCACGGCCCTGTTGCGAGGGTGTCTGCGCATCGGCCGACGTGCTGGCCACAGTCAGCGCCGCCGCCATCGTCAGGCTGGCCATGGCGCGCAGTGCTTTGGAAATAGTGGGTCCCACAGCTTTTGTCCTATTCTAAATATTGGTTCTTATTTTTGGCAAATGCGACCCCTCCCCGGACCCGCGCCTTGTTAGTATAGGGTTAGGTTAGGTAAAAACTGCCCTGCTGTGAAGCTGTGAAATCAACATTTTGTGGCCGAGCCTTGACCGATTACAACGAATCCTTCGCGCAATAACGGTGAAACCAGTGACGGCGGCAGCCATTCTTTGTTCGCCGGAACGGCTGAAATTACCCTATTGCCTATGCCCTGGCGACAATCCCCCGCAAGCCCTTGAGATTGTTCTCAACCCCCTGACAGTGCCTTCGAATCTTCTTGAAATACGCACCTTTAGACCTAAACCTCTATCCATCGGATCGCGAGGGTGGGACTTCGCGCGGCTTTGCCGATCTTGATTGCTGCAATGATAACTGGGGGACCAACTCATGATGAAAATGCTACTCGCCACCGCCGTCACTGGCCTGCTTGCCATGCCCGCTTTTGCCGGGGGTGTGAAATACGCCTACCACAACCAAGGCAAGGCGCACCCAACGGGCAATGTGATCCACGTCAGCTGCTACCGTGGCCCGTGGAATGATGTGATCTGGGACCGGCCAAACTCGGTCTTCGTGGATAGCCTCGTGGCCGTCGGCTATGACTTCTCCACCGCCCATGCTGTGGCCGAGCGTGTCTGCCGGGATCACACGCTGGTGGGCAACCCTGAGGGGCTGAAAGCGACGATGAAACGGATCTTTGCGGATGCCGCTTCGCATCGCAAGCACAACTACTGACAAGCTTAGGGTGCGCGGCAACGCGCACCCGCAACGGCCCTAGTCGCGGCCCGTTAGACCAAGACAGCCGCCAAAGAGTTTGTCTTGGCTTCGGTCACCCTTACGCGCTGAATGTCACCGATCTGCGCCGTGCAGTTCTCGATATGAACCGCGTGCAGATACTCTGACTTGCCAAGCATCTGACCGGGCAAACGGCCCTTCTTCTCAACCAGAACCGACACCTCGCGGCCCACCATCGACTGCTGGATCTCTTGTTGGTGCTGGGTGATTAACCCTTGCAGGCGCTGCAAGCGATCGTCGGCCACGGATGCATCGACCAGCGGGCGTTCGGCCGCCGGGGTGCCGGGGCGGGTGGAATATTTGAACGAATAGGCATAGCCGTAGCGCACCTGCCGGACGAGCTCCATCGTGGCCTCAAAGTCGGCATCGCTTTCCTCGGGGAAGCCGACGATGAAATCGCCTGACAGCACAATATCAGGCCGCGCCTCGCGGATGCGTTCGAGCAGCTTCAGATAGCTCTCGGCGGTGTGGCTGCGGTTCATCCGTTTCAGGATGTGATCACTGCCCGACTGCACTGGCAGGTGCAGGTAAGGCATCAACTCAGGCACCTCACCGTGCGCCGCAATCAGATCGTCGCCCATGTCGTTGGGGTGGCTGGTAGTGTAGCGGATACGCTCCAGCCCATCGACCTTGGCGAGTGCGCGGATCAGACCGGCCAGCGTCATGCCGCCGTGGTAAGCGTTTACGTTCTGGCCCAGCAGGGTGACTTCGCGCACGCCGCGCTCGACCAGATCGCGGGCTTCTTCCAGCACCTTCTCGGCGGGGCGAGAGACTTCGGCCCCCCGCGTATAGGGTACCACGCAGAAGGCGCAGAACTTGTCGCAGCCCTCTTGCACGGTGAGGAAGGCCGCAGGCGCGCGCTTCATCTTGGGGCGGCCCTTGAGGTGGTCGAATTTGTCTTCTGCCGGGAAATCGGTGTCGAGCGCGCTCTGCCCGCTCTGCACCTTCGCCTCCATCTCTGGCAAACGGTGGTAGCTTTGCGGGCCGACCACCAGATCGACAGCCGGCTGGCGGCGCATGATCTCTTCGCCCTCGGCCTGTGCCACGCAGCCCGCCACGCCGATCTTCAGATCGGGGCGCGCGTCTTTCAACGGCTTCAGGCGGCCCAGTTCGGAATAGACCTTCTCTGCGGCCTTTTCGCGGATGTGGCAGGTGTTGAGCAGGATCATATCCGCATCATCGGCCCGGTCGGTCGTGACATAGCCCTGACCGCCAAGGCTTTCGGCCATGCGTTCGCTGTCATAGACGTTCATCTGGCAACCATAGGTCTTGATGAACAGCTTTTTCGGTTGTGTCATGGCGGGCATCCAAGGGTTTTGACGGATTTCGGGCAGATGGCGTCGTCTAACAGCGGTGGCCGCGTCTTGCAATGGACCCGGAATTGACCGACCTTGCGGCACGGAAATACCAGCGGGGGCCTATGCGGTATCGCGATCTAGATCATCTTATCAAAGAGGCCCGCCCGGCGCTGGAGGCAGGCCCCATCGCCATGATCTTGGTCGAGGATGAGGTCGAGGTCGACACCACCCTGCGCCACCACCAGCAAGCGGGCTTTGACAGTGTGGTGGCGCTGATGCCCCCCGCTTTTGACCTGCCCCGCGACTTACAGGACAGCGTGCTGCGGGTGGACTATGACACCACCGCCGAAGCCGCGCTGGAGGCGGCGGTGAACCGCATGATTGCCGCAGTGCCGGGGCAATGGCTTTATTACTGCTACAACGCCGAATATCTGTTCCACCCCTTCAGCGAGACGCGCAACGTCAAGGAATTGCTGGCCTTTCACGGAGAGGAGCGGCGCGATGCCATGCTGGCCTATGTGGTCGACCTCTATGCGCTGGACCTCCAAAGGCATCCCGATGCCGTCTCACTCGATCAGGCGCATCTGGACCGGTCGGGCTATTACGCGCTGGCGCGCAAGGATCCATCGCGGCAGGGGCATCCCAAGGAACGGCAGCTTGATTTCTTTGGCGGGCTGCGTTGGCGGTTTGAGGAACATGTGCCACCGCAGAGCCGCAAGATCGACCGCATCCCCCTGTTTCGCGCCAAACCGGGGCTGCTGCTGCGCGACGATCACACGTTCAACAACGAGGAATACAATACCTACGCCTGCGCGTGGCATCACAATGTCACCGCGGCGGTCTGCTCTTTCCGCACGGCGAAGGCACTGAAGAGCAATCCGGGCAGCCGCTATGGTATTCCGACATTCCAGTGGCAGAATTCCGAGCCGTTCGAGTGGCATTCCCGGCAGCTAATGGATTTAGGGCTGATGGAGCCGGGGCAGTGGTTTTGAGCGGGACCCGCCGGTTCTAAAGGCGCCGATTGGAGCCGCGACCTATTCGAACTGTCCCGCCCGGTGGCACACCGGGCATCGCTCTCCCTCCCCCGGAGGGCGACACCCTCAGCATGATCCCTGCACCGACCCGCCGATGCCGCCCCCAAGATCAAAACCTCCTTGCACTCACCCGCCATGCACCTATGACGGAAGACAGCCTGAACGGGAGGGTCCGATGTCCGTCAACATGCTCGATACATTCATCAAGCCGATGCACCGCGAGGGCATCAAATTCGTGGCGATCTTCGCCGCCGTCACACTGGTACTCTTCGCCATCGAAGAGGTGCTGGGCTGGATCGGCGTCGGTCTCACCATCTGGTGCTACTACTTTTTCCGCGACCCAGAGCGCGTCACGCCGGATAGGCCCGATCTGATCGTCAGCCCCGCCGACGGCATCGTCTCGCTCATTGAACCTGCCGTGCCACCCGCCGAACTGGGCATGCCGGATGTGCCGCTGACCCGCGTCAGCGTCTTCATGAGCGTGTTCAACTGCCACATCAACCGCGCCCCCGTTGCAGGCAAGGTGCAGGCCGTGGCCTACCGCCCGGGCAAGTTCTTCAACGCCTCGCTCGACAAGGCCAGCGCCGATAATGAGCGTAACAGCCTGTGTATCCGTATGGACGACGGGCGCGATCTGGCCGTGGTGCAGATTGCGGGCCTTGTGGCGCGGCGTATCGTTTGCTTCGTCAAATCCGGCGACGGGCTGGAAACCGGTGAACGCTTTGGCTTGATCCGCTTCGGCTCCCGGCTAGATGTCTATTTGCCCGAAGGCGTCGACCCGATGGTGCGCATTGGGCAGACCATGGTCGCCGGGGAAACCGTGCTGGCCGAGTTGAAACAACCGGTGATCGACACCGCCCCACTTTAGGAAAGCCTCCATGCGCCCCCCTTCTGAAAAGACCGGCGCAGACCTTGCGCTGATCCAACTCCTGCCCAATGCGCTGACGATCACCGCGATTTGCGCAGGGCTTTCGGCGATCCGATTTGGGGTGCAGGGCAACTATGTGCTGGCGGTGCAATTGATCCTGCTGGCCTGTGTGCTCGATGGGTTGGACGGACGGCTCGCGCGGCTTTTGCGTTCTTCCAGCCCGATGGGCGCGGAACTGGATTCACTGGCCGATTTTCTGAACTTCGGGGTGGCCCCGCCGCTGATCCTCTATTTCTGGGCGTTGCAAGACATGCGCAGCGCGGCGTGGATTTCCGTGCTGGTCTATGCGGTCTGCTGCGTGGTGCGACTGGCGCGGTTTAACGTGAACGACAAAGCCGAAGCCGAAAAGGCCAAGAACGGCGACGCGGTGGGCGAAAGCGGCTCGTTCTTTACGGGCATCCCCTCACCTGCCGGTGCCTTGTTGGTGCTGCTGCCGATGACCGCCTCTTTTGCCTTTCACAACCGGCCCATCGTACCGGATTGGATGATTGCCGCGCATATGGTGCTGATCGGCTTTCTAATGATCAGCCGCATTCCGACATGGTCATTCAAGACCACCAAAATCTCGCGGCGGCATGTGAAATACCTGCTGGTAGGCGTGGCAATTTTCGCCGCCGCCCTCGCGACCTACGCATGGACCACGCTCGTCGTGCTCTGTGTGGCCTATATCGGCATGGTGATCTGGGGCCTATTGCGGGCGAAGAAAACGAATAAAACCAAAAGGATTTAAGATGGATATCAAGGCGGTCGAGACTTCGTATGCCCGCTGGGCGCCGATCTATGACAAAACCTTTGGCGCGCTGACCAGCGGTGGTCGCCGTCATGTGGTCGCCCATATCAACAAGGGCGCGGGCTCGGTGCTGGAAGTCGGCGTTGGCACGGGCCTCTCCCTGCCCCACTACGCGCCGCATCTATCGATCACCGGCATTGATTTTAGTGACGAGATGCTCGCCAAAGCCCGTCAGCGGGTCACTCGCGAGGGGCTAAAGCACGTAGCCGACCTGCGCCAAATGGATGCCCGCGACCTCGATTTCCCCGACGCCAGCTTTGACACCATCGCCGCCATGCATGTCCTTTCGGTCGTGCCCGAGCCGGAACGTGTCATGGAAGAGATTGCCCGCGTGTTAAAGCCAGGCGGTCAGGTGGTGATCGCAAACCACTTCATGCGCACGACAGGCGTACTCGGTTTCCTAGAGAAGGTCTCCGCCCCTTTCGCCAATACGCTTGGCTGGCATTCGGATTTCGAGATGGAAACCGTGTTGCAACAAGACGCGCTGCAGGTCGAAGACGAACGTGCCTTGCCGCCCATGGGCATGATGACATTTCTGGTGCTGCGCAAACGCGGCTGATCTTTCACGCGGCGGGGCGTGCCCCGCCCGTTCAGGATTTCCGGCGCAGGCGGATCACCACATCGACCGAGGCAATCTCGGCCCCATCGGGCGCATCGGGAAGCTGGGCGATCACCAATTGCTCTGACGGCGCGTCGGTCAGCTTGCTGTCGTCTTCCCAGAAAAAATGCGGGTGGTCGTGGGTGTTGGTGTCGAAATAGCTTTTGGAGCCATCAACGGTCACTTCCTGTAACAGCCCCGCATCACAAAAGGCGCGCAGCGTGTTGTAGACCGTGGCCAGCGACACAGCCTCGCCCTGCCCCTTTGCGGCCTCAAACAGGCTTTCAGCGGTAACGTGGCGATCTTGGCCATCGCCCACCAGAAGGCTCGCCAGCGTGACACGTTGGCGCGTAGGGCGCAGCCCGGCCTGAGCCAGCCAGCGCGTTCCGACCTCTTGTTCCTGTTCGGACATCAGTTCCCTGCCTTTCAGAGCCATATAAAGGATGAAATCCCCGGTTTTCAATTGAAAACCTCGCGCCAATCGTCACAGCCGCCCTTGCGCGGCCCTTGCAGCACGCGGTGACGCGGTGCTAAACGGGGCCGGTGTTATAACAGAGCAGCAGGAGAGCCGCAGGATGGCCGACTACCCCACGAGTTTCGACAAGGAAGATCTGCTGAAATGCGCCCGCGGTGAGCTTTTCGGCCCCGGCAACGCACAGCTTCCCGCCCCGCCGATGCTCATGATGGACCGGATCACCGATGTCTCGGCCGACGGTGGTGCCCATGGCAAGGGCCATATCACCGCCGAATTCGACATCACGCCCGACCTGTGGTTTTTCGAATGTCACTTCCCCGGCAACCCGATCATGCCCGGCTGTCTGGGCCTTGACGGTCTTTGGCAGTTGACCGGTTTCAACCTCGGCTGGCGTGGCTGGCAGGGCCGCGGCTATGCGCTTGGCGTGGGCGAAGTGAAGCTCACCGGCATGGTACGCCCCGACCGCAAGATGCTGACCTACAAGATTGATTTCACCAAGGCGATCCAGACCCGCCGCCTGACCATGGGCGTGGCCGATGGCATCGTCGAAGCCGATGGCGAGGTGATCTATCAGGTGAAAGACATGAAGGTCGCGCTGAGCGAAAGCTGAGCTTGCTGACATTGAGACGAAAAAAGGGGGCACGCGGCCCCCTTTTTGATTGAATGACGCCAAAATATCAGGCGGTTTGCATGTCCATCGCCTTGCCGTCATGGCGGCCCGAAACAGCAGCCTCGGCCAGCACGGCGGCGACGTCGGCGCGGTGCGCCTTGGCGCTTTGGTCGACATCATCGCCCAGCTTCACCGCATCCGTCTTGCGGTCATCGGTCAAGGCCACGGGACGCAGGATCACATAAGTTAACCCGGAAGCCTCTAGATGTTGGTCCGCCGCCTGTTTGGCCTTGAGATAATGCGCAATCTCATTGTCTTCTGGCGGATTATCCGCGCCGATTGAACTCAGCATCACAAAACGATCGACGCCAGCTTCCTTGGCCAGATCAACCAAGCGCTTCGCGCCTTCACGGTCGACCTTCTCGGTCATTTCCGGCCCAGTACTGCCGCCTGAGCCGGCCGCAAAGATAACCACATCCACACCCGCACAGACGCCGTCCTGCAGGTTGGTCAGATCGCCTTTGCGGGTCTGAGTGCCTTCAGGCAGCACCGATGTGTCAGAGCCATCGCGGACCAGCGCAATCGGAGTGGCGCCGCGGTCTTGCAATTCAGCGACCAAGAGCCGCCCGGTCTTGCCGGTGGCACCGGCGACGAGAACAGTATGTGACATGTTAAACCTCTTTGTTCGCTGTGAAAAAAAATGAAGGGGCGAGCCAAGGCCGCCCCTCAGTTGTTTGGTGGTCTGTGCTGCTTAGGACGGCAGAAAAATCGCCTTGGCGTTGACAAATTCGCTCATGCCAAAACCGCCATGTTCCCGTCCATAACCGGAGTTCTTGACCCCGCCGAAGGGCATATTCGGATCCGCCAAACCAAAACCGTTGATCCGGATCATCCCGGTGTCAAACTCGGCTCGGGCCAACTCCAACGCGCGGTCTTCGTCTTTCGAGAAGATACCGCCGCCAAGACCATAGCGGCTGTCATTGGCAATGCGCATCGCATCTTCGTCATCCTTGGCACGGATCACCGAGGCAACGGGGCCAAAGATTTCATCGTCATAGGCAGGCGAGCCGGGCTTCACATTGCCCAAAACGGTCGAAGGATAATAGGCACCAGTACGGTCAGGCACTTCGCCCCCGCAAAGCAGTTCGCAGCCCTTCTCGACGCTTTCTTTGACCTGATCGCGCACCGTCTCAAACTGCTCTTGGCTCGACAACGGGCCAAGGCCGGTGCTTTTGTCCATCGGGTCGCCCATCTCGATCGATTTCATCTGCTCGACAAAGGCTTTCACGAAGGCATCGTAATTTTTGTCAGTCACGATAAAGCGTTTCGCCGAGATGCAGGTCTGGCCATTGTTGTAAATCCGGCCAGCAGCAGAGAATTTCACCGCCGTGTCGATATCCGCGTCATCCAACACAATAAAGGCATCATTCGAGCCCAGCTCCAGCACCGATTTCTTGAGATGCTTTGCCGCCAGCGACCCAATGTGGCTGCCCGCTTTGTCAGAGCCTGTCATGGTCACGCCGCGCACCACATCATGCGCAATCAGCTTGTCGCTGGTGTCATGGTCGATGATGACGACGTTAAACAGGTCTTTCGGCAGGCCCGCCTCTTCGCAAATTTCTTTGAGACGCAGCGCGCTGCCGGTACAAATCTGGGCATGTTTCAGGACGTTACCATTGCCTGCCATCAGGTTTGCCGCCAGAACGCGAACCGGCTGGTAAAAGGGGAAGTTCCAAGGCTGGACCGAATAGATCACGCCAATCGGCTGATAGGTCACCACGCCGTTTTTCTTGCCATCCATCAACTCGCGGGTCTCGTCCTTGAGCTTTTCCGGGCCCGCATCGGCGGTCCAGTCGAAGATCGCGGCGCAGAGGTCAACTTCGTCAAGGCTGTCTTGATAAAGCTTACCCACCTCGCGGGTCATCAACTCGGCCAGTTCCTCTTTATTCTCGCGCAGCTTTTCCGCAATCTTTTTCAGATAGGGGGCGCGTTCAGTATGGGAGAGCTTGCGCCAATCCTTAAAGGCCTCATGCGTGGCTTCGACCGCGCGGATCGCCTCGGCTTCTGACATGACGTTGTAGGTTTTCAGTACCTCTTCGGTGGCGGGGTTTACCGTCTTGATCTCGGGCATTCTGTTCTCCTCTATGTCTCGCTGGGCAAACACCGCCCATCCCTTGCGCGTTCCATCACAGAACCTTGACCGGCAACTTCTGCGCAGGTGGTTTTGGCAAACCGCTTGCGCCGTCCCGCCGTGCTGTCATACACCGGGGCTGATAAAACAAAGGAGTGCTGCCCATGCGCCGCGTCGTCGTCACAGGGTTGGGAATTGTCTCATCCATCGGAAACAACGCCGAAGAAGTGCTTGCCGCGCTGAAGGACGGCACCTCCGGGATCGAAGCAAGCCCGGAGATGGCCGAACACGGGTTCCGCAGCCGCGTGGCCGGGACGCTCAAGATCAATCTGGCCGATCACATCGACAAGCGCACCCTGCGCTTCATGGGTCCGGGCGCAGGTTATGCCTATGTGGCGATGGATCAGGCGATCAAGGATGCCGGGCTGAGTGAAGATCAAATCAGCAACCCGCGCACGGGTCTGGTGGCAGGCTCAGGCGGGCCATCGACCTCCGCCATGTTCGCCGCGCATAACATCGTGAAAGATACTGGGGCCACCAAGCGCATCGGGCCGTTTGCCGTGCCGAAGTGCATGTCCTCGACAGTCAGCGCGAACCTTTCGACCGCTTTCAAGATCAAAGGCATTAACTATTCCATCACCTCCGCCTGCTCCACCTCGCTGCATTGCATCGGCAACGCGGCCGAGCAGATCATGCTGGGCAAGCAAGACGTGATGTTTGCGGGCGGCGGCGAAGAGTTGGACTGGACGCTGTCGTGCCTCTTTGACGCGATGGGCGCGATGTCCTCCAAGTACAACGACGCGCCCGAAACAGCGAGCCGCGCTTTTGACGCGGACCGCGACGGTTTTGTGATCTCCGGCGGTGGCGGTATGCTCGTGCTTGAAGACCTCGACCACGCGCTGGCGCGCGGTGCGAAAATCTATGCCGAAGTGACCGGCTATGCCGCCACCAGCGACGGCCACGACATGGTGGCACCCTCCGGTGAAGGTGGCGAGCGCGCGATGCGTCTGGCGCTCGACACCCTGCCCGAAGGCCGCAAGGTCGGCTATATCAACGCGCACGGCACCTCGACCCCCGTCGGCGACGTGGGTGAGATCGAAGCGGTGCGCCGGGTCTTCGGCAAAGGCAGCACGCCGCCGGTGAGTTCCACCAAGTCAATGACCGGTCACGCGCAGGGCGCGGCGGGCGCCTTGGAGGCGATCTTCTCGCTTCTGATGCTCGACAATGACTTCATTGCCCGCTCGATCAACGTGCAAAACCTCGATCCGGCGCTTGATCCGTCGGAAATCGCGCTGGCGCGGGTGGACAATGCGGGGCTCGATTCCGTGATGACCAACTCCTTCGGCTTTGGTGGCACCAATGGGTCGATGATCCTGTCGAAATACAAAGGCTGAGGGCGCGTTATGTCAGGATTGCTTGCAGGAAAACGCGGCCTCATCATGGGTGTGGCCAACGAACGCTCCATCGCTTGGGGCATCGCCAAGGCGATGGCCGAAGCCGGGGCCGAACTGGCCTTCACCTATCAGGGCGAAGCCTTTGGCAAACGCCTTGAGCCGCTGGCGCAGAGTGTCGGGTCGGACTTCATGGTCGATGTCGATGTGACCGATGACGCCTCGCTCGACCGCGCCTTTGAAGAATTGGGCGCGCGCTGGCCGACGATTGACTTCGTCGTGCATGCCATTGCTTTCTCGGACAAATCCGAGTTGACGGGGCGGTTCCTGAACACCAGCCGGGCGAACTTCAAGAACTCGATGGACATCTCGGCCTATTCCTTCATCGACGTGGCGCGCCGGGCCCATCCGCTGATGGTGGAGAACGGCGGCACGCTGTTGACGCTGACCTATATGGGGTCGAACCGGGTGACGCCGAATTACAATGTGATGGGTGTGGCCAAGGCGGCGTTGGAAAGTGCCACGCGCTATCTGGCGAATGATCTGGGGCCGGAAGGCATCCGTGTGAACGCGATTTCGCCGGGGCCGATGAAGACGCTGGCGGGGGCTGCCATCGGTGGCGCGCGCAAGACCTATAAGCACACGGATCAGAACGCGCCGTTGCGGTCCAATGCGACGCTGGAAGCTGTGGGTGGCACGGCGGTCTATCTGGTGTCTGATGCGGGGGCTTGCACAACGGGCGAGATCATCCGCGTCGATGGCGGGTTCCACGTGTTGGGGATGCCGCAGGCGGATCATCTTTAAACACGCACTGAGGGCCATCGCCTGCCCGCGGGTCGGCGATGCAACGGCTGGACCTTGCCACTTTATGGTTCAGCCGTGACGTGACTTCGCCAAGTCGCGCCTAGCCTCACCAAATCGCCTACCCGGGGGGCGGGCAGGCGATGGCCCGGCGCCTGCGGCTTGATTCCGGGCTCAGGTGGTAGGTTCTACCGCAGCACATCCGTCTGCCAGAGCCAGATCTTCATCCCACCATGCGCAATCGCCGGCCCCTGCGGCTTCCACGGCAGCCCTGTCGCCCGCGCCAAGGGCGGCTCTGACGTTACCAACCCCACGCGCCAGCCGCGGAAACGCGTCTTCAGCGTCTCGCCCAGCGTCCCATAGAGTGGATAAAGCAGCTTCTTATTCCCGATGCGCCCCCCATAAGGCGGGTTCGCGATCACCAGACCGGGCGGGCCTTCGGGCGGCTGCAACTCCCCTGCCCCGTGGCAGGCGAAATGACACCACGCACCAACACCCGCACGCTCGGCGTTGGCCGTGCTCATCCGGATCGCGCCTGCGTCCCGATCCGAGCCGTAGAACCGCGCCGCAGGTTCGGCCACTGCCCCACCGCTAAGCATCTCTTCCCAAGCTCCAGCATCAAAACTCGCCAAGTCCTCAAAGGCAAAGCTCCGGCTGCGTCCCGGCTTCACCCCCGCCGCGATCTCCGCCGCTTCGATCAGAAACGTCCCTGAGCCGCACATCGGATCAACCACCGGTTCGCCCGGCACATAGCCGCAAGACCGCAGCATCAGCGCCGCCATATTCTCGCGCATCGGCGCCTTGCCTACGGCCTCTTTATGCCCGCGTTTGTGCAGCGCCTCGCCAGAGGTATCGAGGCTGAATTGCACCGCGTTGTCATGGATGCGCACCTTGAGCACCAGTGCTGCCTCGGAATCCACCGTGATCCCATGGCTTTCGCGCAGCGCCGTCTCGACCCGCTGCTGCGCCGCCCCGGCATGGTAAATCTTCGACGCCTTGCACGTCACCTGCACCTTCACCGGCACATCGGCGCGCAGCACGTCACCAAAGGGAAACTTGCGGCAGCGTTTGTCCAACTGCGCCAGATGGAAGGCCATAAACCCGCCAATCCGCGCCAGCACCCGGCCCGCGCCGCGCAGCTCTAGGTTCGCGCGCCAGACCTCGGGCCAGCCGCCCTGAACCGTCACGCCGCCGGGCTGCGCCTGCGCTTCGACAAAACCTTTTTCCTGCGCCTCGGCGCAGAGCAAATCCTCAAGCCCGGGCGGGCAGACAAGGAAAATCTCGAATGTATCTGGGGTATCCATGGCCCCTGCATAAGCGCCTGCGCGCTGCGGTGCGAGGGGAAAAAGACGCACATCGCGCCTTGTAGGCCCGCCGGAGAGACATCCCCCCGGCAGGCAGTGTCAGATCGCTTAGGCGATTTTGACCAGTTCGATGTCGAACTGCAGGTCTTTGCCTGCCAGCGGGTGGTTGGCGTCGAGGGTCACGGTGGTCTCGTCTACTTCCACCACGGTCACGGGCAGCGCCTGACCTTCGGGCGTCTGCATCTGCAACTGCGTGCCGGGATCAAGCGGGATGTCCGCCGGAATGCCTTCGCGCGGCACAGACTGGCGCATCTCAGGGTTCACCGGGCCGTAGGCTTCTTCGCTGGGCACCTGAACGACCTTCTTGTCGCCTTCGGTCATGCCGGGCAGCGCGCTGTCGAGGCCGGGAATGATCTGACCCGAACCCACAACGAACTCCAGCGGGTCACGACCCTCAGAGCTATCAAATGTGGTGCCGTCCTGCAGCGTGCCGGTATAGTGAATCTGTACTGTGTCGCCGGATTTGACCTCAGCCATTGTTGTCTCCAATTTGTCGGGGGAAAAGGGAAGGAGGCCGCGTATCTGCACGGGTGCTCCAAATTCCGCGACAGCATGAAGATTGTGATCCCGAGAGTAAACCCCCAGTCCCGGCCGATTGGGGAATTCGCCCCTTTCCGCCGCTGCGCCCCCGTGCCACTCTGCCGCGACACGGAAAGGGAGAGCCTGTCAGATGCCCATCACAACCTGCGTTTTCGACGCTTACGGAACCCTGTTCGACGTGGCCGCCGCCGCCCGCGAGGCCGCGCGGGAGCCCGCCTTTGCCGCCATCGCCGAGACTTGGCCGCAGCTGGCAGAACACTGGCGCCTCAAGCAGTTGCAGTATTCATGGCTGCGCGCCGTGACCGGGGCGCATGACGATTTCTGGCAGGTCACCCAAGAGGGTCTGGACTGGTCGTTGGAGAAGATGGGCGTCGCTGACGACCCTGCCCTGCGCGAGCGCCTGTTGGCGCTTTATTGGGAGCTTCAGGCCTTTGCCGAAGTTCCTGCGATGCTGCGTGCGCTGAAAGACGGCGGCCTGAACACCGCAATCTTATCCAACGGCTCGCCCGCGATGCTGGACGGGGCGGTGCAATCTGCGGGAATCAGTGACCTTTTGGATGTGTCGCTCTCGGTCGAAAGTGTCGGTGTCTTCAAACCGCACGCTTCGGTCTATGATCTTGTCGGGCAGCACTACGGCTGCGCCAAAGACGAGGTGCTGTTCGTCTCCTCCAACGGCTGGGACGCGGCGGCGGCGACGGGCTATGGTTTCACGACCGCATGGGTGAACCGGGGCGGCGATCCGGTGGACCGGCTGCCATGGAAACCGGCGCATCAGTTGCGAGACCTCAGCGGCATCCCTGCATTGGCGGGCCTCTGATGGCACGGTTCACCACCTCCGACGGGCTGTCGCTTCACTACACGGACGAAGGCTCCGGCCTGCCGATCCTCTGCCTTGCTGGCCTCACCCGAACCGGGGCGGATTTCGAGTACCTCGCCCCACATTTGGCCGATCACCGCCTGATCCGCATGGATTACCGGGGCCGAGGGCGTTCGGATTTCGACAAGAATTGGAAGAATTACACACTTCCAGTTGAATGCCGCGACGTGCTGGAACTGCTGGCGCATCTGGAGTTGGAGCAGGTCGCCATCATCGGCACCTCGCGCGGCGGGCTTAATGCGATGGGACTGGCGATGATCGCCCATGACCACCTTCTGGGCGTGGCGCTGAATGATGTCGGGCCCGAGCTTGACGCCAAGGGCGTCGAGTTCATCATGGGCTATCTGGGCCGCAACCCCGCCGCCAAGACCTATGAAGAGGCCGCCGCCGCCATGGCCCGTGCCTTCCCCGAATTTCGCGGCGTGCCGGAAGGCCGTTGGCTGGAAGAGGTGCAGCGCCATTACACAGCCACCGACGACGGGCTGAAAATCACCTATGACCCGCATCTGCGCGATGCCATCGCCACAGCAGGGCAGCCGACGCCCGACCTCTGGCCGTTTTTCGACGCGCTTCAGGGCATGCCGCTCGCGGCGATCCGGGGGGCCAATTCGACCCTGCTCAGCCGCGAAACGCTGATGCAGATGCAGGCGCGGCGGCCGGATATGATCGTGGCCGAAGTGCCGGATCGCGGCCATGTGCCGTTTCTCGACGAACCCGAGGCGCGGGCCGCGCTCCACGAATGGATAGGACAACTGCAATGAATATCGACATGATCCGCGCCGCCGCCGCCCGCGCAGAGGGCCATGTGCGGCGCACGCCCCTGTTGAACTCGCCCTTTCTGGATGAGATCGCGGGCCGTCGCATTTGGGTCAAGCCAGAGTGCTTGCAACATACCGGCAGTTTCAAGTTTCGCGGTGCGTGGTCGGCGCTGTCATCGCTGGATCCTGACGCGCGGGCGAAGGGTGTCATCGCCTATTCCAGCGGCAACCACGCGCAGGGCGTGGCGCTGGCGTCGAAAATGCACGGTGCCCCCGCCGTGATCATCATGCCCAAAGACAGCCCGCGCCTGAAAATAGCCAACACCCGCGCCTATGGGGCCGAGGTGGTGCTTTATGACCGCGCGAATGAGAGCCGCGAAGAGATCGGCGCGCAACTGGCCGAAGAACGCGGCCTGACGCTGATCAAACCTTACGACAATCCGCAGGTAATCGCGGGCCAAGGCACCACGGGGCTGGAGATTGCGCAGCAGGCAGCCGAGGCGGGGATCAACTCCGCCGAAGTCATCGTCTGCTGCGGCGGCGGTGGCCTGACCTCGGGCATCGCCTTGGCGTTGGAGGCCGAGGCCCCCGGCTTTCGCGTGCGCCCGGCAGAGCCGGAAGGCTTTGACGATGCGGCCCGGTCACTGGCCTCTGGCAAGATCGAGCAGAACCCAAGCGCCTTGGGATCAATCTGCGACGCCATCGTCACACCCGCGCCGGGCGAGCTGACCTTTCCGATCATGCAACGGCTTGTCGGGCCGGGGCTGGTGGTGAGCGACGACGAGGCGCTGCAGGCGATGGGCCATGCCTTCAACCGGCTGAAGGTCGTGGCCGAGCCGGGCGGTGCCGTGGCGCTGGCGGCGGCACTGTTCCGTGGGGCTGAGATTGAGGGCGACGATGTGATCGTCACTATTTCTGGCGGGAACGTGGATGCGGATATGTTCGCGCGGGCGCTGCAGACGTTGGGGTAAAGACAAGGGCAGCGCCGGCCTAGGGGGCATTTTTGATCTGTCCCGCCTTTGACCTGCGCCGCGCGCGCTATATGCTGGCCACCACCGCCGCTCACAGGAGACCACCCATGCAGATATTCGATACCGGTGACGTCCAACTTCACTACCGCGTCGATGGCCCCGAAGACGGCGCGCCTGTGGTCTTTGCCAATTCGCTCGGCACCGATATGCGCCTGTGGGATCCGATCCTACCGCTCCTCGCCCCCGGTCTGCGCATCATCCGTTTTGATAAACGCGGCCATGGCCTCTCATCCTGCCCGCCCGCGCCCTATTCGATGGGGTCGCTCATTACCGATACCGAACGGCTGCTCGATCACCTGCAGGTGCGCAACTGCGTCTTTGTCGGGCTCTCGATCGGCGGCATGATCGCGCAGGGGCTGGCTGTCAAACGGCTCGACATGATCCGCGCGCTGGTGCTGAGCAACACCGCCACCAAGATCGGCAACCGCGACATCTGGGCTGAGCGGATCGCGGCCGTGGAACAGGGCGGCATCGAAAGCCTTGCCGATGCGGTGATGGAGCGCTGGTTCTCCCCACAATTCCGCGCCACGCCGGAAATGGCGCTCTGGCGCAACATGCTCACCCGCCAGCCGGACGCGGGCTATGCGGGCTGTTCGGCGGCGATCTCGCACAGCGATTTCATGACCCCCACCTCCGGCCTGCGCCTGCCCGCGCTCGGCATCGCAGGGTCGGAAGACGGCTCCACCCCGCCCGATCTGGTGCGCGAGTTGATGGACCTGATCCCGGCCTCGAAATTCAAACTGATCCGCCGCGCGGGGCACCTGCCCTGTGTGGAGCAGCCGCAGGAATACGCTGATACGCTAAACGATTTTCTTGCCAGTGTCGGGCATATCCCGAAGGCACAGGGCTGAGCGTGGCGGCAGGTGTCTCTGGCGGCAAGCGGGCCATGCGCCCGCAACGCCTGCCGCATTCGCGCCCTATCGCGACGTCCACCCTTGCCTTCGCCCCCTGCGCGGACCAGATCTGACCGAATGCCGCTGCCACTGATCTTTATCCTTGTGACGGTGATGATCGATGCCATGGGCGTCGGTCTGATCCTGCCCGTGATGCCCGACCTGATCCGCGAAGTGCGCGGCGGGGGGCTGAGTGATGCGGCCCTTTGGGGCGGCGTGCTGGCCACGGGATTTGCCGCGATGCAATTCCTCTTCGGCCCGGTTCTGGGCGGGCTGTCCGACCGTTTTGGCCGCCGTCCGGTCTTGCTGCTGGCGCTGGTCGTGATGACGGTTGATTACGGCGTCATGGCCCTGGCGGGCAGTGTCTGGCTGCTGCTGATCGGGCGGCTGGTGGGCGGTGTGACGGCGGCAACCCATGCCACGGCCTCGGCCTATATGGCCGACATCTCTCCGGCGCAGGACCGCGCGGCGCGTTTCGGGCTCATCGGCGCGGCCTTTGGCGCGGGCTTTGTTCTGGGCCCGCTGATGGGCGGCATCTTGGGCGAATATGGCACCCGCGCGCCGTTTTGGGCGGCGGCGGTGCTGGCGGCGGGCAATGCGGCCCTCGGCTGGGCTGTGCTGCGCGAAACCCTGCCCCAGACGCAACGCCGCGCCTTTGACTGGCGGCGGGCCAATCCGCTAGGCGCGCTGCGTGCCCTTGGCCGCCTGCCCGAGGTTGGCAGGCTTCTGGCGGTCTATTTCATCTATCATGTGGGCTTTGCCGCCTATCCGGCGGTCTGGGCCTATTTCGGGGTTGAGCGGTTTGGCTGGTCCCCTACGATGATCGGCCTGTCACTGGGTCTTTTTGGCGTGCAGATGGCTCTTGTCCAAGGCATGCTGATCGGCCCCGTGATCCGCCGCTTGGGCGCGCGCACCACGGTGATCTTGGGCCATGTCTTTGCCCTTGCCGCCTTTGCCGCGCTGACCGTACTGACCTCAGGCACTTGGGCGCTGATCATGACCCCGCTCGCCGCGCTCGCCGGGGTGATCCCGCCTGCGCTTCAAGGCATCATGTCGGCCCGCGTCAACGCCGATGCCCAAGGCGAGCTGCACGGCGCGCTCAGTTCCTCCACCGCGCTGACGATGATCCTCTCACCGCTGACGATGACGGCGGTTTTCGCCTATTTCACCGCGCCGGAGGCTGCGCTCTACCTGCCCGGCGCACCCTTCCTGCTGGCGCTGTTTCTGACCCTCGGCGGGCTGGTGATCTTTGCCAGCCGCCCTCCCCTCACGTCACAAACCGGCACTTCGCCCCATTAGTACATTCCCCGCCTTGCACCACCGGCCCTTCCGCGTCAGGCTGGCGAAAACCAAGTGAAAGGGACAGGCCATTGCAAACCATCAAAGCCGCCGTCTGCCATGCCTTTGACAGCCCGCTGAGCGTCGAAGACATCCGCATCAGGGCTCCGCAATCGGGCGAGGTCGAGGTGACCTTGGATGCGGTGGCGATCTGCCATTCCGACATCCTGTTTGCCGAAGGCGGCTGGGGCGGCACCCTGCCTGCCGTCTATGGCCATGAGGCCGCAGGCCGGGTCAGCGCCGTGGGGCCGAATGTACAGGGGCTGGTCGAAGGCGACAGCGTGGTGGTCACCCTGATCCGCGCCTGCGGCAGCTGCCCCAACTGCGCCTCGGGTCAGCCGACGATCTGCGAAACACCGCAGGCGCCCGATGGGCCGCTGCAAACAGCAGATGGCGCACCGCTTGTTCAGGCCATGAACACCGGCGGTTTCGCCGAAAAAGTGGTGGTCGACCGCTCCCAGGCCGTGAAAATCTCGCATGACATCCCCAAAGACGCCGCCTGTCTGATCGCCTGCGGCGTGATCACCGGCGTGGGTGCCGTGGTCAATGCAGCGGGCCTGCGCGCAGGCCAAGATGTGGTGGTGATCGGCGCGGGCGGGGTCGGCCTTAATGCCATCCAAGGGGCGCGCATCGCGGGCGCACGGCGGATCGTGGCGGTGGACATGACCGAAGAAAAACTCGCCATCGCCCGCGAATTCGGCGCGACCGACACCGTGCTCGCGACCGAGGCGAAACCGTGGCGCGCGGCCTTCAAGGCCATGGGGCGCGGGGCGGATGCCGTGATCGTCACCGTCGGCGCGATCCCCGCCTATGAAACCGCGCCGCGCTACCTTGCGGCCGGGGGCCGGGTGATCATGGTTGGCATGCCCCACAGCGGGGCCGAGGCCAGCTATGAGCCGGTGGTCCTTGCCGCCTTGGGGCAAGGCATGGTCGGCTCCAAAATGGGCGACGTGGTGATCCAGCGCGATATCCCGTGGATGGTCGACCTTTACCTTCAGGGCCGCTTGCAACTCGACAACCTGATCTCCGGGCGCTGGCGGCTGGATCAGATCAACGAGGCGATTGCCGACACCAAGACCGGCGCTGCGAAGCGCAACGTGATTATCTTCGACCGCACCTAGGCGGACCCAGAACCGGCTCAGCTTTCGGGTAGATCGCCGATCAGCAGGGCGCGGAAATCATTCACATTGGTCCCGGTGGGGCCGGTGTGAAACAGGGCGTCTACCGCCGCAAACGCACCGTAGGCATCGTTGTGTTGCAAGGCGCGGCGTGGGTCCACCCCTGCCGCGCGCATCGCGCCCGCCGTGCCCGGCGCGACGAATGCGCCCGCGTTATCCTCTGACCCGTCGATGCCGTCGGTGTCCGCCGCCAAGGCGGTGATGCCTTCTTGCCCGTCGAGCGCCAGTGCCAAGGACAGCGCGAATTCACTGTTGCGCCCGCCGCGCCCCTTGTGGCGCAGGGTGACCGTCGTCTCTCCGCCTGAGAGCAGCACCAGCGGCGCGGGATGCGGGAAACCACTCTCTTGCGCCTGCCGGGCGAGCGCGGCATGCACCAGCGCCACCTCGCGCGCCTCGCCTTCGATCGCGTCCGACAGTATCCATGCGGTCACCCCCCGCGCCTGTGCCGCCTTGGCCGCCGCGGTGAGGGACAGACCCGCAGAGGCAATAACATGCGTGGCCGTTTTGCTGTGCGCGTCTTGCGCAGGCTGCTGCGCGGCCTTTTGCAGAAAAGCCATGCAACGGGGCGGCAGTTCCAGCCCCCGCGCGGCCACCTCCTCCAAAACCTCCGCCGCGGCCCGCCGCCCCGGCACCGTAGGGCCAGAGGCCACGGCCCCCGGATCATCCCCCGGCACATCCGAGACGACAAGGCTCACCACCTGCGCGGGATAGGCCAGTTCCGCCAGACGCCCGCCGTTCACCGTGCTGAACTGTTTGCGGATGTCATTCATCACCGAGATCGGCGCGCCTGAGGCCAGAAGCGCGGAATTCAACGCCTGCAAATCCTCCAGCGTTAGCCCCTCGGGTGGGGCGGGCAAAAGCGATGACCCGCCGCCGCAGATTAGCGCGATCACTTGATCCTCCGGCCCCAGCCCGCGCAGCGCATCCTGCAAGGCGCGGGCGGCCTCGATCCCGGCCTGATCTGGCACCGGATGGGCGGCCTCCAACACCTTGATGCGCTGGCAGGGCGCGCCATAGCCATAGCGGGTGACCACGACACCGTCATAGGGATGCGGCCAAAGCGCCTCGAACGCCTGCGCCAATTGCGCCGCCCCTTTGCCCGCGCCGATCACCACCGTTCGGCCCTTGGGGGGCGGCGGCAGCCTGTCTTTCAAGATCAGCCGCGGATCGGCGGCGGCGACGGCGGTGTCGAACAGGTTGGCCAAGAACTGGCGTTTCGGATCATTGAGGTTGGGCATAGGGCACTCCGGCTGCTGTGGCGATCATGGCGGCCCGCTGCCTGCTGTCAATCCGGCAGGGGGCGATCGTGTTGCACAAACAGACAGTTGCGCGCACCCATGAGGCCAAAATCGGGGTCATTGCACAGGCCCAACGGCAGCGCCGCGCGCCATTTGCTGTGCCGCCCGCCCGCGTTGAAGGCAGCGAGGAAGGCCTCATCCAACATCCAAGGGTTCTGCTGCGCCACGCCCCCTGTGATGAAAACCCCACCGCGCGCGCCCAAGACCAAACCCAAGTCCCCCGCGACCCCGCCAAGATATCGCGCCATCAAGGCCACCGCCCGGCAGGCACTCGTGTCCTCCCCAACCTTGGCCGCCGCAAAGATCGCCGCCGCCCCCTCCAGATGCGCTGCCTCGCCGCGGGCTGCTGCGATGGCGCGGTACCAATAGGGGATGCCGGTGCCCGACAGGATCGCCTCGGCCTCTACCGCAAGCGCGTCGCCCATCTGGACCTCGGGCCAAAGCGCGATCAGGGCTTCGAAATAGGCCACTTCCTCGGCGCTATGAGGGGTGAGCCGCAGATGCCCGCCTTCGCCCGGCACCGCCGTGGGCCGCGCCCCTTGCCAGACCAAAGACCCCACGCCCAAGCCCGTTCCCGGCCCGACAATCACCCGCGCGCCCGGTTGCGGCGCAGGGCCGCCCTGAAGAAAGCTCACCTTTGCCGCATCCAGCGTGGCCAAGGACCAGGCCGCCGCTTCAAAATCATTGAGCAGCAGTACCTTACCGGGCGCCACATCGCAGGCCCGCGCCAGATCATCGCGCGAGATGCTGCGCGCGGCGTTGGTCATGCGCACCTGCCCGTCGACAACCACCCCGGCCACCGCCATCGCGACCCCCTCGGGCGCGCCGCGCATCTCGCTACAAAGCGCCGCACAGGCGTCTGGCAATGTGGTCAGCCCATCGGTGCGATGCGTGCAGCGCCGCACCACCGCGCCTGCCGGGTCCACCGCCGCAAGCCGCAGGTTGGTGCCGCCAATGTCCCCTACAAGATACCACATATGTCTGCCCCAATTCCCTTGTTACCGGTGCAAGATGGCCCGCCCGCGCGACCAAGGCAAACAACAAAAAACCCGGAAGCAAAGGCTTCCGGGTCTTGGCGGTCAACGCAGTTGGCTGGGGGTCAATCGGGTGCGACAGGCACGGTCGCCGTATCATCGCCCTCAATCGCGGTGCCCTCGTCGACGATGACCTCGTCTTCGGTACCGGGGGCGGTGGCGACTTCCTCGCCCGTCCAGAAGACAATGATGCCGATGCCAAAGATCACGACAATCGCCATGCCGATCAACGGCCACTTGTGACGGCCTTCCTGCTTTTTCAGATTTGTGTCTGGTGGACTCATGATCCGCTCCCTTTCGCTGGCTTCGGGCTATGCCGCGCAACACCACGCCGCGCGCGGCCCTCGTTAGGAGGCAAACCCGGCAGGCTGCGGCAAAGTTCCCGGAAGCTGGAAGGTTTCACAAAAGCGCCGTCAACTCTGCCATGGCGCGCCGGTAGCCCGCCACGATCCGGTCACGCTGCCGGTGCCGCCCGCCCGTCACCGCATGCCGGCCCGCTGACCACAGATCCGTCACAACCTGATCCTTCGCGGCAAAGACCAGACCGTCGAGCAGTTGCGCGGGCCGCAGCGCACAAAGTGCCGGGTCTTGGCTGTCGATCGCCGTCAGGTCGGCCCATGCGCCCACTGCAATCTCGCCCCGGCCCCGGCCAAGCGCCTGCGCACCACCGCGCGCGGCCCCGGTATAAAGCGTCTCCCCGACCGAGCCTTCGCCCGGCACCATCACGTTGCGCGCCAGATCGCGCAGGCGTTGGGAATACTCCAAAGTGCGCAACTCTTCGGTCAATGAGATCAGCACGTTGGAATCCGACCCAATGCCAAACCGCCCCCCGGCAGCAAGGTACCCCGGCCCGTTGAACGGCCCATCGCCCAAATTCGCCTCTGTTACCGGGCAGAGCCCCGCCACCGCGCCGGTCCGGGCCAAGGCCGCCGTCTCTGCTTCGGTCATGTGGGTCGCATGGATCAGGCACCAGTTCCCGGTCACCTCAGCGTTCGCCAGCAACCAGTCCACCGGCCGCGCGCCGAGCCAGTCAGAGACGTCTGCGACTTCCTTGGGCTGTTCGGCGATGTGGATATGAGTCGACACCTCGGGATGCGCGGCCAGCACCTCGGCCAGTTCCGCCGGGGCTGTGGCGCGCAGCGAATGCGGCGCGATGCCGACGCGGCAGTCTGGGGGGAGATCAACTACCGCCCGTTTCGCCCGCTCCACCAGCGCATTGAACTGCGCCACCCCATTGCCAAAACGCGCCTGACCCGGCTGCAAGGGCACCTGCCCCGCGCCACCGTAGGTATAGAGCACCGGCAGATGGGTTAGCCCGATCCCCGTCTCCGCCGCCGCCGCCGCGATCCGGGCCGAAAGCTCACCCAGATCATCATAGGGCGTGCCGTCGGGCTGGTGATGCAGGTAATGAAACTCGCCCACGCTGGCAAAACCCGCCTCTTGCATCTCAAGGAAAACAAAGGCGGCGATGGCCTCAATATGCGCGGGCGTGAGATGGGCGGTAAAGCGGTACATCAGGTCCCGCCACGTCCAGAAACTGTCTTTCCCCGCCATCCGCACCTCGGTCATCCCGGCCATGGCGCGTTGAAAGCTGTGGCTGTGCAGGTTGGCCAGCGCAGGCAGCAGGGTATCGACGCGGCTGTCGTCAGGATGGGGCGTTTGTCCGGTCTGCACCGCCGTGATGCGGCCCTCGGCAACCGTAATCCGAACGTCCCGCGCCCAGCCCTGCGGCAGTCTTGCGTGTTTTGCGAAAATCATTTGACGGCCTTTCGGTTTTTTATGTATAGACATATAACAATTAAAACCGCGTTAGAAAAGTAAAACCTCAGGAGGGGGCGACAGAGATGGCAGAGCATGACCGGGTCTTGATCGACCTCACCGCCGCGACCTTGGACGGCGCAGAACCCTATGGAATGATTGAGAATGCAGCGATTGCGATTGCCGGGAGCCAGATCGCATGGGTCGGCCCGCGCCTTGACCTGCCACGGGCCTACCGCCACCAGCCGACAGAATCACTGGGCCACCGCCTCGTCACCCCCGGTCTGATCGACTGCCACACACATATCGTCCACGGCGGCGACCGCGCGCGCGAGTTCGAAATGCGCCTTGAAGGAGCCAGCTACGAAGAAGTCGCCCGCGCCGGGGGCGGCATCGTCTCAACCGTCACCGCCACCCGCGCCGCCAGTGATGCCGATCTGCTGGCGGATGCCCTGCGCCGCGTCGATGTGTTGATCGCCGAAGGCGTCACGGGGATCGAGATCAAATCCGGCTATGGTTTGGACATCGAGACCGAGCTGCGCATGCTCCGCACCGCCCGCGCCGTTGGCGGGCAGCGCCCGATCCGGGTGCGGACGACCTTCCTCGGCGCGCACGCCGTGCCAGCCGAATACGCAGGCCGCGCTGACGCCTATATCGACGAAGTCTGCATCCCCGCCCTACGCGCCGCCCATGCCGAGGGGCTGGTCGATGCGGTCGATGGATTCTGCGAGGGCATCGCCTTTCAGCCTGCCCAGATCGCGCGGGTCTTTGACGTAGCGCGGGAATTGGGGCTGCCGGTGAAACTCCATGCCGAGCAACTGTCGAACTTAGGCGGCGCGAAACTCGCGGCCTCCTATGGCGCGCTGTCGGCGGATCATATCGAATACCTCGACGCGGACGGCGTGAAAGCGATGGCCAAGGCGGGCACCGTCGCCGTCATCCTCCCCGGTGCGTTTTATACCCTGCGCGAAACCCAAGCGCCCCCGATTGATCTGCTGCGCAAACACGGCGTGCCGATGGCGCTGGCGACGGATATCAACCCCGGGTCGTCGCCGCTGAACTCCCTGCTGCTGACGCTCAACATGGGCTGCACCCTGTTCCGCATGACCCCCGAAGAGGCGCTGCGCGGTGCCACGCAGCACGCCGCCCGCGCGCTTGGGCTGGGCGGCTGCGGCATGATCCGCCCCGGCCTGCGCGCCGACCTCGCCGTTTGGGATATCAAACACCCTGCCGAGCTTGCCTATCGCATCGGCTTCAACCCGCTTCATTCTCGCATTTTCGGAGGCCAATCGTGACCACCCTGACCCTCACCCCCGGCGCGGCCACCTTGGACGATCTGGCCCGCATCTACCGCGAAGAGGCATCGGTGAGGCTCGACCCCGCCTGCCGCCCAGCGATTGAACTGGCCCATGCGCGCATTGCCAAAGCGGTGGCGGGCGCGGATGCCGTCTACGGCGTGAACACCGGTTTCGGCAAGCTCGCCTCGGTCAAGATCGCCTCAGATGACACGGCCACCCTGCAACGCAACCTGATCCTGTCGCATTGCTGCGGCGTCGGCCCGGCGATCCCGCGCGGCCATGCGCGGCTCTTGATGGCGCTCAAACTGCTGAGCCTTGGGCGCGGCGCCTCAGGCGTGCGGCTGGCGGTCGTTGACCTGATCGAAGCCATGCTGGAGCGTGGCGTGACCCCGGTGATCCCGGCGCAAGGATCGGTCGGTGCCTCAGGCGATCTGGCCCCCTTGGCCCATATGGCCGCCGCGATGATGGGCCACGGCGAGGCGGAAATTGAGGGCCGCGTCATGCCCGGCGGCGCGGCGCTGACCGCCGCGGGTCTCACCCCGCTGGAGTTCGGCCCGAAAGAAGGGCTGGCGCTGATCAACGGCACGCAGTTTTCGACCGCCTTCGCGCTGGCGGGGCTGTTTGACGCATGGCGGGCGGCAAACTCGGCGTTGGTGATCTCGGCCCTGTCGACCGATGCGATCATGGGCTCCACCGCGCCCCTACAACCGGAGATCCATGCCCTACGCGGCCATCGAGGCCAGATCGAAGCGGGCGAGACGATGCGTACCCTGCTCAACGGCTCGGAAATCCGCGAAAGCCATGTGGCGAATGATGTCCGCGTCCAAGACCCCTATTGCATCCGTTGCCAGCCGCAGGTGACCGGGGCCGCGATGGACGTGCTGCGCATGGCCGCCCGCACGCTTGAGGTTGAAGCCAACGCCGCCACCGACAACCCGCTGGTGCTGGTCGGCGCTGACCTGATCGTCTCTGGCGGGAATTTCCATGCCGAACCGGTGGGTTTTGCCGCCGATATGATCGCACTGGCCGTGGCCGAAATCGGAGCCATCGCGCAGCGCCGCGTGGCGTTGATCGTGGACCCGGTGCTCAGCTTCAACCTGCCGCCCTTCCTCACGCCAAACCCCGGCCTCAACAGCGGCTATATGATCGCCGAAGTCACCACCGCCGCCCTTATGAGCGAGAACAAGCACCTCGCCAATCCGTGCGTCACCGACAGCACGCCGACCTCGGCCAACCAAGAGGATCACGTCAGCATGGCCGCCCATGGCGCGCGGCGGCTGGGGCAGATGATCGACAACCTAAACCGCATCTTGGGGGTCGAGTTGCTCTGCGCGGCACAAGGCATCGACTTTCGCGCGCCGTTGGCGACCAGCGAGACATTGCAGCGTGTGGTGAAACGGGTCCGCAAGGATGTCGCGACGCTGGATGAGGACCGTTACCTCGCCCCCGATCTGGAACGGGCCGCGCGGATGGTGGCCGAGGGCGAGATCACCCGCGCCGCCGCCCTCGACATGCCGGAGCTTTCCACATGACCTCTGCTGAGATCACACCTGTCGAGATCACCCGAAGCGACAGCCCCATCGTGCTTGGCCTGCCGCATACCGGCACCGATCTGCCCGATATTGTGCGCCGCGATCTGAACCCGCGCGGGCGCGAACTGGCAGATACCGATTGGCATATTCATCGACTTTACCAAGGGTTGCTGCCCGGCGCGACCACCGTGCGCGCGACCTTCCACCGCTATGTGATCGACGCCAACCGCGACCCTTCGGGTGCATCGCTCTATCCCGGTCAGAACACCACCGGGCTGGTGCCGTTGACCGATTTCGACGGGCAGGACATCTGGACCACCCCGCCCAGCGAAGCCGAGATCGAGGCCCGCCGCAAGACATTCCACGCCCCCTATCACGCGGCGCTCGAGGCGGAACTGGCCCGCGTGCGCGACCTGCACGGGGTCGCGACCCTCTATGACTGTCACTCCATCCGCTCGCTGATCCCCTTCCTCTTTGACGGCCCCTTGCCCGATTTCAACATCGGCACGAACCTCGGCACCACCTGCGCGCCTGAGATCGAAGCCGCCGTCGCGGACATCTGCGCCGCCGCCCCCGGCTATACCTCTGTCACCAACGGACGTTTTAAAGGCGGCTGGACCACCCGGCACTATGGCCGCCCCGCCGAAGGGATCCACGCGATCCAGATGGAGTTGGCGCAAAGCACCTACCTCGACACAGAAGCCCCACCTTGGCCCTATGACCCCGACAAAGCCGCGCGGCTGCGCGGGCACCTGACGGACATCCTGACAACTCTGGCCGTCCTGGCCCCTACCCTGAAAGGCACATCATGAGCGATCCGCGCAAGAACACCCGTGACGTCTATCCCGCCACCGGCACCGAGCTTTCGGCGAAAAGCTGGCTCACCGAAGCGCCCCTGCGGATGCTGATGAACAACCTGCACCCAGACGTGGCCGAGAACCCGCATGAGATGGTCGTCTATGGTGGCATCGGCCGTGCGGCGCGGACGTGGAAAGATTACGACCAGATCGTCGCCTCGCTCCGCGCGCTCGAAGACGACCAAACGCTGCTGGTGCAATCGGGCAAACCCGTGGGTGTCTTCCAAACCCATAAAGACGCGCCCCGCGTGTTGATCGCCAACTCCAACCTCGTGCCGCATTGGGCGAATTGGGATCACTTCAACGAACTCGATAAAAAGGGTCTGGCGATGTACGGCCAGATGACCGCAGGCTCGTGGATCTACATCGGCTCCCAAGGCATCGTGCAGGGCACCTATGAGACATTTGTCGAGGCGGGCCGCCAGCATTATGGCGGCGATCTGACCGGCAAATGGATCCTCACCGGCGGGCTTGGCGGCATGGGCGGCGCGCAGCCTTTGGCGGCGGTGATGGCCGGGGCTTGTTGCCTCGCGGTCGAGTGCAATCCCGACAGCATCGATTTCCGTCTGCGCACAAAATACGTCGATGAAAAAGCCGAAACACTCGACGAAGCGCTGGAGATGATCGAGCGTTGGACCGCTGCCGGAGAAGCGAAATCCGTGGCCCTCTTGGGCAATGCCGCCGATGTCTTTCCCGAACTGGTGAAACGCGGCATGCGCCCCGATATCGTGACCGATCAGACCAGCGCCCATGACCCGGTGAACGGCTATCTGCCGCAGGGTTGGAGCATGGCCGACTGGCGCGAGAAGCGCGAGAGTGCCCCCAAGGCGGTCGAACGCGCCGCCCGCGCCTCAATGAAGGTACAAGTCAAAGCGATGGTCGATTTTCACGCGGCGGGCATCCCCACGGTCGACTATGGCAACAACATCCGCCAGATGGCGCTGGAGGAAGGGTTAGACAACGCCTTTGATTTCCCCGGCTTTGTCCCCGCCTACATTCGCCCGCTGTTTTGCCGGGGCGTGGGGCCGTTCCGCTGGGCGGCGCTGTCAGGCGATCCGGAGGATATTTACAAGACCGATGCCAAGGTGAAAGAAATCCTCTCCGAAGATACGCACCTGCACAACTGGCTCGATATGGCCCGCGAGCGTATTTCCTTCCAAGGTCTGCCCGCACGGATCTGCTGGGTGGGTCTGGGTGTGCGCCACAAGCTCGGTCTCGCCTTCAACGAGATGGTCCGCACTGGCGAGCTAAGCGCGCCCATCGTGATCGGGCGCGACCACCTCGACAGTGGTTCCGTCGCCTCGCCCAACCGCGAGACAGAGGCGATGAAAGACGGCTCTGATGCCGTGTCGGATTGGCCGCTGCTAAACGCGCTTTTGAACACTGCCTCGGGGGCCACTTGGGTATCTCTGCACCACGGTGGCGGGGTTGGCATGGGCTTCTCGCAGCACTCCGGCATGGTGATCTGCTGTGACGGGTCCGAAGACGCTGACCGTCGCATCGAACGGGTTCTGTGGAACGATCCGGCGACGGGCGTGATGCGCCATGCGGATGCGGGCTATGACGAAGCGCTTGATTGCGCCCGCGAACACGGGCTGAACCTGCCGGGCATCCTTTGAACCTCACGCGCCGCCGCCTTAGCGTGGCGGTGCATCAATAGCGGGTCGTCAGCCGGTGACCGGGGCGATGCGACAGGCGCACATAGGTCACCGCCTGCCCCTCCCACCATGTCGAACGCTCGACCGTGAAAACCGGATCACCCAAGGCGCAGGCGAGATACTCACTCAGCCGCTGATCGGCCAGTCCGGCGGAGAGGCTGATCTCAACATCCGAAAAAGGTATTGCCGAGATCAGCCATTCGTTCGGCCCCACCTCTGCAAAATCCTCCTCCCGCGCCTGCGGCAGGGTCGCAAGGTTGATCCAGCGGTCTTCATATTGATAGGGATCGCCATCGGCGTAATGCATACAGACCAGATGCAGCGCCTCGCTGCCTGCGGTCAGTTTCAGCCGCGCGCGCAACCAGTCCGGCGCAGGCTCAACCGCGTGGCTCACCAGCGAATAGCGATAATCAGCGCCCTTCTCTTCGATCTCGGCCCGGACCAGCGGAATGTCGAAGCGCGCCTGCCGCACCGGGGCCATGCGCACCCGCGTCCCGGCTTTGCGGCGGCGTTCGATAAACCCTTCGTCGGCCAATTCGCGCATGGCGCGGTTGACCGTCGCGCGGGCGCAGCCATAGGTCTCGGCCAGATCGACCTCATTGGGCACAAGACTACCCAGAGGCCATTCCCCCTTGGTGATCTTTGACAGGATGTCGGTTTTCACATCCCGGTAGGTGACTTTCATAAGAACGGCCCTGCTGGGTTCATGACTGTTTTATCAAGCATTACACTAGATCAATCGTCAGCCCAAGCGCCCCCGCGCGCCCCACCCGGAGAGAAACCGCCTGAGCCGGGGCGCGGGTCTTGCCTCGCCCCGCGTTTGCTGGAAAATTACGCGCCACCTGCCCCCTCACCCAGAAAGGCCGCCCATGCGCGTTCAGCCCCCGAAAATCCGCACCGCCGCTTTGATGCTGGGCCTTGGCCTGCTCGCCGCTTGTGGCGGTAAGCAGACCGAAGTGGTCGCGGTCCCGGTGGGTGAGGTGGAGTGTATGGCGCGGGCGATGTATTTCGAATCCAACCGCTCCAGCCGCGACGGGATGGTCGCCGTGGGCACGGTGGTGTTGAACCGAGTCCATTCCGAAGCCTTCCCCGATACGGTCTGCGGGGTGGTCGGCCAGCGCAATCAGTTCGCACCGGGCGTGATGACGAAACCGATGAGCGACCGCGGGGCCCCATTGGCCCGCGCCACGGCGCTGGCGGTGCTTCAAGGTGAGCGGCACCCCAAGGTCACCCGCGCGAAATTCTTCCACGCCGCGTGGTACAATGCCAATTACAACAACATGCATTACGTGGTGACCGCAGGCGGCAATGCCTTTTACGAAAAGCGCCGTCCGGCCCTTGTGACCACGCCCAGCCCGCTGCCGCCGCTCGAAGGGATCACCCCCCTCTGAGCCTCACAGAACCCCACGCGCGAGCAGGATCAGCACCAAATAGCGCCCGCCTTTGGCAAGGGTGACAATCAGCAAAAAGCGCCAAAGCGGTTCGCGCATCATGCCCGCAGCTAAGGTCAGCGGATCGCCGATGATCGGCACCCAACTGGCCAGCAGGCTCCAATAGCCCCAGCGTTGATACCAGCCCGAGGCTCGCGCCATTTGCCGCGCCGAGAAAGGAAACCAGCGGTGATCGGCAAAATGGCTGAGGTAGCGCCCGAGCAGCCAGTTCAGCAGCGAGCCCAGCACATTCCCCAGCGTCGCCACAAGCCACAACAGCGCCGCGGCATGGGCACCCGACCACATCAGCCCCAAAAGCACCGCTTCGGATTGCGCGGGGATCAGCGTCGCCGCCAGCAGCGCCGCGAAGAACAGGCTCAGCAGGGCCAGCATGTCAGCGGCGAAGGACGGAAAAGGCAAAAAGGCCGGGCATATCGCGTCAGTAAAGACGCCGTGGCGCGAGGGCAAGCCGCAGCCGCGCCTTAGGCGTTCCGCGCCGCACTTGGGCAACTGCGCGGCCTACTTCGTCAGGATCAATTTCCCTGCCCGCGTGATGCGCAGCGTATAGGTTTGGCCGTCCAGCACGATATTCGCCGTCGAGCCGTTGGGCACCAAGGCACGCGCATCATGCACGGCGTCTTCGACCGGTTGGCCTGCGGGCGAGGGAACGGGCAGCTTTTGCATCAGGCTCATCCTGCGTCCCCCATCTGGCGGGCGCGTTGCAGATCAATGAGGTGCTCAAGGCCAAAGCCATCGCAGGGCGCGGTATCGTTGCTGCCAAGCGCGATATCGCGCCAGCTGTTGTTGGATTGAGTCTGTAGCCGGGCATGGGCCATTGGCTCGGGCGTGGTCACGGGTGTCCTCACGGGGGCGGGCTCCTTTCCATTGACATCCGGGCTTCCGACGCGCGGTGGCTTGGACAGTTTCGGCGTAAAGTCGTTCATACCCCGGCCAAAATACCGGGCTCTTATAACGGCTACTTAATCCGATTATTTTAGTCAAGTATAGAAAGGCCCAGCCTGCCCCGCGTCAGACCGCTTCGATTTGCTGAATGGTCTGAAAGCCCTCGAACCGTGGCGCGCCTTCGTGCAGCTTGCGGGTTTGCCCCGCCCGCGCATGCGCCGCGCGAAAGGCGTCGCTGGTGGTCCATGCCCGAAAATGCGCTTCGCTTTCCCAAATCGTGTGCGAGGCATAGAGGATCGTCCCTTCCTCTTCCGGCCCCTTGAGCATGTGGAAGGACACAAACCCCTCCGTCTCTTTCAGATGGCTTTCGCGGTTCAGCCATAGCTCTTCGAATGCGGCGGCATTCTCGGGCAGTACAGTGAAACGGTTCATGGCAAGGTACATGGGCGGGTCCTTTAATTCTTGGTCAGGGCGTTACAGGGGTCTTCGCGCTTGATGGGCGGGATCAGGTGTGTCTCGTCAAAAGGCATCTCTGTCTGTTTTTCGACAAAGCCGATGGCATGGGTCGTGACCTCGGGGGCCGCTTGCGCGATCAGCGCGGGAATGCCCCAATCGGTGCGCGCATGGCCGTTGCCGGTGATCACGGCCACGGGCGGGCCGTAGGTCTCAAGCGCCTTGAGCGCCGCGCGCGCGAATGTGGCGTCGCGGTAGCGTTGCACGGCGACCATGCCCCCCATCATGTCGCGCGGCATGGCCCGGCAATGAGCGGCGAACTGCACCTCGATGCGGGCCGCCTGCTGATCGTCGGGCAGCGGTTGATCAAGGCCAAAGCGCGCCGCTTCCGGCCCGAAAAGCGCGGCTGCGCCCTCAAGATACACACTGCGCACCGCCTCGCGGGGGGCGGCGGCACCGATGATCCGCGCCTCGCCCAAAGCATCGAAGATCGGCGCGTAGATGTCGAAATCCTGCCAACCGCTTGCCGCCCAAGCCTGCGCGATCTGGCTGCGATCGGCATCGGCTTTCGCCCCCTGCGCGGCGGTGAGCATCTCGAACACCACAGCAGTGGGGCGCAGCGTCGCCAGCGCGGCGGCCTGTTCGAGATGGGCATGGGGGTTGTCATGCACCTCCCCCAAAATCACGATCTCGGCGGGGATGTCGGCACCCGCGGGCAGCGCGAGCCAGAGCAGCAAGGCGGCGCTGCGGATCTTACCGCTCACGATTTGCGCTCATCCGTGTCGGTTTTCACTTCGGGATCGTTATAGTCGTTGGGGTCAAAATCGTCGGGGTCGAAGGGGTCTTCGTCTTCGGCGATGCCGCTGACATGGGTGGTGCCGCTTTCTTCATCGAAAACCAGCCCATAGTTCGCCTTGCCCTCGCTTTTGTAGCGCCGGAATTCGTGGATGCCTGCGTAGACAAAAACCAATGTGATCGGCAACAGAATCAAAAATGCGATAATCTGGGCGTCCATAAACGCGCTCCTTTAGATGCTTGTCGGGGGCCTGTATCACCGAAGGGGGCGCGGCTAAGTGGCACTGCGCGACCGGTGATCCGGCCAAAGATAGTACGGTCCGCCGCGCGAGGCTGCGCGGTCTGACCCAATGCGGCCCTATCCGAACCGCCCTGTAAGAGAAAGCATTAATCCGGGGGCTTTGTTCCGCAAGCTCTATTCGGCTGGCCCTTGTTTTATTGAGGTTGGCTGGCCCTCGCGCCGCACATTCCCCAGCCTGCGCACTGCCCCGCGCGGGGGCAGCCGCGCCACCCAACCGCCTATAAAGCAAGCACAAACGCCCACACCTGGGCAGCCGTTCCCGAAAAAGCCGCGCGTTACAAAAGCTTCGTCAAACTTAAACATTCGTGACATTCACCGCTGCGATAGCTCGCCCCGCAAACCCCGGGGGACCTATGCTCGTCATTTCTGAACTGACCAAAACATTCGGCGCGAACACAGCGGTAGCCCGCGCCAACCTGCAGGTCGACAAACCGCAGATGATCGGGATCATCGGCCGCTCCGGCGCGGGGAAATCCACGCTGCTGCGGATGTTAAACCGGCTGACCGATTCCTCTTCGGGGCAGATCCTGTTCCAAGGGCGCGATGTGACTGCTCTGCGCGGCGCCGCCCGGCGCGGCTGGCAGGCGGAATGCGCAATGATCTTTCAGCAGTTCAACCTCGTCCCACGGATGGATGTGGTGTCGAACGTGCTGCACGGCACGCTCAACCGCCGCTCGACGCTGAGCAGCATCTTCAACCTCTACCCCGATGCCGACATCACCCGCGCGATTGAGATCCTCGACCGTCTGGGCATCGCGCAGCATGCGCCGAAACGGGCCGAGGCGCTGTCGGGTGGCCAGCAGCAGCGCGTCGCCATTGCCCGCGCCCTGATGCAGGACCCGCAGATCATCTTGGCCGATGAACCCATCGCCAGCCTCGACCCGATGAACGCGCAGGTGGTGATGCAATCGCTGCGCCGCATCCACGAGGAAGATGGCCGCATGGTCATCGCCAACCTTCACACGCTGGATACCGCGCGCCGCTACTGCGACCGCGTGGTGGGGATGCGCGACGGCAAGATCGTCTTTGACGGCACGCCCGAGCAGCTGACCACCAGCATGGCCCGCGAAATCTACGGCGCAGACAGCAGCTTTTCCGAAGCCGCCACCTCAACCGAGATCGAAACGCTGGACAAGGTGCCCGCCTGACACGACCCGCCCCAAGGGGCATATTTTCAAACTGGAGACGACAAAATGAAGAAGCTCATCGCCGCCGCACTGGCAACCACGGCCCTGACCGGCGCTGCACTGGCTCAATCCGCAGATGTTACCGAATTTCGCATCGGCATCCTCGGCGGGGAAAACGCGCAGGACCGGATGAACTCCTACGAATGTCTGCGCGGCTACACCGAAGAGCGCCTTGGCGTTCCGGCCAAGCTCTTTGCCCCTGCCGACTATAACGGCGTGATCCAAGGTCTGCTGGGCGGCACGCTCGACATGGCGTGGCTGGGTGCCTCGGCCTATGCCGCCGTTCACCTGCAAGACCCCGAAGCGGTTGAGCCGGTGCTGGTCAAGATCAACCTCGATGGCTCCTACGGCTACCACTCCATCGGCTTCGCGCGCAAAGATGCGGGCATCAACACGCTAGAAGACATGCAGGGCAAGGTCTTTGGCTTTGGCGATCCGAACTCCACCTCTGGCTACCTGATCCCTTCCATCGAAATCCCCCAGACGACCGGTGCCACCATGGAATCTGGTGACTACTTCGGCGAAGTGAAATTTACCGGCGGGCATGAGCAGACCATCGTCGCGGTCAACAACGGTGACGTGGCGGGCGGCGTGACATGGGCCGACGGTCAGGGCAATTGGGAAGACGGCTACAACTCCGGCGCGCTGCGCAAAGCCGTGGATGCGGGCCTGATCGACATGAACGATCTGGTGGAAATCTGGCGCTCCAAGCCGATCCCCGAAGGCCCGGTCGTGCTGCGCAAAGACCTGCCCGAAGAGGTCAAAACGACCATGACCCAACTGGTGGATGAGCTGCACGAGATGGACGCCGACTGCGCCTATGGCGTGGCCGCGGGCGAAAGCCTCGGCTTCGATCCGATTGCCCATGACGCCTATGTCTCGATCGTCGAAGCGCGCAAGGCGAAATCCAACTGATCCTAAGGGACAAAAGACATCTGGCAGGTCCCGGCAACGATTGTCGGGGCCTGTCGTCATAGGGGGACGACAGATGCACCAGACCACTACCGCGCCTGATATCACGGCGGATTACCTTGCCCATACCCGACAAAAGCGGGTGATGAATATGATCTTGCTGGTCGTTTTCGTGGCCCTGCTGATCGGCGGTTTCGGCACCGCCAATGCCCGCAACGCTGGCGGGTTCTGGAACGGGCTGCCCAATGTCTTTGACTTCCCCGCCGATGTGCTGAGCGAGGCATGGGAGCGCATTCATCTGCTGCCCGGCTATTTCGTCAAATACCTCCCCTCTCTGATTGAGACCGTGAACATCGCCGGGGCTGCCACGCTAATCGGTGCGCTCTTTGCCTTCTTCGCCGCCCTGCTGGCCACCCGTGGCCTTGCCCCCGCCCCATGGCTCGTCGGCCCCCTGCGCCGTTTGTTGGACGTGCTGCGCGCTGTGCCTGAAATTGTCGTCGCCCTTGTGCTGATCTTCCTGCTCGGCGGTGGCCCGGTGCCTGCGATGATCGCCATCGCGCTGCATACCGTGGGCGCGCTTGGCAAACTTTTTTCCGAGGTGAACGAGAACGCCTCCCTCAAACCCGTCGACGGCCTTGCCTCTGTCGGGGCGGGCTGGCTGCAACGCATGGTGCTGGGCGTCGTGCCACAGGTCGCGCCCAACTACCTCTCCTACACGCTGCTGCGGTTCGAGGTGAACATCCGCGCCTCGGCCATCCTCGGCTTCGTCGGCGCAGGCGGCATCGGCTATGACCTGCGCAACACGATGTCTTGGGGCCAAGGCAAATTCGACGAGGCAGCCGCGATCTTTCTGCTGCTCTTCGGCACCATCATCATCGTTGACCAAGTCTCAAGCCATTTCCGCGACCGGCTGACCCATGGCCGCGCCTATAAGGACAAGGGAGCCATCCTTTGACTGACCTTACCGCTTCCACCCTCCCCGCTCAGCAGACCGCCAGCCGCAGCTTCCGCCGCAAGCGGATGGCAAGCCTCGCCGCGCCGGTGCTGATCCTTGCCTACCTCGCTTACGTCTTCTTCGCCTTTGACGTGGCGGGGCTGGGCGATCGCATCAACGTGTCGAACATGAAGACACTGGTCGCCGACAGTTACAGCTACAAGACCCATGTCGCCCGCGACAACCGCAATGGCGAGATGGAGATCGCCATCGAAGGCGAACGCAAGGGCCGCTACGCCCCCGGCACCGCCCCCTATTGGGTCACCTTAGGCGAGACTTCTATCGTCGAGCTGGGCAACGGCCATACCGTCGAACTGGGGCCGGAAGTGCGCTATGACGTGCCGGGCTACGGGCTGATCACCGCCACACCGGGCCGCAGCGGCGTCAACGCAACCCTGCCCGACGGCCCCCTGCCTGACTGGATCAACGCCTCGAAAAACCGCCTTGCCATAACCACGGAGGCAGGCCGCCTGACGATCACCCGCAACCGGGCCGAGGTTTTCCGCTATTTCAATGGGTGGGAGCTGTTCTTCTTCACGCTCGACAGCTCCTATCACGGCATGTCCCCGCTAGAGCTGCTGCGCAGTGGTGAATACGGCGCGATCTGGCAGGATTTTTGGACCAACAAAATGTGGCGTCATGGCGATGTGGCATGGGCGCTGGTCGAGACGGTCCTGATGGCCTTTCTCGGCACCTTTGGCGCGGCGATGATCGCCCTGCCGTTGGGCTTTCTGGCCGCCAAGAACTTCTCGCCCCTGGGCGGTCTGCGCTTCGCGGCACGGCGGCTCTTCGACTTCCTGCGCGGGGTCGACGGGCTGATCTGGACCATCGTTCTCTCCCGTGCCTTTGGCCCCGGCCCGCTGACCGGGTCGCTGGCGATCCTGCTGACAGACACCGGCACCTTCGGCAAAATCTTCTCAGAAGCGCTGGAGAATGTGGACGACAAGCAGATCGAGGGCATCGCCTCCACCGGGGCAGCACCTGTGCAACGCTACCGCTTTGGCGTCATCCCCCAGATCACCCCGGTCCTGCTCAGCCAAGTGCTCTACTATCTGGAGTCCAACACCCGCTCTGCCACCATCATCGGCGCGATCACCGGCGGCGGCATCGGCCTTTTGTTGACCCAAGCGATCATCACCCAAAAGGATTGGGAGGAAGTGAGCTATTACATCGTACTGATCATCCTGATGGTCGTGGCGATGGACAGCTTCTCGGGCTGGCTGCGCCGCAAGCTGATCGCGGGCAATGAGGCGGGCCACTAAGGCCGCGGATCAATCGCCGGGGTTCAGCGTCAGCGTCACGCGGTCCCCGGCGAACCATGTCACCCCATATTCCACCGGCACACCCTCCGGGTCCACGTTGATCCCGGCAGACCGCAAGATCGGCGCGCCTTCGGTCAGCCGCAAATGCAGCGCCTGCGTGGCATTGGCCAGTTTCGCCGTCAGCCGGGTCGAGGCGCGGGTGTAATCTGCCACCCCGCCCTGCGCCAAGGCCGAGGTGACCGAGCGGCTGGTCTCAAGCGCTTTTAACAGATCAGGGAACCGCGCGGCAGGAAACAGGCTGCGGAAAATCGCGATGGGCTGGTCATCGGCCAGCGACAGCCCCTCATAGACATGCACGAGCGCCTCACCCTCCAGCCCAAGCTGCTCGGCCTCATGGGCCGAAGCCGCGCGGGTCTCCAGCATCAAAATCTGCTTGGCCGGCACCCGCCCCGCCGCCGCGAGGTTCTGGTGAAACCGCACCCTCTTGCCGATGGGGTAATCCGTGGGCCGCTGCGCCACGAAGACCCCCGCTCCGCGACGGCTATAGGTCAGCCCGCTCTCGTTCATGTCGCTGATCGCCCGGCGCACCGTGTGACGGTTGACCCCAAACCGCGCCGCCAATTGCGCCTCGGTCGGGAGCCGATCGCCGGGGGCGTATTTCCCCGTGGCGATGTCATGGGTCAGCGTGGCGGTGATGGTTTTCCAGATCGCAGTTCGGGCCATGTCGCAGAAGTTTCACATATCCAAGCTTGCGCCAGCGGGAGGCCAGCGGCTAATACTTGTCTAGTTGTATAGTAAATTAGACAAATGCACAAGGTGTCTAGATGACGGTTGAAATCAAAGAAAAGACCCGCGATCGGCAGGCTCGGATGGGCCTGCTCGCGCGGGCCGAGGCCGCTGATCTGGCCCGGCTCTGGGCGCGCTACGGCGCGGTTCCAGCCCATGACCTCCTCCGCGCGCCAGAGATCGGCGGCGTCATGCTGCGGGGCCGGATGGGCGCTCTGGGCGATGCCTTTAACATGGGCGAAATGTCGGTCACGCGCTGTTCGGTGCGGCTTGCGGATGGGCCTGACGGCCACGCCTATATCCAAGGCCGCAGCCGCGACAAGGCGCTGCAAGCCGCCCTCGTTGATGCCCTGATGCAAAGTGATGCCGCCGATGAGGTCCGCAGCAAACTGCTCGACCCACTGGCCGAGGTCGAGAGCCAACGCCGCGCCAGCCGCGCTGCCAAGGCCGCCGCCACAAAGGTCGATTTTTTCACCATGGTCAGAGGAGAAGACTGATGCAGACCCTATCGCTGACTGGCGGGTTTCGCGACGCGCCCAAAGACGCCGCTTTCGCCTTTCGCGCGGTGATGAACGCCATGGCCAAACCGGGTGAGATCAATCGCGTGACCGGGGCCGAACCGCCTGCGGGCCTCTCCATCGCCGCCGGGGTCGTCCTGCTGACACTCTGCGACCCCGAAACGCCGCTCTACCTCGCCCCCGGCTTTGACCGGCCCGAAGTGCGCGACTGGATCACCTTCCACACCGGCGCGCCCTTCGCCCCGGCCAATGCGGCGCACTTCGCCTTAGGCGCTTGGGACGACCTGCCGCGCGGCGACTTCCCCCTCGGGACCGCCGCCTACCCCGACCGCTCTGCCACGCTGATCGTCGAGGTGGATGATCTGCGCAGCGATGGCGCGACCCTCTCCGGCCCCGGCATCAAGGATAGTGCTGCGCTGTCGCTGCCCGACCGCATGGCCTTCCAACAAAACGCGGCGCTCTTCCCGCGTGGATTGGATTTCATTTTCACCTGCGGCGACCGTCTGGCGGCGCTGCCCCGAAGCACAAAGGTGTCCTGATGTATGTAGCGGTAAAAGGCGGCGAGCGGGCGATTGACAACGCCCACGCATGGCTTGCCGAAGAGCGGCGCGGCGACGCAAGCGTGCCGGAACTGAGCGTTGCGCAAATTCGCGAACAGATGATGCTGGCGGTGAACCGGGTGATGGCCGAAGGCTCGCTCTATGATCCCGACCTCGCCGCGCTGGCGATCAAACAGGCGCGGGGCGATCTGATCGAAGCGGTGTTTCTGATCCGCGCCTATCGCACCACCCTGCCGCGTTTCGGGGCCTCGCGCCCGATGGACACCGGCACCATGGCCTGCGACCGCCGCGTCTCGGCCACCTTCAAGGATGCGCCGGGCGGGCAGGTCTTGGGGCCGACCTTCGACTACACGCACCGGCTGCTGGATTTCAAGCTGGCCGCCGATGGTGAGGTGCCGTCCGCGCCCGAGGTGGCCGATGCCGAGCTGCCTAAAGACACGCCGCACATCATGGAATTCCTCGACCGCGAAGGGCTGATGCAGCGCGACACGGACAGTCAGACTCCGCCGCGCGATCTAACCCGCGAGCCGCTGGAACTGCCCGCCACCCGCGACTTACGCCTGCAAGCGCTGACCCGCGGCGACGAGGGCTTTGTCCTCGGCATGGCCTATTCCACGCAGCGCGGCTATGCGCGCAACCACGCCTTCGTCGCGGAACTGCGCATTGGCAAAGTGGCGGTGGAAATGGACATTCCCGAACTGGGTTTTGCCATTGAGATCGGCGAGGTCGAGCTCACCGAATGCGAGACGGTGAACCAATTTGCGGGCTCCAAGACCGAGCCGCCGCAGTTCACTCGTGGCTATGGGCTGGTCTTCGGCATGTCCGAGCGCAAGGCGATTTCCATGGCGCTGGTGGACCGGGCATTGCGTTGGGAGGAGTTGGGCGAAGACAACCTCGGCGCGCCTGCGCAGGATGCGGAATTCGTGCTCTATCACGCCGACAACATCCAAGCGACGGGGTTCTTGGAGCATATCAAGCTGCCCCATTACGTCGATTTCCAATCCGAACTCGAACTGATCCGCAAACTGCGCCGCGAGGCGACAGCCGCGGCCCAAGACGCGCCCCGGGAGGCCGCAGAATGAGCCCTGCCATGACACAGAGTGACCAAGACAGGCATGAGGACCGGGGCATGAACGACTACAATTTTGCCTATCTGGACGAGCAGACCAAACGGATGATCCGCCGCGCGATCCTGAAAGGGCTGGCGATCCCGGGCTATCAGGTGCCCTTTGCCAGCCGCGAAATGCCGATGCCCTACGGCTGGGGCACGGGCGGGGTGCAGGTGTCTGCCGCCGTGCTGACGCCCGAGGATACTTTCAAGGTGATCGACCAAGGCGCGGATGACACGACCAACGCCGTCTCGATCCGCCGCTTTTTTCAAAAGACCGCCGGTGTCGCGGTGACCGAAGCCACGACCGAGGCCAGCGTCATCCAAACCCGCCACCGCATTCCCGAAGCCGCGCTGCGCGAAGATCAGGTGCTGGTCTATCAGGTGCCGATCCCCGAACCGCTGCGTTTTCTTGAGCCTTCAGAGGTCGAGACCCGCAAAATGCACGAGCTGGAGGAATACGGGCTGATGCATGTGAAACTCTACGAAGATATCGCCCAGCATGGTGCGATTGCCACGGCCTATGCCTATCCGGTCAAGGTCGAGGGGCGCTATGTCATGGACCCCTCGCCGATCCCGAAATTCGACAATCCGAAACTGGAAATGGCCGCGATCCAGCTCTTCGGCGCGGGGCGCGAACAGCGTATCTATGCGCTGCCGCCCTATACGCAGGTCGTATCGCTGGATTTCGAGGACCACCCTTTCGAGGCGAGCAAGGCCGATCATCCTTGCGGCCTTTGCGGGGCGGAGGACAGCTATCTGGATGAGTTGATCGTCGATGACGAAGGTGGGCGTCTGTTCATGTGCTCCGACACCGATTATTGCGCGGCGCGTCAGGCGGCTGGGCATCGCGGCGCGGAAGTGGCCCCTGTGTTGGAGAGCGTGGCATGACCCCCTTGTTGCAAGTTGAAAACATCGCGAAATTCTATGGTGCGCGGATCGGCTGCACCGATGTCAGCTTTGACCTCTACCCCGGTGAGGTGATGGGCATCGTCGGCGAAAGCGGCTCGGGCAAATCCACGCTGCTGAACACACTGGCGGGGCATCTGACACCGGATCGCGGGGCGGTGCGTTTCGACACCCGCGCCGATGGGCTGCGCGACACGGTGACGATGAGCGAGCCGGAGCGCCGGATGCTGTCGCGCACCGATTGGGCCTTTGTCCACCAACACGCCCGCGACGGGCTGCGCATGAACGTCAGCGCAGGCGGCAATGTGGGCGAGCGGCTGATGGCCGTGGGCGCGCGACACTACGGCGACATCCGCGCCAGCGCCACCGACTGGCTGGGCCGGGTGGAGATCAACGAGGACCGGATCGACGACCGGCCTTCGGCCTTCTCTGGCGGGATGCAGCAGCGCTTGCAGATCGCCCGCAACCTCGTGACCGGGCCGCGGCTGGTCTTCATGGACGAACCCACCGGCGGGCTGGACGTGAGCGTTCAAGCGCGGCTGCTCGACCTGCTGCGCGGGCTTGTGCGCGAGATGGGGCTGAGCGCGATCATCGTGACCCATGATCTGGCGGTGGTGCGGCTGCTGGCGGATCGGCTGATGGTGATGAAAGACGGCCATGTGGTGGAAACCGGACTGACCGATCAAGTCTTGGACGACCCGCAGCATGGCTATACCCAGCTTTTGGTCTCTAGCGTGCTACAGGTTTGACGGTGCAGGGAATTGTTTCGCACGCGAAACAAATGACAAACGTTAACAATAGGTTAAACAAGGTTGAACCCATGATAAGCGTGGAAAATGTAAGCAAATCCTTCACCCTGCACAATCAGGGCGCTGCGGTGATCCCGGTGATGCGCGGCGGTGAATTGACCGTGGCACGGGGCGAATGCGTGGCGCTGACCGGAGCGTCGGGGGCCGGGAAATCGACGCTGATGCGGATGATCTATGGCAACTACCTGACCGCCTCGGGCCGGGTCATGGTGGGCGATCTGGATGTCGCCCAAGCCGCCCCGCGCGAGATACTGGAGTTACGCCGCCATGTGCTGGGCTATGTCAGCCAGTTCCTGCGCGTCGTGCCACGGGTGGCGACGCTTGATGTGGTGGCCGAGCCGCTCCGGGCGGTGGGCAGCAGCGAGGCCGACGCACGGGCGCGGGCCGGAGAATTGCTGGCGCAGCTCAACATCCCCGAACGGCTTTGGCAGCTCAGTCCCACGACCTTTTCCGGCGGGGAGCAGCAGCGGGTGAACATCGCGCGCGGCTTTGCGCATCCCTACCCGGTCTTGCTGCTGGATGAGCCGACGGCGAGCCTTGACGCCACCAACCGCGCCACTGTGCTGGCATTGATCGAAGAAGCCAAAGCCCGCGGCACGGCGATCTTGGGCATCTTCCATGATGAGGCCGCCCGCGACCAGATCTGTGACCGCGAAGTGGACGTGACCCGTTTCACCCCCGGACTGGCCGCATGAGCGGGCGTTTTATCGCGGTGGTCGGCCCGTCGGGTGTGGGCAAGGACAGCGTGATGGAAGGACTGGCCGAAACCCTGCCCGACCTCTTCCTCGCCCGCCGCGCCATCACCCGGCCCGGTGAGGCCGGGGGCGAGGATTTCGACGGGATCAGCGAGGCGGCGTTTCTGCGGCTCGAAGCGGAGGGCGCCTTTGCCTTGAGTTGGGCCGCGCATGGGCTACGTTATGGCATTCCCATCGCGGTTGAAATGGCGCTGGCCGAGGGGCGCGACGTGCTGGCGAACCTCTCTCGCAGCATGCTGACCGAGGCCAAAATGCGGTTTGCGCGGTTCGAAGTGCTGTCGCTGACCGCTTCGCCCGATGTATTGGCGGACCGGCTGCGGGGCCGTGGGCGCGAAACCGAAGCAGAAATCACCGCACGGCTAGCCCGGGCCGACCGCGCCCTGCCCGACCATATCGCGGCGATAGAGATCGACAACTCCGGCCCGCTCAAGCAGACCGTGGCGCAGGCGCTGGCGGCGCTCTATCCCGAGAGGGCGGCGCGGTGAACCTCGTGGAACATACCGTCTTCGGCCTGCCCCACCAGCGTCAGGCTGTCCAGAATAAAGGGCTGCGGCAGGTGCGGCGCGATATAAGGGGCCAGCGCCGCTGTGACCCGTGGCAGATCGCTTTTCGGCAGTTTGCCGGTCAGGGTGACGTGGAAGCGAAACGCCTCCATCACGTAGGGGTAGCCCCATTGGCTGAGGTTCGCCTCTTGCGCCGGGGTCAGATTGGCTTGGCGGCGGCGGGCCAGATCGGCTTCGGAAGGGGGCGCGCGGAACGTGTCGAGGCCGCGCACCACCTCGGCGGCCATGGCGTTGAGCGCGGCGGTGTCCCCCTCGGGCGTCAGCGCCAGAAAGCGGCCCAGCGGGGTGAGCGCAAGCCCGTCGAGCGTGACCGGCGAAAGCCGCGTGCAAAGCGCCTCGAACTCGGCCAGCAACCCGTCAGCCGTGGTGCCTTCGGCCAACACAAAGGGCGGCTTGATCGTCGCATGCAGCCCGTATTTGCGCGGCGTCTGCGTCAGGGCGGCCACGTCCAGCCCGGCGACCTCTGGGTGCGCAACGGCGCGCCCGCGTGCCACATCCCAGCCCAGCCAAGCGGCCCCAGCCTCGGCCAAACTGCCCTGCGGCGTGTAATAGATCGCGTAGCGGTCGAACTTCATTCATCTTCTCCCTGCATCCATGGATGCGCAACAAGCGTGACGTTCACATGACAAAAGAAACCATTCTCGCCAATGCCAAAATCATCCTGCCCGATGCGGTGATCCCCGGCAGCGTGGTGCTGCGCGATGGGGTGATCGCCGATATCGCCGAAGGCACCGCCGTGCCACAGGGGGCGGTCGATTGCGAAGGCCGCTACCTCGCCCCCGGGCTGGTCGAGCTGCACACCGACAACCTTGAGCGCCACATGAAGCCGCGCCCCAAGGTCGACTGGCCGCACCGCGCGGCGATCATCGCCCATGACCGCGAGCTGGCAGGCACCGGGATCACCACGGTTTTCGACGCGATCCGGGTCGGGTCGATCCTGTCGGACGAAGGGCGCAAACGCTACGGGAAATACGCCCGCGACATGGCCGATGAAATTCTGATGATGCGCGACAGCGGGGCGCTGGCGATCAGCCACCATATCCACCTGCGCGCCGAGATCTGTTCGGAAACGCTGGTGGAAGAACTGGCCGAGTTTGGCCCCGACGACAAAGTCGGCATCGTTAGCCTGATGGATCACACGCCGGGCCAGCGGCAATTCCGCGATGTGCAAAAGTTCGAGGATTACGTCTGCGGCAAGAACGGTCTGCCCCGTGAGGATTTCGGCGATTACGTCACCTTCCTGCATGGGCTGCAAGAACGGCTGGGCGCGAAACATGAGGCGGCAGCGGTGGCGGCGGCGGCGCGCTATGGCGCGGCGCTGGCCAGCCATGATGACACCACGGCCGAGCAGGTCGCGACCAGCCACGCTCATGGCGTGCGCTTGGCCGAATTCCCCACCACCCGCGCGGCGGCAGAGGCCTGTCACGCCCAAGACATCGCAACGATCATGGGCGCGCCGAACCTCGTCCGCGGCGGGTCGCATTCTGGCAATGTGGCGGCAAAGGAATTGGCGGAACTGGACTTGCTGGACATCCTGTCGTCGGATTATGTCCCCGCGGCCCTGCTGCTGGGGGCGGTGCAACTGGGCAATCTATGGGGCGATATGGCGCGGGGGCTGGCGACCGTCACTCGCACGCCCGCGCATCACGTAGCCCTGACCGACCGGGGCGAGATCGCCTTGGGCGCGCGGGCTGATCTGATCCTGTTCGAGGTGATGAAAGACGCGCCGATCCTGCGGTCGGTCTACGCCATGGGCCATCGCGTCGCGTAGCCTCTCATCCTCTACGGCATCCGCCAGCTTGGCGGGTGCTGGCCCGCGTTTTTCTGCCCGAAAACCCGCCCCTTGAAAGAATGTGCTTTTTGCGCTCGTCTTGCCGCTTCATAAGACTAGTGTTCTCCACCTGACAGGAGATTCCCATCGGCAACGTGATGTGCCATATTTGAGGCATGAGACGCCATGACATCTGCCTTTACCTTGGCCCCGCCGACCGTACTGAGCTTCAAGCCCTGATCAGCAACCGCAACACTGCGCGCAAGCTTGTCTGGCGGGCCGAGATCGTCCTGGCCACAGCGGACGGTCATGGCACGTTCGAGATTATGCGACGCGCGGGCACGTCGAAACCCACGGTCTGGCGCTGGCAGCAGCGGTATCTCGATGAGGGCGTGGCCGGTCTCAAGCGTGACAAGACGCGACCCTCGCGGGTGCCGCCTTTGCCCGTGGAAACAAGGCTGAAGGTGATCGCCAAGACGGTGCAGGAAACCCCGCCCAATGCAACGCACTGGAGCCGCGCGCTAATGGCCGAAGCCATGGGCATCTCGCCGTCGAGCGTCGGCCGCATCTGGGCAGAAGCTGGCTTGAAGCCGCATCTCACGAAGGGGTTCAAGGTCTCGAACGACCCAAAGTTCGAGGAGAAGGTCACCGATATCGTCGGGCTCTACCTCGACCCGCCAGACCGTGCCGTGGTGCTCTGCGTCGATGAGAAATCCCAGATCCAGGCGCTGGATCGCACCCAGCCCGGACTGCCGCTCAAGAAGGGCCGTGCCGCGACCGTAACGCACGATTACAAACGCCATGGCACGACCACGCTGTTTGCTGCGCTGGATGTGAAATCAGGCACCGTCATTGGCGATTGCATGCCACGCCATCGTGCGCAGGAGTTCCTGAAATTCCTCCGACAGATCGACAAGGCTGTGCCCACGCGGCGCGATGTGCATCTGGTGCTCGACAACTACGCCACCCACAAGACGCCTGAGGTAAAGGCCTGGCTCGAAAAGCATCCGCGCTTCAAGCTGCACTTCACGCCCACCAGCGCGTCATGGCTGAACCTGGTGGAGCGCTTCTTTGCCGAGATCACATCAAGGCGCATCCGGCGCGGCAGCTATTCCAGCGTCGATGATCTTGAGGCCGCGATCTACGACTATCTGGCCCACCACAACGAGAAGCCAAGGCCCTTCAAATGGACCAAAACCGCAGAGGATATCCTCACCCGGGAACGTCGCGCGCTGGACAAGCTCGATGAAACTCGCGGAAACAGGTAGGAAGTGTCAGACTCAGAGCACTAGGTTACATATACCCTGCAACTTGCAGGTCGAATTTAGCCGGGTCCAGCGACCGACAAGCTTGAGGAAAATAGTGCAAGAAGCATTGAGATTGGCGAGCGATCGCCTTGGGCAGATCGTAGAAGACGCGGCAAGCGAAGTTTACCTGTTTTCAGTCGAAGACTTTACCTTCACCCTCGCCAATCGCGGCGCGCGGGAGAACCTTGGCTATTCGATGGAAGAGCTGCGCGGCATGGCGGCGTGGGACATCAAGCCCGAACTGTCGCGCGAGGCGTTTCTGGACCTCGTTGAGCCGCTGATCAACGGCAAGACGACAACGCTTGAATATGAGACGGTCCACCAGCGCAGGGACGGCTCGCGGTATTGCGTTCTGACCCATTTGCAGCTGATCTCAACCGAAGGCGAAAAGGTCCTTTATGCGGCCATTCAGGACATCACCAAACAGAAAGAGACCAACGCGGCGCTGACTAAAGTCTCGGCCCGGCTGGACGCGATCCTGAGCAACACTACGATGGCCATCTTCATGATGGACGACAAACAGCAATGCGTCTTTATGAACCGCGCAGCCGAAGAGTTGACCGGCTATAAATTCGAGGAAACCGTCAAAAGACCGCTGCATGATGTGATCCACCACACCCACCCCGACGGGCGGCATTTCCCAATCGAAGACTGCGCCATCGACCGCGCTTTTCCGGAAAACCACCAGACGCAGGGTGAGGAAACCTTTGTCCATAAGGACGGCAGTTTCTATCCCGTGGGCTTCACCGCCTCGCCGATGAAGGATGAGACGGGCAAAACCGTGGGCACCGTGATCGAGGTCCGCGACCTGCGCGAGGAACTGCGCGCACGCAATGCCGAGATTGAGTTCAACAACGCGCTGAAAACCAAGGTCGAAGAGGCCATGGCCGAACGGGACCGGCTTGAGGCGCAGTTGGTACAGGCGCAAAAGATGGAAGCCGTGGGCCAACTCACTGGCGGCATTGCGCATGATTTCAACAACCTGCTTCAGGTGGTGGGCAGCAACCTTCAGCTTCTGTCAAAGGAACTGGCCGAGGTCGACGCCAAGCGGCGGTTTGTCGACAACGCCATGGCGGGGGTGTCGCGCGGCGCAAAGCTGACCGCGCAACTGCTCGCCTTTGGGCGGCAGCAACCCTTGGAGCCGAAGCCGCAAAACCTTGGCCGATTGGTGCGGGGCATGGACGACATGTTGCGCCGCACCCTTGGCGAAGGGATCGAGGTCGAGACGGTGATCTCGGGCGGGCTGTGGAACTGTCTTGTCGATCCGGCGCAGTTGGAAAACGTGATCCTGAACCTTGCGATCAACGCGCGCGACGCGATGGCCCACCATGGCAAGCTGACAATCGAAGTGGGCAACGCCGCCCTTGACGACGCCTATGCCCAAAGTCACCCGAATGTGGCCCCCGGCCAATATGTCATGCTGGCGATCACCGATACCGGCGCAGGCATTGCACCGGAGATCATGGAAAAGGTCTTTGATCCCTTCTTCACCACCAAAGACACGGGCGAAGGCACGGGGCTTGGCCTCAGCATGGTTTACGGCTTCATCAAACAGTCCGGCGGGCATATCAAACTCTACAGCGAAGAGAACCAAGGCACGACCGTGCGGGTCTATCTGCCGCGCACGCAGCGCCAGGAAGAAAGCGCCCCGTTGCCTGCCACCACCGAAACGCCCACGGGCAGCGGTGAGGTGATCCTTGTGGTCGAAGACGACGCCGCCGTGCGCGAGACCGCCGTCGATCAGCTGCGCGATCTTGGCTATGGCGTGCTCACCGCCGAGAACGCCGATAGCGCGCTGGCGATTGTCAAAAGCGGTGTGCAGATCAATCTGCTCTTTACCGATGTGGTCATGCCTGGCAAAATCCGCAGCCCCGAGCTTGCCCGCGAGACCAAGGCGCATCTGCCGAATGTCGGCGTGCTCTTTACTTCGGGCTATACCCAGAACGCGATTGTCCACGCCGGGCGGCTCGACGAAGGGGTCGATCTGCTGAGCAAGCCCTACACCCGCGAGCGGCTGGCCCTGAAAATTCATGAGATTCTCTCTCGCCAATCCGGCAGCGATGCCGCCCACGGGGCGCAGGAAGACGCGCACAGCGCCCCCGATGACGCACCTAAAATTTTGCTGGTCGAAGACGATGCGCTGATCAGCATGGCGACCGCGGATATGCTTGCCGATCTGGGCTATGCCGTGACCGAAGCCGACAGCGTCGCCGCCGCCGAACGCAGCCTTGAGGCCGAGCGGTTCGACATCATGCTCACCGATCTCGGCCTGCCCGACGGCTCTGGCATGGATCTGGTGCAGCACGTCACGCAACTGCGCCCCGAGATCGCGGTCATCATCGCCTCGGGGGCCGATCCGCGAGAATATGCCGAAGGCGAGGCCGAGCCCGCGCGCTATGTCAGCTTGATGAAACCCTATGACGAGCATTCTTTGAAGCGCGCCTTGGACCAGTGCAAAGAGCCGGCAGGATAAGGCGGCTAGGATCAGCCCGGTTTTCGATCTATGACGTGAGAAAACAAATGAGAGGCAGATCATGCGCAGGATTACATTCGCAGCAGTTTCCACCCTTATCTTCGTCGCAGGTTGCGCAGGCATCGCCGCCGACCAAGTAATGGTTCACCGCACCGGGCCAAACGAGCTTTTGAAGCTGCGGTCTGGGCCGGGGCTTGATTTCGGGGTCATCATGGGGCTGCCCGATGGCACCATCTTGAACCGCCGCGATTGCGTGACCGAGATTGGCCAGCTTTGGTGCCGGGTGTCCTTGGCCGATGCGCCAGAGGTGCAGGGCTATGTCTCGGCGGACTATATCTCTGACGTCTGATCTATAGGTCAGACTACGGGTGGCGCGCATTTGGTGCCGCCCGCGGCGCTCTTTGGTCAAGCCACCGCGCCCCAGCCTAGTTGGCGGCGCCTGTCGTCGACAGGGTGGGGCATTCGCCCCCTGCAAGCCCCCTGTCGCCCCCCCCCCTGTTCGGCCCACCTGTCGATTTCCGCGTGCACCGCTCTATCTCAGCCCTTCACACCCTTCGTGAAACCGCTGAAATATCTCAAGAGTAAGGAAAACCATGTGCCGCTTCCTCGCCTATATCGGACCTGAACTGCCAATCGAGGCGCTGCTCCTTGCCCCAGAGAACAGCCTGCTGAACCAAAGCCTTGATCCGGAACTTCACCCCAGCCTGCAACTGGCCGGTTGGGGCTTTGCCGCCTGGAGCGCGCATCTGCTGAAACCCGCCGCGCCGCTGCTTTATCACCGACCCAAAGCGGCCTTTCACGACGACAATGCCAAGACCCTGATACCCAGCCTGCAGGCCCATACGATGCTGTCGCATATCCGCGCGGCCTCTTATGACGCCAGCGTCGTGCAGGCCGATGAAAACTGCCACCCGTTTTCCTTTGACCATACCCCGTGGATCATCGCGCAGAACGGTGCCCTGCCCCATTGGCGGCAGTTGCAACGTGAGCTCCTGCCCCATTGCAAAGATCAATACCTCACCCAGATGCGCGGCACGACGGATACGGAATTTCTTTATGTTCTGTTGCTGTCATTGCTGGAAGGCGACAGCGATGACGATGTGCAGCGCGGGTTTGAAAAACTATTGCGGGTCATTTGTGAGGCCGCGCGAAAACTTGATCTGGCGGCATTGACCAAGCTAAAAATCGCGCTTGTCAGTTCAGATCGTATTATCGGCGTAAACTATGGCTGCGGGCATGACGGCGAGACCGATGTGACCGGCGACTGGAAGAAACTGCGCGACGAGGACTTACCCCTCTCTATGCTGCTTGAACCGGTCTATGTACTGACAGGCGCGAACTTTGAGGATCATGCGGACTCCTATAAGGTCGACCCCTGCCCCGAGGGCGAAGCCGAATCGGCGATTTTTGCCTCCGAGCCGCTGACCGAAGATGGGGATGAATGGCAGGAAATCGAGTTTGGCGAGATCGTGTTTCTGGAGCGGAAAGACGGGCTTATCTCCAAAACGGTGCGCAAGCTCGACGTTTGATCGCCCTCCCCAGCCGATAGGAGCCATATCATGACGGATCGTTTCCAGAACTATGCCGACCTCTCTGCAGAGATGCTGCGCGATGATGATTACCAGATACGCGCCGAGGATCGAGGCAGCGCAGTCATCATCATCGCGCCCCACGGCGGTACGATTGAGCCTGAGACCAGCCTGATCGCCGAGGCCATCGCGGGAAGCGACTATTCCTACTATTTGTTCGAGGCGCTGAAAGCCGGGGCGCATGGGGATTTCCACATCACCTCGCACCGCTTTGACGAGCCGCAGGCGTTGAAGCTTGTGGCGGAGGCGACGGTGGCCGTGGCGATCCATGGGCGCAGGGATGATGGCACCGAAACGGTCTGGCTTGGTGGGCGCGCCGAGGCGCTACGCGATGCCATCGGCGCGGCCCTGCGCGACGCGGGGTTTGACGCGGCGCCCAACACCACCCTGCCCGGCGTGCATGAGACGAACATCTGCAACCGCACCCGCTCTGGCGAAGGGGTGCAGCTTGAACTGCCTCGGTCGCTGCGGCGTGCCCTCGCCGAGGATGCGGATATGTTAGAGAGGTTTTGTCTGGCGGTGCGCGAGGCGCTTTAGCCAAAGGCGGCAGGCCCAGCACGGGCCTGCCGAGGTCTTAGCTTCGTTTTTGAAACAAGATCACCATCAGCGCCAGAAGCGACGAGCCCAGCATCAACAACAGCGACACGGCGTTCAGCAACGGCGTTGAGCCTTCTTTCAACCGATCGAACATGGCGATGGTCAGCGGCGCGTCAGAGCCCACCAGCATCAGCGTCGTGTTGAAGTTCTCAAAGCTCATGAGAAACGCCACCACGACCGCCCCGACCATTGCAGGCGCAAGGAACGGCAGGGTGATCGTGCGCACGGCGGTCAAACGATCCGCGCCAAGGTTCAGCGCCGCCTCTTCCAACGTGCGGTCAAACTTTTGCAACCGGGCCGAGATCACCAGCGTGGCGATGGTGGTGATAAAGCTGAACTGTCCCAAGATCACCAACAATAGACCGGGGCGCAGCGCCTGAATGTCGATCTGCGCCATGTCCCAGACGCCGTTGGCCAGCGTGGAGGAAAACACCAGCACCGAGATGCCCAGCACGATGCCGGGGATCACCAGCGGCAGCAGCATCAACACATAGAGAAACCCCTTGCCGCGAAACTCATAGCGGTTGAACAGAAAGGCGTTCGTCGTGCCAACGCAGACCGACATGATCGCCACGCAAAGCGCCACGAATGCCGATGTGCCCACCGACCGCAGGATGCCACGTTCATGAAAGACGCCGATCTGCGGGCGCTCCTCGCCGAAGAACCAATTCCACGTGAATCCCTCCCACGGAAGAGACGGGAACTGGCTGTCGTTGAAGGCAAAGACCGCCACCACGGTCAGCGGTAGGGCCAGATAGAGAAAGAACAGCGCCACATAGCCGCCATAGAGGATGCGAAAGCTGCGCGATTGCGGGATTGTCGGGATCATTGGATCACCCCATCGTTTCCTTGAGGGTCCGGCCCGTGAGCCAGAGCATCCCCCAGACGATCACCGAAGACAGCACCAGAAGCATAAAGCCAAAGGCGGCGCCCAGCTCCCAATTGGAGCGCACGATGAACTGGTTATAGATCATTTCGGTGAACCACAGGCTGTCCTTGCCGCCCAGCATCGTCGGCGTCAGATAGTTGCCCAAGCTCAGCATGAAGACCACGATACAGCCCGACACGATGCCGGGCATGGCGTGGGGGATGATGATCTCACGCAGGACGGAAAGCCCGCTGCCGCCCAGATCATAGCCCGCCTCGATCACACTGTCGTCGAGGCTTTCCAGCGTAGTGACAAGCGGCACTACCATGAAGAGCATGGAGGTATAGACCAGCCCCACCATCATTGTGGCATCTGTATAGAGCATCTCAACTGGGCGATCCGCCAGCCCCACCCATTGCAACAGGTTCGAGACGAGACCGGTCTCACGCAGCAGGATCATCCAGCCGAAAGTACGCACCAATTCAGAGACATAGAACGGGATCAGGCAGAGCAGGAACAACACCTGTTGCAAGCGCCCCTTGGCCATCTTGGCGATGTAATAGGACACCGGAAAGGCGATCAGCAGCGTCAGCGCGGTTGCCAGCACCGACATCACCGCCGTGCGCCAAAAGGTGCGTAGGTAAAGTGGTTCGGTCAACGCCTTTTCATATTGCGCCAGACTGGTTTCATAGACGCCAAAGCTGATCCGCTCGCGCAGGGAAATCAGCAGCATGTCGATATGCGGAATGATGATGAGCAGACCCAGCCACAGCACCAAAGGCGTCAGCAGCAGGTAGAATGTAATGCGGGATTGGCTGCGCATCAGGCGGCCCCAAAGCAGGTCGCCTGCCCCGCGCCCCAGCCGATATGCACCGCATCGCCACGTTTCAGACTTGAGAATTCACCTGATTGCGGCAGCGTGACTTCGAGCGTCTCACCAACATCGTCCTGTACCAACACGCGCGAAGCCGCGCCGTTGAACAGCAGGCTCGTCACAGTGCCCGCCAGTCGATTGTCAAAACCCGAAAGCGCATCGGCGCTGGCGGCAAGACGAATGGATTCAGGCCGCACGAAAATCTCGGCGCGCGCGCCTTGGGCAAGGCCCGTCCCCGTGGCCCGCATCGCCAACCCGCTGTCGGTGCGCAGTTGCAGCGCGTCGCCCTCCACCCGCTCGATCCGGCCCTTCCAGCGGTTCGATTCCCCGATGAAACCCGCGACGAAGGGCGTCTCGGGGCGGTAGTAGAGGTCTTGCCCCCGGCCCACCTGCTCGAACTGGCCGTTGCTCATGACGGCGATCTGGTCAGACATCACCAGCGCTTCGGATTGGTCGTGGGTGATATAGACGAATGTCGTGTCAAAGGCAGCTTGCAGGGCCTTCAGCTCTACCTTCATATGTTCGCGCAGCTTGAGGTCCAGCGCCCCCAGTGGCTCATCCAACAGTAGCACGTCAGGCTCCAGCACCATGCAGCGCGCGATGGCGACCCGTTGTTTCTGCCCGCCCGAAAGCTCATCCGTCTTGCGCGCGCCGATCCCCGGCAGGCCGATCCGGTCGAGCGCCTCATCGACTTTACGCGCGATCTCTCCCTTGGCCATGCCGCGGCGGCGCAACCCGTAGCCGATATTCTCGGCAATCGTCATCATCGGGAAAAGCGCCAGATGTTGGAACACCATGTTCACGGGCCGCTTGTTCGGCGGCGTGTCGAGCACCGATCCGCCCTTGATTCGAATGTCACCGGAGGTCGGGTCAAGAAACCCCGCGATCATCCGCATGATCGTCGTCTTGCCGCAGCCCGAAGGCCCGAGGATGGAGAAGAAACTGCCGGGCGGCACCGTGAAGGAGACGTTGTTAACAGCGGTGGTATCGCCGAACCGCTTAACGAGGTCGACGCATTCCAGATCTGGGGTCATGTGAATTCCGTATAAAGGAGCGACACCCCCGAGATGAGGGTGCCGCCCGATGGTCAGTTATCAGTTGGCAGCTTGGACGCGGTCCAGCACTTCGCCTTCGATGGTTTCCAGACCGGCAGGCACCGGCGGATACCATTTGATGTTGTCGATGGCTTCTTGGGGGAAGCTGGCCTGATACTTGGCTTTCAGGCTGTCTTCGGCAAACTCATCCGCGCCTGCAGAAGCGGTGAAGTTGCCCGCCGCTGCGGTGATCATCGCCGCGATTTCCGGCTGCATGACAAAGTTGATCCACTCATAGGCCACATCATCGGCCTGCCCTTTGGCGGGCAGAACGAAGGTGTCGATCCAGCCCAGAGCGCCCGAGGCCGGGGCCACGAAGGTCAGATCAGCGTTGTCGTCGTTCAGCTTCCAACCGCCGGTGTCCCATGCCATCGACGCGGTCACTTCGCCCGAGCGCAGCAGGTTCATCAGCTCATCACCGCCGCCCCAGTAGGTTTTGACGTTCTCTTTGCATTCGATCAGCTTCTCTTCGACCTTGCCCATGATCTCGGCGTATTTGGCTTCGTCGCCATAGGCGGCAAAGGGGTCTTCGCCCATGGCGAAGGCGAAACCGATCAGGGTCGGACGCTTGAGGCGGTAAGAAACCTTACCCGCCACTTCCGGCGCGCAGAGGTCAGTGTAATCCTTGACCGTCTCACCTGCTTCGGCGGTGTTCATCACCAGACCGGAGGTGCCCCAGACATGCGGCACGCCGTAGACATCACCGTTCACGGTGGTGTTCGCCATGGTCGAGTCGAGCATGGAGGTGATGAATAGCTCTTTGTTCAGCTTGGAGACATCGATCGGTTTGTAGATGCCAAATTCCATCTGCGGGCCCATGATGCGGTCTTGCGATGGCTGAGCGAGGTCAAAACCACCGCCGCCCGTGGCGCGCAGCTTGGCGATCATCTCTTCGTTGTTGGATTTCGTGACTTCGACGGTATGGCCGGTCACTTCTTCGAATTTCGCGACCACGTCCTCAGGTGCGTAGCCGCCCCATGTCAAAAGACGCAGCGTGTCGGCTTGGGCCACGGAGGCGAGCCCCGCCAGCATGGTGCCGGCCAGCAGAATGGTTCGTGTCATGGGAAATCCTCTTTCTAGTGTACTAATTGTCGGCAGAATGCGCGCGTTAGACCATTTGGTCAATTTATACTTCGACGCATTGCGGCCCCTTGTGGCCTGACAATGCAAAACATTTGTGACAGAGGCGGAAAATGCCGTTTGTTTTGGCAGGTTTGCTGCGGCCCTAGGCGCGCCGTGGGCCCGCAGCTTCTGCGGCCTTGTTCACACAAACGCCAAAGCGTCCGGATTGCAAAACAGCCTTGCTGGGGGTCGAAGCCGGGTGCTGCATCTGGGCAAAACCCTTTCAAATATGCAGGCAATCACCGCAGGGATGATGGCCGCGCCGGGAGGCGAAACCATCGTAGTCCCAGCAAAACGCATGCAGTCCCGGGCAGGATCACCCACCCGAGAATGCATTGATCTTGCTCAATCAAGGTAGTGCGTCAGCGCGAGGGAGACTTCGGGCACATAGGTCACCAAGAGCAGGACAAACGCCAGCACGGCAATGAACGGCAAGTTGGTGCGCGAGGTTTCCCAGATGCCCGCGCGGGCGATTGAGCAGGAGGTGATAAGCACCGATGCCACAGGCGGGGTCTGCTGACCGATGGCAAGGTTCAGCGTTACCATGATGCCGAAGTGGATCGGATCAATCCCCACCGCATTGACCAGCGGCATCACCACCGGCACGACCAAGATGATCGCGGCGGCCCCATGCAGGAACATCCCCAAGACCAGCAAGAGCAGGTTCAACAGCGCCAGAACGATCAGCGGGTTCGTGGTGACTTCGGTGATCTGAGCCGCCAAGGTTTGCGGCACCTGCGCTTGGGTCAGGAACAACCCCAAGGCGGCGGAGGTGGACACCAGCAGCATCACCACGCCAGTCTGGCTGACGCCTTCGAGCATGGTCTTGCGGAGCCGCGAGACATCCAGATCACGGTAGATGAACAGCCCGATCACCAAGGCCGCCAAGACCGCAAGCCCCGCCCCTTCGGTGGCGGTGACAAGACCAGAAAAGATACCGCCAAGGATGATGACCGGCATGGTCAAGGCCCAGAACGCCTCTTTGAAGGTCCGGCCCACATGGCCCAGATCAAAGCTCTCGGCACGCGGCAAGTCATAGCGGACGGCCAGCACATAGGTCACCGTCATCAACAGAAAGGCCCCCAAAAGGCCGGGCACGACCCCCGCGACAAAAAGCTTGATCACCGAGGTTTCGGCAATGGCCCCGTAGAGGATCTAGGGGATCGAGGGCGGGATGATGATGGCAAGCGATGCCGAAGAGGACGTAATCGCCGCCGCCAGTGTCCGTGAATAGCCGCGCCGCTTCATCTCGGGGATCAAGACGGTGCCGGTTGCGGCCACATCGGCCACAGCCGAGCCAGAGATCTCGGCAAAGACCATCGAGACGCCGATGTTTACCATACCAAGCCCGCCGCGAATAAAACCGATCAGCGCGGTGACAAAGTTGATCAGCCGCAGAGAGATACCGGAGGTGTTCATCAGATTGCCCGCCAGAATGAACAACGGAATGGCAATCAGCGGAAAGGAGGTCGAGCCGGAATAGAGCTTGATCACCATGTCATAGAAGGCGTCTGGCCCGGAAGTCAGCAGAAAGCCCGCCATAGAGGTCACCCCGATCGCGACGGCGATGGGCACGTTGATCAAGATCAGGGTGATCAGGGCAATGGTGGTGTAAAGGAGGATCATTTGGCGGTGTCCTTTAGGTCGAGCGTGGCGGTTTCGGCCTCGGCAATGGCTTTGTCGATTTCTGCATGTTCGGGATCAATCCCTTGCGCGGCCAAGCGCAGGGCGCGCGGCAGGGTCAACAGGGTGCCGATGATCATCAAGACCGAAGCGATCGGGATCACCGATTGCACGATGTCCAAAGTCATCCAGCGCAAGGACAGCAGTGAATCCCATTTCGCCACCGCCAGGACGGCATTGCCGTAATAAGCTGTGACGGAGAAATAAATGATGACGAGCAGCTCGGAAAATAAAGTCAGCACGATGGCCGCAGATTTCGGCAAGGCGATGACGATGCCCGAAAAGCCCATGTGTTGGCGCATGAACACCGCATAGGCGGCGCCGAAATAGGTGAGCCAAGCCAGCAGGACGCTGGCAATCTCATCGTACCATGCGGGCGATGCACCGAGGTAACGCATGGTGGTCGAATAAACGACCGCTCCCGCCAGTGTCACCAACAGCGCGAGGCAAGCCGTTTCGATTGCCCAAAGAAGTAAACGCTCGATCTTAGCGACCATGCCTGTCTCCTGTTCTAAGCGGCCCCGGCCAGCCCATGCCAACCGGGGCGAAGCTGCGTTTACTTGGCCAGTTCTTGCGCGCGCGAGACGAGCGCTTCGCCCCCCGGCACTTGGCTGGAGAAGGCAGCGTAGATCGGCGCGGAGGCTTCGATAAAGGCGGCCTTGTCAGCCTCATTGACCTCTACCCCCGCTGCGCGGACCTTCTCGACCAATTCACCGTCGGCGGTTTCGCCCTGGTTCAGCGACCAGTCCTGAACGGATGCAGCAACTTCGGTCGCGGCGGTTTTGACCTCATCGGGAAGTTTCGACCAGGTTTCGGCCCCGGTAGTCAGATAGGTAGGTGAATAGACGTGGCCAGTCAGGCTCAGGTAGCCCTGCACCTCTTGGAAATTCGCGCCGACGATATTGGTCAGCGGGTTTTCCTGCCCGTCCATTGTGCCGGTCTGAAGGGCGACGAACACTTCAGAGAAAGACATCGGCGTCGGGTTTGCGCCCCATTCTTTGAACATCGAAACCCGCCATTCAGAAGAGGGCGTGCGGATTTTGAGCCCATCCAAATCGCTGGGGGTGTTGATCGGGCGGGCGTTGTTGGTGATCTGGCGGAAACCGTTTTCCCAAGTAGAAAGCACTTCAAGCCCGGCTTTGCGCGCCAATGGGGCCAAATCGGGCTGCACGATCTCGGCGTCGATTGCTTTTAGGTGCGCGCGATCCTGTACCAAAAACGGCATGTCAAAGAGCGCAAATTCGGGCGCAATGTTGGCCATGATGGAAGAGATCAGCGTGAAATCCACGGTGCCCAGACGCAGCTTTTGCATCAGTTCCTTTTCGTTGCCGAGCTGTGCATCGGCATAGAATTCCACCGTGTGGGCGTCGCCCAGTTGCTCTTGCAGTTGTTCGGCAAAGCGTGCGGCGCTTTTGCCCTGCAGGCTGTTCGACGCCGCACCCACGGCCACCACATAGGTGTCCGCGGCCACGGGTGTCACAAGTGCAAAGGTCGCCGCAGCCAGACTGGCGCTCAGGCTCTTTGTAAGGGTTTTCATCGTATCTCCTCCGTTGGTTAAGAAAGTTCTGCCGCATCCATTGCACCTTTGCCTATCGGGAAATGAGCCACGAACGCACGGCAGCTTGTGCAGTCGTTGATTTTTCATTTCTTCCCCTCCGTAATTTGGCGCTCTATAATTTTGGCATTCCAAAGTTCCAATATGATGCTAAGAGTGATGTCAACATGATTCGTCTTCGGAAGTGTCCGGCAGAACGAGAAACAGCGAAAAAAGAGAGGCCCTGATGACTAAGATCAAATCCGTCCGCACCCGTGTCTGGAACTGGAAAGGGCCGACCGTGCCCCCCTCGGGGAATTTCTGCACCAATGCGTCGGATGCCCTTTGGATTAAGGGCGATGCCATGGCGAGCTTTCGTTTTCACCAGTGGCTGACCTGCGAGATCGAGACTGAAGACGGCACGATCGGCATCGGCAATGCAGCCTTGGCACCGACGCTGGTGAAACAGGCGATCGACGAATGGTTCGCCCCGCTGGTCGTCGGCGAAGACCCCTTCGACTACGCCTATCTGTGGGAGAAAATGTACCGCCGCAGCCACGCTTGGGGCCGCAAGGGGATCGGGATGACCGCGATCTCGGCCGTCGACATCGCGATCTGGGATCTGATGGGCAAACTGGTCGACAAACCCGTGTTCAAACTCTTGGGCGGGCGCACCAAAGAGAAAATCCCGGTCTACTATTCCAAGCTTTACGCGGGGTCTGTCGAAAGCATGCAGGCCGAAGCGGAAGAGGCGATGCAGCACGGCTACACCGGCTTTAAAACGCGGTTTGGCTTTGGCCCGAAGGACGGCATGGCAGGCATGCGCGAGAACCTCAAAAGGGTCGAAGCGCTGCGCGAGGTGATCGGCTATGACAAAGACCTGATGCTCGAATGCTATATGGGTTGGAACCTCGACTACGCCAAGCGGATGCTGCCCAAACTGGCGAAATACGAGCCGCGCTGGCTCGAAGAGCCGGTGATCGCCGATGATGTGGCAGGCTATGCCGAGTTGAACGCCATGGGGATCGTCCCAATCTCGGGCGGCGAACATGAATACAGCGTGATCGGTTGCGCCGAACTGATCAATCGCCGCGCGGTCAGTGTGCTGCAATATGACACCAACCGCGTCGGCGGCATCACGGCGGCGCAAAAGATCAACGCCATCGCCGAGGCGGCGCAGATCCCGGTCATCCCACATGCCGGGCAGATGCATAACTATCACCTGACCATGGCCAATATTAACTGTCCGATGTCCGAATACTTCCCGGTCTTCGATGTCGAGGTCGGCAATGAGTTGTTCTACTATATCTTCGAAGGCGACCCGGAGGCGCAGGGCGGGTTCTTGCAGCTTGACGACGACAAACCCGGCCTCGGCATCACCATCTCCGACAAGCATCATTCCAATTTCGAGATCACAGAATGACCAAATACTCCGGCATCTGGCCCGTCGCCCCTACCCCGTTCAACGATGACGGCACGGTCGACTATGAGGGCATGAAACGTGTGATCGACTGTATGGTCGATCAGGGCAGCGATGGCATCTGCATCCTCGCCAACTTCTCTGAACAGTTCCTGATCACCGATGAGGAACGCCGCCTTTTGACCGAGGTCTCGCTTAAGCATATGGCGGGGCGCCTGCCCGTCATCGTCACCATCAGCCATTACGCCACCCAAATCGCGGTGGCCCGCGCGCAGCACGCGAAAGACCACGGCGCCGCGATGGTCATGATGATACCCCCCTACCATGGCGCATTGCTGAAGGGCTCGGCGGAACAGAGCTTTGAGCAGTTTGCCCAAGTGGGCGAAGTCGGCATCCCGATCATGGTGCAAGACGCGCCGCTTTCGGGGGTGGACCTACCGGTCCCTCTGCTGGTGCGCATGGCGCGCGAAATCGAAGAGGTGCGTCTGTTCAAGATCGAATGTCCGCAGGCCGCAACCAAGCTGCGTGACCTGATCGCGGCAGGTGGCGACGCCATCGAAGGCCCTTTCGACGGCGAAGAGGCGATCACGCTGCTCGCTGATCTCGAAGCCGGGGCCACTGGCGCCATGACCAGCGCGATAATCCCCGACCAGATCAAGCCGGTGATTGACCATTTCGCCGCTGGCGACCTCCGGGCCGCGACCGATGCCTATGCCCGCGTCTTGCCCGCAGTGAACCATGAAAACCGTCAATGCGGCTTTCGGTCTGCCAAAGCGGCGATGGTCGAAGGCGGCGTGATCCGCTCGGAATTCTGTCGTCACCCGATTGCCCCATTGCATCCTCAGACACGAGAGTCCCTACTCCGCTTGATCCGGCCGCTTGAGCCGGTGGTGCTGAGCTGGGGAAAATGACATGAGCAAGAAGACCGACATCACGGACCTCGACACGGGCGAGCTTGCCCTCGCGCGGCCCCGCGCCACATTGGTAGAGGTCACCGCCGACAAGCTGCGCGAGTTGATTTTGCTAGAGAAACTGCCCGCCGGGGCGCATATCTCGGAGCGTGATCTGGCCGCTGCCTTGGGCATCAGCCGCACCCCCCTGACCCGTGCTTTGACCATTCTCGAACAGGACGGGTTGATCGAATATTCGGTCACCCGTCGCCCGCAAGTGGCCAACCCCCGGCTGGATGAGATCGAACAAAACCTGATAGTTATGGGCGCGCTCGAAGCCTTGGCCGGGGAGTTGGCCTGCGCCTGCATCACCGATGCCGAGATCGCTCAAGTGGCCGAGTATCAGCGCCAGATTGAGGCAGGAGACAGCACGCTTTCCCCACTGGAATCCTTTCGCCTCGATATGCAGATGCACGAAGCGATCGTGCAGGCAAGCCGCAATGCCCCGCTGATCGATACGCATCTTAAGTTTAATGCGCGGCTGTGGCGGGCGCGGTTTCAATCCTCGCAACGTCGCTCGGGCCGCGGCCAGACCCTGGCCGAACACCGCGCCATCGTCGACGCCCTGTCGCGGCGCGACGCCAAAGCCACATCCGAGGCGCTGCGTCATCACCTCGTCTCGGCCGTCACCAATACCAAAAACGCTTTGCAAGAAGACGGCAAAGCCAAGGACCACAATACAGAAACGGAGTGAACATGACCCCAAGAATTGGTGTTATCCCCGGTGACCCCAGCGGCATCGGGCCGGAACTTGTCGCCCGGCTGCTGGCCGATGATTGCTGCGATCAGGCGCAAATCCTGCTGATCGGCGACCGTCATGTCTTTGAGATGGGGCAGCGCCAAGCCGGGTGCGACCACGCGATGACGGCGGTGGATGCGGCGACACAGGATTGGACGGCGCATGCGCCAATCGCCCTGCATGAGATGGAAACCATCGCGGCCGAGGATGTCGTCATTGGGCAAAGCACCGAAGCCTCGGGCCGGTCCACGCTACGGGTCCTCGACCAAGCGCTCGCCTTTGTGCAGGAGGGGGTGATCGACGCGATTGTCTTCGCCCCGTTCAACAAGGCCTCGATGCATATGGCCGGGATCGGGCATTCCGATGAGTTGCATTACATCGCCGAAAAGCTCGGCGTGACCAACTATATTTCCGAACTCAACACACTCGACGATATGTGGACCAGCCGGGTCACCAGCCATATCGCCCTGCGGGACGTGGCCGACGCGATCACCCCCGACCGCATCCAAGAAGCCACCCGCCTGATCGACCGCACCCTGCGGCAAGCCGGTCACGCGCGGCCCCGCATCGCCGTTGCAGCGCTCAACCCCCATGCCGGGGACGGCGGCAACTTTGGCCGAGAGGAAATCGACGTGATCGAACCCGCGGTGCGTCGCATGGCAGGCGGGCAGATGGCTGTCACCGGCCCCCTGCCCTCAGACACCGTCTTTCTCAAGGTCACGAAAGGCGAGATCGACGCCGTGGTCACGATGTATCACGACCAAGGCCAGATCGCCCTTAAACTGCTGGGATTTGACCGTGGCGTGACCGTTCAAGGCGGGCTGCCGGTGCCCGTCACCACCCCGGCGCATGGCACGGCATTTGACATCGCAGGCCAAGGTACAGCCGACCTCGGTGCCACCCGTGCCGCTTTCGAGATTGCCTGCAAGATGGTCAGAAATTCGCAAAAGGAGACAGCAGCATGAGCTTCACCCCGCATGGTAAACATTTGATCGCCGGCACATGGGTCGGCGCTGAGCAGACCTTCCCCTCCGAACCCGCCAGCGGTCCGGCGCATGATTTCAGCGTCGGGACAACGGCGCTCGTCGATCAGGCCTGCGAAGCGGCCGAGGCTGCGTTCTGGTCCTACGGCTATAGCACCCGCGAGGCGCGGGCCGCATTCCTCAACACCATCGCCGACGAAATCGAAGCCCGCGCCGAGGCGATCACCGATATCGGCACGCGCGAAACCGGCCTACCCGAAGCGCGGCTGAACGGTAAACGCGGGCGCACCACTGGGCAGCTGAGGCTTTTTGCCGATCATATTCTAAAGGGCGACTACCTTGATACGCGGGTCGACCCAGCCCTGCCCGACCGGCAGCCCCTGCCCCGCCCGGAGCTGCGCATGGTCCAGCGAGGTGCCTGAGGGCATTACCCAGCACGAATTCGAGCGCCGGTCTGTCTGTAAGTGCGGCACAGGCTGGCCGCAGGTGGCGCGGTTTCCTCGAAAGAAATCGACATCGATGTGATAAGCTTACTTGAGGGAGACAACATGAAACCCAAGGTGCCCAGATATTCGTTCCAGGAACGCGCAGCTGAGAAAGCCGCCGCGCGCGAACGCGATGAAGAACTACTTCGCTCTGGTCAGGTTTCACACGCTGATATGGCGCGCACTAACGGCGGTTCCGTCCGAGGGGCGCGTTACAAGGGCCCATCAAAGCGCATTCAGGCACTCGCTGCGTCCCTGCCGTCAGAGGACGATAGCGTTTAAGTTGCCAATGGCACGTATGTGAGAAGAAATGCATGACCAAAACCGGGCGCGACACGCTGAACTTGCGCGATGCAGGTCATAGCCCCGAAGACACAGCACATCACACTGGCATCGCATTGCCCGAAGTGCGCGACCTGCAATGTCATGACGATAAAGAGGAGGATGCCGAGCTTGATGCGCACTGCTATGCGCTGAAGAGCGAAATGCCGATCAAGGTCGGTATCTACAATATCTGAAGGATCACCAACACGAGGATTATGAAATCGCAACTGCGCCAACTTATGCCAACCATTTGCATTTCGTGGTGCAACTCGCGGCCGGCCTCGTGGACATGACTCTATGTCTGACCAAGGCTGAAGGTCGGCTTGGCGGGTCTTTCCTGCTGTTAGATGCAGAGGCAAAATTTTCGCTGCGGCTGCGAAGCCCTCTGGAACAAAGGCGGATTGTGTTAAAAAACTCTACTACAGCGCGCCGAAGCCAAATTCGGCAAGACAAGATTCCAAACTATGGGAATCCCGGCGGCACCCGGAGATGCAATTCGCTCGTCGGAGAACAGCTTCCTACTTTTAAGAGACTTGCAGTTGCAGCAAATAGCTTTTCAACACAATCGGCGGAAAGGGCTTTCGCTGCACTCGTCACAACGATCAATAAAGGGTTCAATAGCGGCTCTTCGCATTGGCTGCCTGGTGGTCTCGCCCTTCGATGCGCTCGGGAGGAGCGGTGCCATAATTTACCCTTTTGGGAGTTGCCTCATTTTCCTTCTGCGGTGAGTTTCTGCCCGTTAGAATTATCGCTGGCATATGCCGCTCGCCAAGGGCATCTTTGTCGTTGGCAAATCTATGGGGAATTAGTTCATGGCGACAGATGTATCTCAGCCGGTCGAACTTGAACGACTTGTGAAATATTTTTCGCGCGAGGCCTTTTTCGGCAATGCAGCTTGGTTCGTTGGCGCTGGTGCTTCTCGCCCCTCGAAAGTGGCTGGTTGGGTCGAACTTCTTGGGCCTCTTGGGGCTGATCTGGGTATAACAGTCGGGGGCGAAGATGATCTGCCTGCCATTGCACAGTATTATATAAATCGGATGTCCGGCAATCGCGGACCGCTTATCCAGCACCTCAAACGTGTCTTGGATGTATCTGCCGCGCCGAGCGTCTATCACCATGAACTTGCGCGCAGCAATGTCTCTACAATCTGGACGACCAATTACGACCGCCTCATCGAAGATGCACTAAACTTGGCCGGTCTTAGCACGCGTGTCCGTGCACGAGATGGCGACATGGCCGAGTTGGGTCTTTTCGATGGTGTGGAAGTCATCAAGGCGCATGGTTCGTTCGGTGTTTCGAAGCCTCATGAGTTCGTAATCGCAAAGGAGGATTACGAAGATTTCTCTCATAAAAAACCGGCAACTGTTGAGCGGTTACGGAGCGACCTACTTCGGAAGTGCTTCCTGTTTATCGGTTACGGTTATAGCGATTCAAATATCCAATCCGTTCTGCTTGAGGCGCGAAGACTGGCAGGGCGCGCTGGACACTCCCATATCATGCTGTCCGTTGAAGAGGATCCTGCAAACCCGGAGAAAGCGCAGCGGCAGAGATTGTGGCAGGCGGATCTTAGACGTATCGGTATTGAATGCGTTCTAATGCCGAATTTCTCCGATATAGAGAGTGTGGTCAAACAGGTAACACTGCAATCACGCGGGCCGACGGTATACGTTACGGGAGGGCATGAAACCTCGAGCGAGCTCGCGAAAGAAGTCGGCGCGCTTTTCGCGGCTCCAGAATCCGAACGTGTGATTATGCTCGATGGCCAGTCCGCTGGAGTTAGTCGAGATCTGCTCTTCGAATTTCAGGGAAAATGCGTTACCAACAAGATAGATTTAAACAAGCGGATACGTTTCTTTCCCAATCCCTACGCGTCAAATAGAAGTTTCTCGAACGACCGCGCACTTCTACCCATGCTGAAGGATCTGAGGAGACCGATGTTGCGTAAGGCGCACACGGTTCTTGTCTTCGACGGTGGTATGGGGACTGACGCCGAGGTCGAGATTGCACAGGAACTGGGCTGCCGTATCATTCCAGTGCCAACGAAGCCCGAAGGGCTGGCAGCTCGATTGCTGCATTCTGACAAGATGTTGAAGAATGCACTTAACGCTCGTTCGCCGGGTTTTGTTGCGAAAGCTGAAAAATTCCAGCTCACCGCTCAGGATGTCATCGAATGCGTTCTTGCGGAATTGCCGTCATGGCATTGAACGCGACGATACCCGGCCCTCGGGGTCCCGTTCGGGTTGGCAGTGCTCAGCCGGTGCGCGTCATGGCCCTGATTGGCAGCACCAGTCGCCGCGATCAGATGAACGAAGAGGAGAAGATAAACCGACTTTGCGGTATGAACGATGCTCCAGATGTCATCTCCGATCTCAGCCTTCGGGTTTCTGCCAAACCGCTTTGGCGGCGGATTGTCGAGGCGGGGATGCCCGCGGCTACTTTACCAATCTACACGGTCGAACGAGCCGATATGCGCGTTGATCGTTCCGAACTTTTGGACCGAGCGCTTGAGCAGATCGAGGGCGGGGTTGGGATGATCACGATTCACCCAACTGCGGCCCAAGACATCATCGATGTGGCTCGCGCAGACCGGAATGTATCCTGGACTTCGCGTGGCGGCGGGATCGTCATCAGAGATCTACTCTCCCGAGGATCAACCAGCAACGCATATATGGACATCGTCCCCGATCTCATTCCCGCCGCAAGACGTTTGGGTGCAACAATCAGTATAGGGTCGACATTCCGATCTGCTACCATCCTTGACGCGAATGATAGAGCGCAAAGGTTGGAGTTTTTAGCACAAATCGACCTCGCGCGCCAAATTGCCGCCGATGGCTGCTCGGTAATGATCGAAGGACCTGGCCATGCGGCACCCGGCGCGATCCGTGAACTTGCAGAGCAGATGCTTCAAGCAGGGTGCCCGATTATGCCGCTTGGCCCCATTCCTACGGATCTGGCCATAGGGCAGGATCATATTTCCGCGGCAATCGGTTCGACGCTCCTTGGGCTTGAGGGTGCCGCACATATGATCGCTGCCGTAACAAGGGAGGAGCATACTGGAGGTGTGCCGGATATCGAGGCGACGATCGAGGCGATTCAGGCTACTCGCGTCGCTGCCCGTGTCATCGATCTACATAGGCACGGTCCAGGTGCAGAAGATTTCAGAGTTGTTCGCGAAAGAACAAAACATGGAACGTGTGTTGCCGGACGGCAGACCCCCGGATGTTCCCGCTGCGGTAACGCATGCCCGCTCGAAAGCCGATCGAACGGGGTTGGATAAGATCACGTTCAGGCTTTGTTGCGCAAACGCAAGTGGCACGGGATACCGCCCCTTCTAATGGCCGCTTTGGGGAACACCGCAAACACCATGAGCTCCGATCCAGCGGCTGCTCTGGACCGACCACGTAGAGCCCGACCATGCTGCAAGCGCGAAGCAGTCTGCCGTCAGAGCGGTCATTATGAGGTCAGAGCGGATGTAACGCCTCAAGGCTCTGAAACGCTCAACCGTGGCGAAGCCACCGGGAGATTGACGACCGTGGATCAAAGGCTGAGAGCCTTCTCTGCCTCGCCATGTTCGAAGGCGTCTGCGAGAGATTTCAGATCTTCTCCACCAATACCGAATTGCCGCATGAGAGGTCTCCACCGGTTGGCGATGAGGGAGGCCATTTCGCGTGCCCGCTTGCGCGCCTCGTTCTCCGATAGATCGAAGAACTCTGCAGCGGCCACCGCAAGATCGAGTGACGCCTCAAACGGCTCTCCTTCAATGATCGCCGTCTGGAGATAGCGATGGCGTCCCGCCTGTGGGTTCACATCAAAGAGCGGAGAGAGTCGCCAAAGGCCGTTGTCGGCATAGATGAATCCGTGGTTCTTCAGGTGATCATCCGTGTTGGTGACAAGGGCATTGAAGGCCATTCGCGCCCAAAGCTCATGCAGATCTGCCCGCGTAGCCTTACTGATCATCCGGATCGCCTCTGCGATCTCTGTATAGGAGCCTTGCTCCGCTCCGGATCGATTAAGAGCTGTGCGCGCAGAAAAGTAAGGGACACGCCTCCCCGCCCGCCGATCGAAGCGCTTGATCAGGGCCACTGGATGGTCAGAGTTTTCCAGCACCAGTCGCGCGTCGGGCGCACGCAGGCCGCATTCCCGCGCCAACTGTAGCGTCGCGACCTCGATGCGCTCCACAGGGATCTGGTCCCCCAGGGACGAGAACTTAGCAATCCAGAGCGCGTCTCGGTCCTGCACAGTTGCCTTCGGTCGGGCGCCGCCAATCGAGCCGCCGGCGCCTGCAATCAGGCGTAATTCCTCGTTCGACACCTCGCGTCGCTGCTGGACCCTGATCGCAATGTCCCTAAGTTCGTCAAGCTGATCGAGGTTCTGCACCGGTGCGCGATGTCCACTAATGATTCCTCCGCCTTCTTCAGTGAACCGAAGTGCACCCTGACGCGTCGCATCATCCAACAGGGCAAGCATGTCGAATTCGCTGAGATCGGCGCCGTGAACACGCGCCATCAAGAGACGCCCCCATGCATCAGGCGTTGCATCCTGAAGGACGGAAGGCAGGCTGTCGCGCTGAACGCCTGTGGATGCCTTAGACACATAGGAGGGCGTTAATCCGAGTGGCAGCTGAGGTGCGTTCGCGAAGGCACGCGCATCGTTCTGCCAGCTCTCAAAATATTGAAATTCGGAATGATGGCGGCGCGACCCTTGGGTGAACCGCAGCTTACCGACTGGCAAGAGTGCGCTTCCAAGGCAGACATGGGTGAACTTCTGTTCCGGGGTGCCCGGGGCCATCAGAAGCCTGCGCCTTCATCATCACCGCCGGCCTCATGGCGGCTATCCGGAGCTCGTGCGCCGCCGCGCTTTACATAGGATATCCCCCGCTTGGGAATCGCGTCGACTGCGAGGGACAGGCCCACAGCATCCTCTTCTATTCGTAGGATCTCCGCGAGTGCATCGGGCTCGCCGAGCGCCGCAAGCACCCCGGCCAGTTTCCCGATGCCCACACCAGCATCGCCCCGCTCCAGACGCTGGATCGTCTTTTCTGACACGCCTGCGCGTTCGGCGAGATCGAGCATGGCAAGACGACGCGCGAGGCGCGCTTGTTTGATGTTACGGCCAAGGTTTACCAAAGCCCTCTGGGCACGAAGATTCGTCATTAGCGGTCTTAAATAGCTGATAAAAGAGATTTACTGGTCATATGTGACCTATTAACCGATGAACTTCAACTAACAAGGTCGGAGCTGGCCGATGTGTTCGGCGTATCGTTGCAAGATGTCGACGAGTTCTTGTCGCCGTCGGTATCCGAAACGCCACAGCGGGTGAGGTATTTTCAGAGATTATTACCACTACGGCGCCGCGGGCAGGGTCTACTCTCCAAGCCCGTTCTTGGCCTCGGGAAGGTCTTTGTCATAAACAAGGTTCCCGTCCTCATCGAGGCCAACTCCAAGCCCAAGGCGCCGCAGTCGTTCGAAAAACGCTTCCTCATCGGGCCCAGGCTGGCCCATCTTCTCTATAAACCATTCCTCCCACTCGGGGTCTGATTCATCCGGTTTTGGGCCTGTCATCCCAATGCTCCTACTCTGCTGAACCGAGTCTATCACAAAATTGACGCTAAAACCGGCCGGCGCTAAATCTGCCCGAGTGCCGCCTTAGCTCAGTTGGTTTAAGCGCTTGATTGTGGGTCAAGGGTTCGCAAAATCGAGATCAACGGATGCCGCCCCCCCTTCTGCGACATAAGTGCTACATTGGCTGTAACGCACAGGAGAGGGTATGTTAACGTGTCATTCGATGCGGCTGAGTTGCGGGACCCAAGAGATCATAACGCGAAAGAACGCCGACCATGCGATCTGGGAAAGAAGATAAAGGATGGTGCACGTCGCATCGAAAATTCTCGGAACGGTGAACGCACCCTATGGTGCGAACCTATCCGCTTATCAGCTTGCCGCCGCAATCTCTGACATTGAGGCCGCTCAGTCTGCCATGGGGCCGGCCTTCTCCCTCTTCTCTGAAGTCTCCCCGCAGCTTCAGCTGTCCTTCGTGTCAGAGATGGGACTGCCCCATGACAAGGTGCGGCGGGTCGCGAAGCACTTTCAGACGCTTTGCCCGTTCCCGTTGCCACTCGCTAAGTAGCAGCGGGTCTTCGTAACAAGCGAAAGGAACCCTGTAAGAAACGCGTGGTTCGTTATGCTCTGCGACAGAACCGTGCTATATGCTGTGTTGTTCAGTGTGAACCTGGGCGACGGCTCAAAGGAGGGAAAATGGCTACTTTTGACATCATCGTGTCGATCGCGTCGGTCGTTCTGGCTGCCGTGACCATCGCCTATATGGCCTACTTGGCTCGGGTGAGCGGCCGAGATCGACCCCACGATCCGGAGCGCCTGCGCCGGTTTATTGCGAATGCGCCATACAACCTCGACGGTGAAAGACATAGCCAAAAAAGATGATCGGCTTTGTTGCAACCAATCATTCTCCTCGGAGGTCATCTTGACGGCAGAGATACCTGCTGCTTACGGATAGCTTATCCAGGCAAGAAGATCTCAGACTCAGTAATGGGCACCTCTAAAAATTGCCCCAACCCCGGTGCTGCGTTATCTTTGATGGGACGAACCGGCACAGGGGAGACGGCAATGACGCAGATGGGTTTCTTTGATCTTTCCGACCGCTATGCGAGCCTTGACGCGAAGAAGGACCCATTGGTTGAGATCGATGCGGTCGTGCCGTGGGAGGAGTTTCGTTCTATTTTGGATGAGGTTTGGCGCAAGCCTGATGCGGAGCGCAAGTCGCGCGCAGGCCGCAAGCCGATGGACACTGTGCTGATGTTCAAGACGCTGGTGCTGAGCGCACTCTACAACCTGTCGGACGATCAGATCGAATATCAGGTCCGTGACCGGCTGTCCTTTATGAGGTTTCTGGGACTTAGCCTTGCGGACCGGGTGCCGGATGCAAAGACGGTGTGGCTGTATCGCGATGCGCTGGCGCAGGCGGGCAAGGTGGAAGAGCTGTTTCGTCAATTTGACGGGTATTTGGCGCGGCAGGGGTATATCGCTCGGGGTGGGCAAATTCTTGATGCCTCTATTGTGGCGGTGCCGCGCAATCACAACACGCGCGACGAGAACGCGTCAATCAAGAAGGGCGAGAACCCCGAGCATTGGGAAAACAAGCCCGCCAAGCGCAGCCAGAAGGACGTGGACGCGCGCTGGACGAAAAAGCACGGCAAGAGCCATTACGGCTACAAGAACCATGTGAACGTCGACCGAAAGCACAAGCTGGTCCGGCGCTATCACGTCAGCGATGCCGCGCTGCATGACAGTCAAGCGGTGGATCACCTGCTGATGCGAGGCAATACCGGCTCCGGTGTGTGGGCGGATGCGGCCTATCGGTCCGAGGAGACGGAGGCGAAATTGCGCGCGCGGAAGCTGAAAAGTCACATCCACCGTAAGGGGAAACGCGGCAAACCTCTCACAGATCAGGCCAAGGGCAGCAATCGGACCAAATCCACCGTTCGGGTCCGGGTGGAACATGTATTCGGCGCACAGACCAACGACATGGGTGGCACCCTTGTGCGTAGCATTGGTCTGGTGCGAGCCAAGGCTAGGATCGGGATGAAGAACCTCGCATATAACATGCGACGCCTCGTTCAACTGCGCCGCATCAACCCGTGTCCGGCGTGAATACCGGGCGATCCAAGAACCGATCACGCGTCAAAGCATGACAAACAAGGCTTGAAGGCCGCAATACAGCGGTTGCGAGGCTCTGCCAATTGCCAGACGAAAGCCACGATCCTGCTTCAGGCCGCCCGCGCCGCCAAACTACCAAAAATTGTTCAAAAATCGAGGTGCCCTAATGCCAAGTCTCTTCCAGGCATTCGAGCCGAGTGGGGTTTGAAATAGGAACTTTCCATATTCCCTTACGATAGTGACTTTCAACCCAAAAGGTCCCCCCAGGAAACGAAAAGGCCTTTTGGTGACTGGATGACGTGGAATGAAACTCTTTGGGCACAATCCATCAAGAACCTTATCAGTCAGTGAATTTTTTTAAATAGAAGCACGATTATGTCCTCGTTGCCGCCTCGGACACTCGACGCAATCGATATCTGCTACGAGCCCGACTGACCGCCTCGTGCGTGTATGCGCGCCCCTGTAGCGGACAGCCCATAGCTGCCGTCCGTCCCCGACGCAGCATGACGCCATAAAGCGACATGTAGAGCGGAAAGTGGATATCCGCTTGGGCCTGGACCGCCAGGCGGACTCTTCAGATAAATATCCAGTTATTTCGATTGGGAATGGCGGAGTGTCGTGCGCCCCGTCACGTATCTCTTAAAGCGTTTAATGAAGAAGCCTATATATCAGGTTCGCTGCGAAATGCGCGAAGATCGACATCTAACGACCAGATGCCGACAATACGAGAAGGATTTTGAGAAACAGTTCGCTCCCACTCCATAATAATAGAATGATCCGCCAAGCTTGTTCCTTCGTTTGGCTTTTCTTCAGATTTGTTTCTCATCGCAGCATCCGGAAACGCCTCAAGCCATTTATGAAACTCATTTCGATCTGGAAAGTGGGTGGCCCTAAAAGGGACTTCGCCATTAAGTGCCATATTAACTTGATCCGCCAGAACTCGTGCGAATTCGCGCCTCCGCGCCCCAGAGCTCAATCGTGAAATGTGATTGCCAGACTCCCATATGGTTGCCATAGGCAAGAGAAAGTGATCGCCGCGTTTAATTCTTGCCTCAAATTCGTTGAATACATCTTCTCGATCCTGATTCAGTCCAGGAACATTTATGACGTTGAGGAAAATCGTCGTATCGATAAGGACAACTTCGCTCATGTTGATTGACGCACCTTCTTCAGCCAGCCAAGTGCGGAATCTTTCCTGTCTTCGCGCGTTTGGGTGATTTTCGCATATCTATCAAGCAACCCCGAAGTCAAAAGCCCTCCGAGTGAGTCCTGCGCGACGATTTCAGGGTATGATGCACTGTCGGATAGTCTCATGATTTTGCTCGAGCCGTCGTCGTTACTTCTATAACAAAATAAAACGTCTGGAATACTCTCATCTGGAAGAGCGTCCAGTAACGCGGGGTTGTGAGTCGACATTAGCACGCGGAGTTGTCTCGCTTCAGCAATCCTTCGAATACTTCTGAGAAGGTGCTGTGCCCGACTTGGATGGACACCGTTGTCGATTTCCTCGATTACAACCATTGTGCCGACAGGAGCTGAAAGCAGCGCTGCCGCGATAGAAAGAACACGCAAAGTTCCATCCGAGAGAAGAGAAGCATCATAGCGTTTCAACTGACCGCCAAAACTCTCAGTTAGCGATACCATGACTCCCCCCCGAGGTTCCTTGATAAAGCTGATTCCTTCTATGTTTTGTTCCGGAAGGCTTTGTATAAGGCTAAGCAACTCTGGTGCCGCCTCGTTTCCTTCCATGATGTCCGAGAAATCGCTTAGCTCAACTTCTTCTTCCGGCTGACCACACAAATCATAGAGAACTGCGGAAAGGTTTACTCCATCACCTCGTAGCTTTTCGCCCGCAGGAAAAGAATAATTCCGCATAAGCTGCGGATTCGGGTCTAAGAAAAGTATATTTGAAAGAAGTTCTTCAAGAACCCTCGAAACGGAAGGAATTTCTCTTCGGGACTTCCTGTGATTTACTGAGATTGATGCGGGTGTGACCAACTGAGAAAAAATTGGAAACTGGTCGATACAGGTAATGTGCGGCTTCTTCCCTCCCCTCGCAAAATTGTTGTAGGCCACTCCTACATCAGTGCCCCGGCCCGAAGACGGTTGATCTAAAGTATATAAAGGAACACTCTCGAAAGGCGAAGTCACTGCTTCCGAAAGGATGTGAAGACCATCTTCACGAAGTTCAATCTCAATATTCCATTCTTTCCAGAGGGCACCCGAGAAAGAGCAAGAAAAACCGAATCTATCGGCTCCCTCATTGGGTAAATTTCTGGCGGTGCCCCTGACAACTTGCTCACCGCTGTTTACGTTGTATTGGATAGCGGAGAGGCGCTGTCCCTGCGCGAGCCAAGACATGAGACGAAGCCCCTCGATAGCATTACTCTTTCCGGACGCGTTTGCTCCAATCAAGACGCTGAGTGGTGCGAGAGGTAGGTTGCCCTCCCGGTAGCTCTTGAACGACTTTAAGCCGAATGATTGCAGCATTTTTTATCCAGTATTCTTGCAGACGTGAACCAGCCAAGTTGCTGAGAAGCAGCGCTCGTCGACACTCATATTTTCGATATCATGGGCCTAAACTACTGGCAACTTATGAACAATTTCTCTGATCTTCAGGAAATCGCAGTCGAGTATGACGTTGACATCATTTCCGCGAAAATTCCAGTTTGTTTGGGCTTCCATAAGCCGCTTAGCTTGATCTTCCACTACGTCTTGTCTGAATGTCTGAACCGGAATCTGCAGGCTGCGGGGCCAAAGTTGTTACTCGGGCTACATCGACTTCCTGCGCATCGATGCTGGTCATCCAAAGCGCGGCGAAGTTCGGCCTACCGCCCTTCATCCCAAAGACCTCCGCACCCGCAGCGAAATCTGAGCTTCCGCAGCGAACGGCAGGACAGTCGGCATTGCAGGCCTCGGCGCTTGGCGCAAAGAATGTCCGCAGTCCGCCGGTTCCGCCCCGAGGTTTTAGCAACCCCTGAGGAAAATTAACTTCCACAGCGAACGGTTGAGCGCCTGGGCAGGTTCACAAAAATGCGGCCACCGGCGTTTCAAATAGACTATGAGCGCCGCCCCGTCGGCGGACGACCGGCGAAGGATAACTTCCTTCCGGCCATGCAGCTGGTAAGATCGCACCGCTGACTGGTTCCCCGATCCCCCCTTTGATAAGAGCTGACCTCAGTGCCCAGGCTCTTCCATAATGCAATGAATCCTAAGCAGACAGTGCGATTCCGTTCTGGGTTGCAAGGCGCGGCCCATCCGGGGTCTGTGCCGCAACCCCAAACCTTTTTGTGACCATTGCCAAATTAAGTTGCTCTTGCTCGATGTATTCCTTGAGCGTCGCGAGTGGAAATCCTTCCGGCAGGTAATTGGTGATCCCGACATCGTCGTTGCGATGGCCCATTAGGTAGCGACGCGCTGTATCGGGAACTGAACGCCCCACGCATTCGGTATTAAAGGTGGTTCGCATAGAATGGAGATCCTGACGGCTCGCATAGGCTTTGCGCGTCTTTCGGTAGTAGGTGAGCTTTTTAGTAAATGTCTTCGTATAGTTCTGACTGGAGCATTTAGACCGCGCCACTTGAGAGAAAATACGGGTCTTGCCAAGCTGTTTCTGTTGCTCCACGAGCTCAAGAAAACCCAGCTCAATCAGTTGGCTATGAACCGGCACGAACCTACGCGCGTTATTGCTCTTGATCGACTGTCCTGTCCCACGTTCGATGTCGAGGAAGTGAATGCCATTGTCGCAACGGACATTCTCCGGCTTTAATTGCAAGATTTCCTCGCTGCGCAAGCCCAGTAGACGTGCGATCAGGGGCACCCAGTAAATCGGATCATCAATACTTGTGTCTGCTGAATGCCATTTCTCGGTCGAAAGCAGAACAGCAAGCTCTTCACTCGTCCACGTTTTCCGCTTGGTCTCAGGAAGCGAAGCGCGCATGTCATCAATCATTTCTTCTCCCAGCACGAAGGGCTTGAACGGGTTGTGCGAAATCAACCCTTTTTCGACCGCATGGTCCAAGGGGGAAGAAAGATATTTTTGATGGCGCTGAAACGTGCGCGGCGAAATTACCTTCGTTCTTGATTTTTCGCGGACGGCTTCCGCTTCCTCACCCGAAAGCCCTTCTTTACTGATACGCTGCTCCGCTTTCAGCAGCCGCTTTCCCTCTTCAGCCCGCTCATGCTCAACAAACTCTCGGCAGGTTAAATGCCTTAGCTTTGGGGACCGACCTTGGGTATTGGGAAGTTCAAGCAAAAGATCATTAAACTTACTCCATAGTTCGTTTGTGGTTTGAGAAAGCCGGATATCACCGAATACATCGCTAACGATCTTACGGGTCGACCGAACTGTATCAGCGGACTTGCGGAACCGTGCGCCTTTACCCGCGTCTTTGCTTACATAGGCCCCATTGAGAGTGAGCCCTGCCATCTTGTCATCAAACCAATCATCCCAGAGATCCAGAACGCGCGGATCAGTCCCATCGAGGATCCGCACTTGCTCCAAGTGGCCTGTCCGAACTTTGACCGATCGACCATTGATGTTGTGAATGGAAATCAGCGCCGGCTCTGCTGTCTTTGAGGCGTCCTCTTGCGGCATTTCTGGCTGTTGCAGGACCTCAATACGATCCGACCGTTCATCAGTTGCAGCGGGTGTAAGCTCCTGTTCTTCCTTGCTTGAAGCCGGGTGCGTAGAAACGATAGGTTTCTGCGTTGGACTCGCGGTTGAAGGTGTAGTTTGTTCGAGGGAACGGCGAGGTGCCTCGCCTCCCAACGGCAAGTTTGGCACGCTCATTCGACGCAGTGCCTCGGCTAAGTTGGCATCCTGTTCGTTGCAGATGCCTTGCGCGCGACGCTCACGCTCTTCACTGACCGCAATCATGGTCCGGACCATTTTGTCTGCTAAGATTGCAAAATCATCTTCTGCTTCGTCGAGAACAAGCCCAAGTCGCTCTGCCGTATCCCTAATAGGCTGAAGCGCTGGGCTCTTGTCACAAAGAAAAATCGCATCCCGCAAAGACGCACGTGCAGCACCCTCCAACGCCAATGCGGCTTCGCCAGCTTCGCGCGTGCGCGGGCCGGTCAGCGCGCGCAAGCGATCAGAAAGCTCGATCTCCATTTGCGCATAGGTGACCAAAATCTCGGTCATGAACTCTGGGGGCATCTGCTGCTCCGCTTTGAAGCAGATTTCGCTGACGGCGGTTAGTCGCCGGGCGAGCTCTGCGGCATCGCGGGGGACATGCGTTCGCAGTGGAAAACAGAAGAATTGCGGTTTGAATCTATTTTTTGCAGCCGCGGGCACGCGACGTCGCCAGTAAAAACCGGTGGATCGGAGTTCGAGATGGGCTTGATGTGTCGTCAAAATGTAGGACTCCTCGGATTGGAGGTGTCGCGATTTCCCGAGGGCCTGTGCAGAGCTCTGTGCAACAACTTGTGCAAAGCAAAACGCAAAACCCCCGGGCCTCTGTTGAGGACCCGGGGGTTTTTGCTTTAACTTCAGCGACTTGCTGAAGGATTGGCTCCGGCGGTAGGGATCGAACCTACGACCAATTGATTAACAGTCAACTGCTCTACCGCTGAGCTACGCCGGAATGCCTATGTCTGTCTTTCGGGCAACGCCTTCGGACAGCGGCTCTTTAACGCGGGCAGTCCGGGGTGCGCAAGTGCAATTGGTCCATTGTGGCGATTTTTTTTCGATTATTTGCCTCCGCTTGGAATTAGCCTCTGTCACCCGCGGTATCGGGCGCGCCTAAATCACAGATACGTTACAAATCCCCCACCCCCGCGCTTGAGGGTGGACGGGTCGCGCGGACTGGGATTGATACTGGCCCGGTGAGCACAACCCAAAGTCCTGAAAGGAAAAATCATGACCTTCCTCTCCCCATACCGGCCGCAGATACTATCGCTTTTCCGCATCATGTCGGGCCTATTGATCCTACAACATGGCACGAGCAAAATTCTCGGCTTCCCGACCAGCCAGATGAGCGGCGTGTCGATCGCCTCCTTAGGTGGCATCGCCGGGGTCATCGAGCTGATCTTCGGCGTCTTGCTGGTGATCGGCCTGCTCTCGCGGCTGTCGGCCTTTATCCTGAGCGGTCTGATGGCCGTGGCCTATTTCATCGCACATATGCCACAGGGGTTTTTCCCGATGCTGAACGGCGGTGAACTGGCTGCGCTCTACAGCTTTGGCTTCCTCTACCTAGCGGCTGCCGGTCCGGGGCCATGGTCTGTTGACGCGAAACGCACTCAGGGCTGAGCGTTTAGATTAAACTGGCATGGCCCGATACCGGGCCATGCCAATCCTACGGGCGGGGGGCGGATGCCTTGGGGCTCAGAAACCCGCCGCCTGCCCGTCTTTGCGCGGATCGGACCCGGCGGAATAGCCGCCTTCGGGCAAGCGCTGCACCAATTGCGCACCGCCGAAACCGAAAGCATTGTCAGGTGCTTCGACATGGACGACATGGCCCAGATCGCGCAGCCCTTGCAAAAGATCGGGCGCCATCGCCGGTTCGCAGGCCACCTCCAGCCCCGATAGGATCCGCCAGCGCGGCGCATCGGCGGCGACCTGAACGTCCTGCCCCCAAAGCTGCGTACGCAGCAGCAGTTGCATATGGCCCTGCGCCTGAATCGGCCCGCCCATCATGCCATAGGCCATCAAGGGCTGGCCGTCCTTCATCGCGAAACCGGGGATGATCGTATGGAAGGGCCGCTTGCCCCCCGCCACGATATTCTGGTGCCCCGCCTCGGTGGTGAACCCAAAGCCACGGTTCTGCATCGAGACCCCCGTCCCCGGCACCACCACGCCCGAGCCGAAGCCCGCGAAGTTCGACTGGATGAAGCTGACCATCATGCCCGAGGCATCCGCCGTGCTCATCAAAACCGTGCCGCCCTGTTTCGGCGCACCCGCGCCGAAATCTTGCGCCTTGTCGGCTGAGATCAGCGCCGCGCGAGATTTGAGGTACGCCGGATCAAGCAGCGCCTTTTCGTCCACCTTCGTCATGGCAGTCCGATCTGCCACATAGGCATGCAGATCGCTATAGGCCAGTTTGCAGGCTTCGATCTGCAAATGCACCGCCATCAGGTCATCAGCCCCGTGGGTGCGAATGTCGCTATGCTCCAGAATACCAAGCGCCATGAGCGCGGCGATCCCCTGCCCGTTTGGCGGAATCTCATGCAGCTCCACATCGTCGAAGCTTTGGCTGATCGTGCCGCACCATTCGGGCTTGTTGGCGGCCAGATCGTCCATGCTCATCGCGCCTCCATTCGCCTTGGCATGGGCCACGATCTCTTGCGCGATCTCGCCTTCGTAAAAGGCTCGGCCATTGGTTTCAGCGATCAAACGCAGGGTACGTGCGGCGCCGGGGTTGCGGAACCGCTCGCCCGCGCGCGGGGCACGGCCCTCGGGCAGAAATGTCTCGGCAAAGCCCGGCTGCTTGCCCAAAACCTCGGCCCCGCGCGCCCAAAGCGTCGCGATGGTGGGCGAAACGAGGAAGCCCTCTTCGGCATAGCGGATCGCCGGGGCCAGCACGGTCGCGAGATCAAGCTTGCCGAACTTCTCCATCAATTCAACCCAAGCACTGACCGCGCCCGGCACGGTGACACTGTCCCAACCATGTTCGACCATGCCATCCGGAAAACGCTCGGGCGACCATGCCGCTGGTGCCCGACCCGAGGCGTTGAGCCCATGCAGTTTCTCGCCATCCCATAGGATACAGAAGGCGTCAGACCCCAGCCCATTGCCCGTCGGCTCCACCACCGTCAGCGCCGCGGCGGTGGCGATCGCCGCATCCACCGCATTGCCCCCCTGCTGCATCATCAAAAGCCCGGCCTGCGTGGCCAGTGGCTGAGAGGTCGCGACGACATTGTCAGCAACCACGGGGGATCGGTGGGACGGGTAGATGGGATCGTGACGAAGCATAGCTGTCCTTTGCTTGGGTAAGGCCAGCGGCGCGGTCAAACCGGCCGCCTGTGGCGTTGCCGGCAAAGTGAACGTGAATGCATCTGCATGCAACTGCCCAGCAGAATAATTCCGAAGTCAGAGAGTGGGCCGATTGCTGTCGCGCCAACCGCGGTTGCCTTGCGACCTGCGCGCCTTGAGCCGCAGTATTTTGCGATGGTGACGGAAACTTCGTTCGCAATGAGAGGGGGTGAAAACCACGACCCAGAGGGCCCAAAGACGGCTCGCCTCTCGATATTGCCATGCCCTTGCACAAAGCGACTGGTCGGCATCGGAAAAGATGCAATTGTGCAGAATGCGAGACCAGTCTCTAACGTTAACCAACATCTGGAACCTCCCTTTCGCATGGCGACAGGGCATCGCGCCACTGTAACCGCCTAGGATTTGGTCCCCCCGGATGGTGAGAATGCTCACCTAAAAATCTGCCGAGAATAAGGCGGAGGGCTGCCAAAACCGTGCTGCGCAAATGTAACGAATTTGCAAAGCGAGGGTGCGCTGGGTGAAATCGGGGGGGGATGAAGGCCCACGCGGGGCGCAGTGCCACAGGTTTGGTCGGGGTGGCGGAGACGAAGGGATTCGAACCCTCGAGACCCTTCCGGGCCTACTCCCTTAGCAGGGGAGCGCCTTCGACCACTCGGCCACGTCTCCGTCGACCCGTTTAGAGAGGTCGCGCCCGGGTGACAAGGCGAAATTCACAGGTATTTCTGCATTTTTCTAGGTTGGTTTCATTTCATCTGGCTGGCGCGCGAGGCCGAGCCGCCGTGAAGCGCGCTTGGTCATGCTGCTTTGCAGAAAGATGGCTGTTGCGCTGCTTTGTATGAGGCCGTTTCCCGGGGCATGCGAAGCGGCTGTAGCAACTAACACAGGAGCGTGAATGACTTGTGAAACGCCGCGGCAATCACTACAACCACCTGATATATAACATATATTTCCGCGAAAAGCGATCCCTGCGCCGCTTAAATACCCCAGATCGCACCCAATCTCGCTGCAGGGGCGAAACTTTCATGATCGGACACCCGTTACTTCACCACAAACGATGACATCGCAATGACGCGATTTAAGAGAAAACCAAAGGAACACATTATGAAACTTATTATGACCACCGCCGCCGCCGCTTTGATTTCTACCGCTGCCGTTGCCGACAACTCCACCCGCTACAACGACATTTTTCTCGACACCTCGGTGACTGCTGAGACAAGCGATGTCTATGGCAACAATGACCGCATGCGGAACCCGAACGCTTCGACCAAAGCGAATGACATCATGCTGAACACCGCCGACGCCGATAAGAACCGCGACACCGTGATGAGCACGCGCAACGCCCTGCGCAGCCCAGGTGAAGGCTATGTCTACGGTGGCTTTGGCCCGGGCAACGACAGCAGATAAGCTGTCACCTCCCACAAAAAAAGCCCGGCAGCGCAAGCTGTCGGGCTTTTTTGTTGGCGGGGTCAAAGACCCCTGCGAAATCGATCAGGTGTTGAACAGGAAGTGCAGCACGTCACCGTCTTTGACGATATAGCTTTTGCCTTCGGCGCGCATCTTGCCCGCCTCCTTCGCGGGACCCTCGCCGCCGAGGCCAACGAAATCATCATAGGCAATGGTTTCTGCGCGAATGAAACCTTTCTCGAAATCGCCATGGATAACGCCCGCTGCTTTGGGCGCCGAGGTGCCGGTTTTGATTGTCCAAGCCCGTGCTTCCTTGGGACCAACGGTGAAATAGGTCTCAAGATGCAAAAGCTCATAGCCCGCGCGGATCAGACGGTCGAGGCCAGCTTCTTTCAAGCCCATTTCTTCGAGGAACATCTCGGCCTCTTCGGCCTCAAGCTGGCTGATTTCCTCTTCGATCTGGGCAGAGATCACCACGTGCGAATTGCCCTGCGCTGCGGCCATCTCGGCCACTTTGGCGGAATGGGCGTTGCCCTCGGCGGCCTCGGATTCGCCCACGTTACAGACGTAGAGCACCGGCTTTGTGGTCAGCAATTGCAGCATACGCCAGGCTTTGGCGTCGTCTTCGTCGACCTCGACCACACGCGCGGGGTTGCCAGCTTCCAATGCCTCAAGCGCCATGCGCATTAGACGCTCCTGCTGCACCGCTTCCTTGTCCCCGCCGCGCACTTTGCGCACGATGTTTTGCAAGCGTTTCTCGATGCTTTCAATGTCGGCCAGCATCAGTTCGGTGTCGATGGTTTCGGCGTCCGCCACCGGGTCCACGCGGCCTTCGACATGGGTCACATCGCCGTCTTCAAAGCAGCGCAGCACATGGGCGATGGCGTCAACTTCGCGGATATTGGCGAGGAACTGGTTGCCCAAGCCTTCGCCTTTCGACGCGCCCTTCACCAGACCAGCGATATCAACAAAGGTCATGCGCGTTGGGATGATGCTTTTCGACTTGGCGATTTCGGCCAGCGTGTCGAGCCGCGCGTCGGGCACAGCGACTTCGCCGACATTGGGCTCGATCGTGCAGAACGGAAAATTCGCCGCCTGCGCCGCTGCGGTGCGGGTCAGCGCGTTGAAAAGGGTCGATTTGCCGACGTTCGGCAAACCGACGATGCCCATTTTGAAACCCATGACGATACCCCTATAAAAGCTGCGCGTGTGTTAGGGGTAGCGGGCGCAAAGCGCAAGGCTCAGCGCGCGCGGCGGTCCTGATGCGCCTGATAGATCAAGATCCAAGCCAGCAGGATAAACATCGGATGTGTCAGCCCGCCCGAAAAGATGATCGCGGGCAGCCAGATCAGGAAGACCACGATGGACAGGATCGGCCGACCGATCAACAGGATCGACAGCGGCGGCAGGAAAAGGGCGAGTACATAGTTCATGCGCCATGAGATAGGCGGCTTTGCGCAAAATGGAAGGGCGCGGCCTGCCATGCGCCCCTGATAGGGGAATTTTGCCGCCCCCTGCCCCACGGTGGATTGATTTTCACCGCGACATTCGGCATTGCCGAGGAAAGCACCAAATGAGGCAAGCCACATGACCCGTATCGACGCCAAATTCGAAGACCTCCGCGCCCGCGGCAAAAAGGCGTTTGTGTCCTATGTGATGGCCGGCGATCCTGATTTCGACCGCTCCCTTGAGATCGTGCGCGGCCTGCCTTCCGCCGGGGTGGATATCATCGAACTTGGCCTGCCTTTCACCGATCCAATGGCCGACGGCCCCACGATCCAGCTTGCCGGTCAACGCGCCCTCGAAGCGGGGATGACGCTGAACCGCACACTAGAAATGGTCCGCGCATTTCGCGAGAATGACGACACGACCCCGATCGTGCTGATGGGCTATTACAACCCGATCTATTCCATGGGTGTTGAGAAATTTCTAACCGAAGCCAAAAACGCCGGGATCGACGGGTTGATCGTGGTTGACCTGCCGCCTGAAGAAGACATCGAACTGTGCTTGCCCGCGCAGGATGCCGGTCTGAACTTCATCCGCCTTGCCACGCCGACCACGGATGACAAACGCCTGCCGCGCGTGGTGCAAAACACCTCTGGCTTTGTCTACTACGTCTCAATTACCGGCATCACCGGCTCGGCCGAGGCGAATGCCGCGGATGTTTCGCCCGAGGTTAAGCGCATCCAAAAGGCCAGCGGCCTGCCCGTGATCGTAGGCTTTGGCGTGAACACCCCTGAAAAAGCCTGCGCCATCGCCGAAGTGGCAGACGGCGTGGTGATCGGCTCGGCCATCGTGAACCGCATCGCCAATGGCGACAGCCCCGAAGATGTTTTGGCCTTCGTCAAAACCCTCGCCGACGGGGCGCATTCGGCGTAACCCCTTCGCCTCAAGCAATGGCCCAAAGCCCGCGCTGCCCCACTGGCCGCGCGGGCTTTTTCCTTGCTGCGGCCTTCTCAATTGCCAAGCCCCGCGCCAGTTGCTACCAAAAGTTAACCCATTCAGCACAGGTGGCCCATGCCCGTCATCACCAGCATCGACGATCTCAAACGCATCTACAAACGCCGTGTCCCGCAGATGTTTTACGACTATGCGGAATCCGGGAGCTGGACAGAACAGACATTTCGCGAGAATTGCAGTGATTTCGACCAAATCCGCCTGCGCCAGCGCGTGGCGGTGGATATGTCGGGCCGCAGTACGGCAACGCAGATGATCGGTGAAGATGTCGCCATGCCCGTGGCGCTCGCCCCCGTGGGTCTGACGGGCATGCAATGCGCGGATGGGGAGATTAAAGCCGCCCGCGCGGCAGAGGCCTTTGGCGTGCCCTTCACCCTGTCGACCATGTCGATCAACTCAATCGAAGATGTGGCCGAGGCGACGACAAAACCGTTTTGGTTTCAACTCTATACCATGCGCGATCAGGACTATGTCAGCCGCCTGATCCAACGGGCCAAAGACGCGAAATGCTCCGCGCTCGTCATCACGCTGGACCTGCAAATCCTCGGGCAGCGGCATAAAGACCTGAAAAATGGTCTCTCCGCCCCGCCCAAACTGACGGTGAAAACCCTTGCCAACCTTGCCACCAAATGGGGCTGGGGCCGCGAGATGCTGGGCGCCAAGCGGCGGCATTTCGGCAATATCGTCGGCCATGTGCATGGGGTGACCGACAATGCCGACCTTGGCGCATGGACGGCAGAACAGTTCGACCCCTCGCTTGATTGGGACAAGATCGCGAAGATCAAAGAGCAATGGGGCGGCAAGGTGATCCTCAAAGGCATCTTGGATGCCGAAGACGCGCGGATGGCGCTCAAAGTCGGGGCAGATGCGATCATCGTCTCCAACCACGGCGGGCGACAGTTGGATGGGGCGCTGAGTTCGATCCGTATGCTGCCCGAGATCCTCGACGCCGTGGGCGACCAGATCGAAGTGCATCTCGACGGCGGCATCCGGTCGGGCCAGGACGTGCTCAAAGCCATGGCGATGGGCGCCAAAGGCACCTATATTGGCCGCGCCTTTATCTATGGGCTGGGCGCGATGGGGCAACCGGGCGTGACCCGGACGCTTGAGGTGATCCACCGCGAGTTGGACCTGACCATGGCGCTTTGCGGGGAAACCCAAATCGCCAACCTCGGGCGGCACAATCTGCTGATCCCGCGCAATTTCGGCGGCGACTGGCAGGAATGGCCGCGCGATCCGGGCAAATGCTGATCTTTCTCAACCGCAACCTCACCTTTCTCGCCACGCCGAAAACCGGGACCACCGCCGTTGAAATGGCGCTGAAACCCGAGGCCGAGATTGTCTTTTCGCGCAGTCGCAAGCATTTGACCGCGCTGCGCTATCGGCGCCGCGTGCTGCCCTTTTTGCAAGAGACCTTTTCAGCCTCGCCCGAACCCTTGGCCGTGATGCGCGATCCCGTAGAGCAGATCCGAAGCTGGTATCGCTACCGCAGCCAGCCCCGGCTGGATGGCAAGAAGCTCAGCACCAAGGGGCTGACCTTCGAGGCGTTCGCGTTGGAAGTGATTTCTGACGCGCCACCGCCCCGCGCGCAGATCGGCAGCCAATTTTCCTTTCTGACCTCCGACCAAGATGACCTTTTGGTGCAGCACCTCTTTGCCTATGAACGCCAACCGACGTTTCGCGATTTTCTGGCCGACAGGCTGGGGCGCGAGGTCAAGCTGAAGCCCAAGAACGTCTCCCCCGATCTGCCCGCACCCCTGTCAGGGAACGTCGAATCCCAATTGCGCGCTGCACGAGCCAAGGAGTTCGCCCTCTATGACCGGCTGATGGCCGCGGATGGCTACCTGCATACGCCACAGGAATAGCGGGCTTCCCGGCCCTTTTGCCCTTTCCAGCCGGGCAAAACCGGTCTATACGCGCGGCTTCACGCGGGAATACAGCCTTGGAGGATTCCCGCCCTAACAAATTTGGAGACTAAAATGGCCGGAGAGATTCCTGATCTTGAAGCCCAGGTACGCGCGGGGACAGGCAAGGGCGCCGCTCGCCAAGCACGTCGTGACGGCATGGTTCCTGGTATTGTATTTGGTGGCGACAAAGAGCCGCTGCCGATCAACATCCCATTCAACAAGCTGCTGACCCGTCTGCGTCAGGGCCGCTTTAAGGCGACTCTGTTCAACCTCAAGGTTGAAGGCCACGACGACGTTCGTGTGATCTGCCGCGACGTTCAGCGCCACGTTGTCAAAGACCTGCCCACGCACATCGACCTGATGCGCCTTAAGCGGACCACCAAGATCAACCTGTTCATCAACGTCGAAGTCAAAGGCGAAGAAGAATGCCCCGGCCTGAAAAAGGGTGGCGTGCTCACTCTGGTCCGTCCGGAAGTTGAACTGGTTGTGACGGCTGCGGACATCCCTGAGTACGTGACCGTGGACATCACTGGCCTCGAAATCGGCGACAGCGCGACCATCAGCCGTGTCGACCTGCCCGAAGGTGCCAAGCCCACAATCGACCGTGACTTCGTTGTGGCCACGATTTCGGCTCCTGCTGGCCTTGCCGCGTCGGATGACGACGAAGACGAGACTGCAGCGGACGAAGTACCGACAACCGAAATGGGTCCGCCCGACGGTGAAGAATAAGCATCAGCCGCAAGGCAATGCTGGAACGGGGTCGCATCACGCGGCCCCGTTTTGCGTTTAGGGAATGATTTCTTTAAAAGAAATCACTGCGGAATTTTCAAAAAATTCCGGCACACAGCAGGCCATTCCATCCCCCTGCCCCTCTTGCTAAACTCCACCGAACCACAGGAGAAAGCCAATGAAACTCATCGTCGGCCTTGGCAATCCGGGCGGCAAATACGCCCGAAATCGCCACAACATCGGCTTCATGGCGCTGGACCGCATTGCCGACGATCACGGCTTTGCCGCGTGGAAGGGCAAGTTTCAGGGCAGTGTCAGCGAGGGGCGCTTTGGCTCTGACCGGGCGGCGCTGCTTAAGCCTGAGACCTTCATGAACAACTCCGGCCAATCGGTGCAGGCGGCGATGAAGTTTTACAAGATCGACCCCGTGGATGTGATCGTCTTTCATGACGAACTCGACCTCGCCCCGGGCCGCGTGAAATGCAAGACCGGTGGCGGCCATGCGGGCCACAACGGCCTGCGCTCGATCCACGCGCATATCGGGGCAGAATATGACCGCGTGCGCATGGGCATCGGCCACCCCGGCCACAAGGACGCGGTCGCGGGCTATGTGCTGCGCGACTTCCCCAAGGCGGACGAAGGCTGGCTGGACGATGTGCTGCGCGGCGTCTCGGACGGGGCCGCCGATCTGGCGCGGGGCGACACCGGGCGCTTTATGAATGCCGTGGCGCTGCGTGTGGCCCCGCCTCGGTCGGGCACCGGCAGCAAAGGGCCAAAGAAACCTGCCGAAGCCCAGCCAAAGCCCGCCCCCAGCAAGCCCGAGCCGGAGGCCGAGGCCCAATCGCCGCTGCAAAAGCTGATGGACCGCTTTCGCTGAACGCCCCAGCCTGACGCCCAGCCTGACTGACGCCCAGCCTGACTGACGCAATGTCGGGCTGGCCCCCGCCCCTGCGCCGTGGTTCACTGAAACTGAACAGGGGGGACATCATGCGTACATTCGGAAAATGGCTTGGCCGGGTCTTGCTCGCGCTTTTGGTCGCGGCAGTGGTCATCGGACTTTGGAAGCGCGAAGAGATTGAGCGGCTTCTGGCGGTGAACTCTCTCTTCTCCGAAGAGAAGATCGTGCACAACTTCAGCCATATGGACGGCGCGTTTCTTTCTGCCCCGGTTTCGCGCGGGGACGGGCTGACCAGCGAACTTGCCTACGGCCCTGAGACCGAACTGCCCGATGCCGTCGACGACTGGATCGCGGCGCGCGACGTGACCGCGCTGGTGGTGCTGAAAGACGGTGCCATCGTCTATGAGAACTATTTCAAAGGCACCGGCCCCGAAGACCGCCGGATCAGCTGGTCGGTGGCGAAAAGCTATCTCTCCGCACTGGTGGGCATCCTGCTGGAGGAGGGACAGATCGCATCCCTCGACGATCCGGTCACGAAATACGCGCCCAATCTCAGGGGCAGCGCCTATGACGGGGCCAGCTTACGCAACGTGCTGCATATGGCCAGCGGCGTCACCTTCGATGAAGACTATCTCGACTACGATTCAGACATCAACCATATGGGCCGGGTCGTCGCCTTGGGCGGCCGGCTGGATGATTTCACTGCCGAACTGACCGAGACTTTCGCCCAGCCGGGCAGCCAGTGGCAGTATGTTTCGATCGACACCCATGTCATCGGCATGGTGGTGCGCGGGGCCACCGGACGCAGCGTGCCCGAGTTGCTGAGCGAAAAGGTCATCGCGCCCTTGGGTCTGGAACATGCGCCCTACTACATCGTTGATGGTTCGGGCACCGCCTTCGTGCTGGGGGGCCTGAACATGACCACACGCGACTACGCCCGCTTCGGACAGATGTATGCCCAAGGCGGTGAATGGAACGGCAAGCAGGTCGTGCCCGCAGACTGGGTGACAGCATCAACCAGCCCCACCGCCCCGACAGCGGCGGGCCAGATCGGATATGGATACCAATGGTGGATCCCCGTAGGCGCGGCAGAAGGGGAATATATGGCGCGCGGCATCTATGGGCAGTACATCTATGTCGACACCGCCCGTGATGTGGTCATCGCCACCAATGCCGCCGACCGCAAATTCCGCGAAGCCGGGGTTTCGGAACTAAACATCAAGATTTTCCGCGAGATCGCGACCTCCGTCTCTGGCGGGACCTAAGGCAGAAAGGGAAGATATGACACCCGACAGCAGCATCAACGTCCTGAACCAGCCCCTCGTGATCTGCGGGACCGACCCGGTGACGGGCTTCTTTCGCGACGGGCATTGCAACACCTGCGCGCAGGATCAGGGCAGCCATACGGTCTGCGCGGTGATGACGGCAGAGTTTCTGGCCTATTCGAAATATGTCGGTAACGATCTCAGCACCCCGCGCCCCGAATTCGGCTTTGCCGGGCTCAAGCCGGGCGATCCTTGGTGCCTCTGTGCCGCGCGGTTCCTGCAAGCCGCGGATGAGGGCTGCGCGCCGCGGGTGCACTTGGCCGCCACGCATCTGCGCGCGCTCGATATTGTGCCGCTGGACGTGCTGCGCGACCATGCCATCGACGAAAGCGAGGGATAATCATGCGCCTGCGCCTCCTGCCCCTTCTGCTGCTGTTGCCTGTCTCCGCATGGGCGGAAACCACGCTCCGCCCCGCCGATAGCGCCCGGCTGGACAACTTTGACGCTGCCTTTGGCGATGCCATGATGCAGGGCTTGGCGGGGGGCGAAGCGGGGGACGTGGCGGCCCTGACACGCGCGCTCTCCGGGCAACCACAGGTCGCCTTTTCCGCCGATTTGCAGGGGGAATGGTCCTGCCGCACGATCAAGCTTGGCGGGATCAGCCCGCTGGTGGCCTATTCCCCGTTCAAATGCCGCTTCACCGCCAGTGATCGCGGGTTCACCTTTGAAAAGCTTACCGGCTCGCAACTGACGCGGGGGGAGATCACCCTGCGCGCGGGCCGTGCGATCTATGCTGGGGTGGGCTATGTCCGGGGCGAAACACCTCCCGATTATGCCGACCTGCCCGAAGATTTCACCTCTGGCGGCAAGGTGCAAAGCGACGTGGCGGTCTTTCAGCGGGTCAGCCCCACGCGGGCGCGGCTGTTGTTTCCGTCACCGGCGACTGAGAGCGATTTCGATATTCTGGAACTGACGCGCTAAGGCGCCACGCCGCCCTTAGGCCGCGTGGCAAAGTTGCAGTTTCGACTTCGGACGCGGCATCAGCGCATCGTCCATCAGGTCTTCGATAAAGGTGCTTAGAAGCTGGGTCCGTCCGGTCACGCCGGCCTTGCGGTAAATCGCGTTGGTCTGCGCTTTCACGGTGCCTTCGGAAGTGCCGCGCATCTCAGCAATATCGCGCGTGTTCAGACCCTTAGTCAGGAAAATCGCCACGTCGCGCTCTGCCGGGGTGAGGTGCCATTCGCGAAAGTGTTCTTCGAGCACATCAGCGAATTCCACCGTGCAATGACGCAGCGCCGTCTCTGCCCGTTCGGCGCGCTGGAGGCTCATTCGCAGGGCCATCCAGCCCAGAACGACCCCAAGGATCAGACCCAAAACCTGGATCCCTTTATTCGGCCCGATGTCAGCCAGAGGGGTGCCAAAAAGTGTCACGCCCCGACCCTCCAGTGCAAAAACGAGCACGAAATAGACAGTGGCGTTAAACTGTAGAGCGGCGATAACCCACAGTGCGATCTTTTTCTTATTATTCATGGTGAAGCCTTGCCTTGGTATCCGCCGTATTTAACCGCGGCACACCGAAGTGCAAGGGATGGCGGCCATGCGCCATGATCAACCCTTAGTGATTTGGCACCCGCCCCGAAGGGCGAGTGCATTGTCTTGAGGCCAGTTTGAGGGAGACTTCGCTGGCCGGAAGATTGTTTTAGCGCAATGCCTTAGCTGGCATCAGCCCGCAGTCAGCGCGGGAAGCTGTTCACTTTTGCAGCGTCTTGCGCAGCGGGAAAGACGGTGACGGTGACGTCGGATGTGTCTTCGGCGCGGAAGGTGCCGCTGTTGAAGATGTCCAGTTTCACATTGTCGACCGCGTCATTGCGGCTGGAGTAGGAAACGCCTGCATCCGCTTTGTCGTTATAGCCGATTTGCTGGCCTTCCATGCCTTGGGCGAAAGCAGCGGAACCTGCTGTGACAAGGATCAGGGCGGTGGTTGCGAGTGTCTTTTTCATGTCGTGTCCTTTCGGGGGAAAGTTGGGGTCGCGCCGTGATCAGCGCGGGAAGCGGTTGACCGAAGCGTCGCTCTGCGCGGTCGGGAAAACGGTGATGGTCACGTCGGACAGGTCTTCGGCGCGCAGGATACCGTCTTTGAAGATTTCCAGTTTGGTCTCATCCACAGCTTCGCTGCGGCTGGAGTAGGAAACGCCATTGTCGGTCTTGTCGTTGTAGCCGATGCGCTGGCCTTCCATGCCTTGAGCAAAAGCAGCGGTGCTTGCTGTGGCGAGGATCAGGGCGGTTGTTGCGAGTGTCTTTTTCATAGTCTTAGCCTTTCGGGGAGGAAAGTTGGGGGGAGGAGCCGTCGTTCGCGATTAGCGGACGAAGCGGCCGTCTTTTTGTGCGTCTTGGGTTGTGACGAATACGGTTGCGGTAGCTTCGGCAGGTGTCTCGGCGCGCAGATCGTCAAAGCTCAGAGCGTCGGATGTGACGTTACGTGTGGAATAGGCAGCGTCTGCGTTATCTGCGGTATAACCGACCTGTTGGCCTTCCATGCCCTGTGCGAAGGCGGCTGTGCCTGCTGTGGCAAGGATCAGTGCGGCGGTTGCGAATGCGTTTTTCATATCGTGTTCCTTTTCAGTCCCGGGGTGGGTTGCGAGCCGATCATCAGTGATGCGGCGTCGTTGGGATGACATGGAAAAGGGCATTCGAGGGGGTATTGGCTATCTGCCCCGGGTTTAAATCATCCGATCTAAACCCCTGTAAGAGCGTCATAAACTTTGGTTTACGGAGCCATGGCAGAGCGAAAAACGAGGGAAAGATGCCTTAGCGTCAAGCCTGCAAGGGCGAAACAGAGTTTCGCGGGCAGGCGCGCGGGCTGTAGGCGAAGGCTAGCGGGTCTTTTCTCAATGTGAAAGTTTTTTCGCTCGTTTTCGGCAAAGAACTTCGCCCCCTGCGCAAAGTTTATGCGAAAATTGGGCGATTGGCTTCGGCCCACAAAAAACGGGCCCGCGTTTTCACGCGGGCCCGTCAAATTCCACTCAGATTCGGAAGCGGATTTAGGCGAATTCACCCATGTCGAAGTCCAACGCCCGGGCCACGGTGAAGATATCTTTGTCGCCACGGCCACACATGTTCATCACCAGCAGGTGGTCTTTCGGCAGTTCCGGCGCGATCTTCATCACATGGGCCAGCGCGTGGCTGGGCTCTAGCGCCGGGATGATGCCTTCGAGGGAACAGCACAGCTGGAACGCTTCCAGCGCCTCACGGTCGGTGATCGAGACGTATTTGGCGCGGCCAATGTCGTGCAGCCACGAATGCTCTGGCCCGATGCCCGGATAGTCCAGCCCTGCTGAGATCGAGAAGCCTTCGAGGATCTGCCCATCGTCGTCTTGCAACAGATAGGTGCGGTTGCCATGCAGCACGCCGGGGCGGCCCCCGGTGAGGGAGGCGCAATGCTCCATCTTTTCGTTCACGCCTTTGCCGCCAGCCTCGACACCGATGATGTTCACCGACTTGTCGTCAAGGAAGGGATAGAACAGGCCCATGGCGTTCGACCCGCCGCCAATAGCGGCGATCAGCGTGTCGGGCAGACGGCCCTCGGCCTCCTGCATCTGCTCGCGGACTTCCTTGCCGATGATGCTTTGGAAATCGCGGACCATCGCCGGATAGGGGTGCGGCCCGGCCACGGTGCCGATGCAATAGAAGGTGTCGCGCACATTGGTCACCCAGTCGCGCAGCGCGTCGTTCATCGCATCCTTCAGCGTGCCACGGCCCGAAGTCACGGGCACCACTTCGGCGCCCAGCAGGCGCATGCGGAAAACGTTGGGCGCCTGACGCTCAACATCATGCGCGCCCATATAGACCACGCATTTCAGCCCGAACTTGGCACAGACCGTCGCCGTTGCCACGCCGTGCTGGCCCGCCCCGGTTTCCGCGATGATGCGCTTCTTTCCCATGCGCCGCGCCAGAATGATTTGGCCCAGCACATTATTGATCTTGTGCGCGCCGGTATGGTTCAACTCGTCGCGCTTCATATAGACTTTCGCACCGCCCAAATGCTCGGTCAGCCGTTCGGCGTGATAAAGCGGGCTGGGGCGGCCAACGTAGTGGGTCCACAGATCATGCATCTCGGCCCAGAAACTGTCGTCGGTCTTGGCCTTCTCATATTGCTCTTCCAACTCAAGAATGAGCGGCATCAGCGTTTCCGAGACAAAACGCCCGCCGAAATCGCCGAAACGGCCCTGTTCGTCGGGGCCGGTCATGAAGCTGTTGAAAAGATCGTTGGCCATTGCGCCTCTCCTAGAATGTCGCGTCAGCCTTACCGCAGCCTGCCTCCATGCGCCACCATGAGTTTCGCCAAGCGGCTGCGGTCGGCGGCTAGTCGAAGAGTTTGAACAGCTCGCGTTTCAACGCATTCTCCAACTCATCCTTCACGATATCCTCGGTTGAGCGGCTGTCATCCGGTGCGATGTTCAACTCTTCTTGGATTTTCTGGCGCACCACATCCTCGGCCCGCTGCTTTTCCTCGGCGAAATTCAAGTCGATCGCAGCGCGCAGATCGGCCTTGATCTCAGGGTCCGCCCATGGCCCGGTGATCCGCACCGGCACCGCCAGCCCGCCGCGCGCGGCATTGACGCGCAGCGCCTTGGGGATGACCGTATAATCAAGAGTGCGCGCGCCCAGATTGACCTGCCCCGCCCCGGTCGCGTTGAAGTTCGGCAGCAGCATCAGCAGATCGTCATTGCGCAATACGCCCCCGGCGATGTCGAATGTCGCCTCAACGGAATCGAAAACCGTGCTGCCGCCCTCGGCATCGACAGAGCCCAAGAGCGCATCCAGATCGATCCCGGCAATCGTGCCGCGCCCCATGCTCAGCGTCCCATTGCCGCTGAGCGAGCGCATGATCGCATCCAGCGATTGCCCGGAGCCGAGGAAAGACAGCGCCGCTGTCCCATCCCCAGTAAAGCGCGTCACCCCGGCGGTATCTTCCAGCAGGTCGCGCATCTGGACGCCCTGCGCCGTCAGCTTGCCGCCCACCGACAGGCCGCTGCGGTTGTTCATCACGAACTCGCCTGCGACCTTGCCGCCATAGGCGTTCATATCCTGCAGATCGAACACGATCCGCTCACGGTCATTGCGCAGCACGGCGCGGGTGGCGCCGAGGTCAAGTTGCCCCAGATCGATGCTTTCCGCGCTCAGGGCGATGTTCCCGTCAAAGGCAGCGAGCCAATCCGCGTTGATCTCTTGCCGGGACCAGCCCTCCAGACCCGCCGTTGTCGGGCTGCCGCTGCCGCCCGTCTCTGCCGTTTCGTCCGACAGGGCCGAGAGGTCCAACGCCCCGGTGCGCAGATTGGCGGTGATGCGCGGCGTGCCATTCAGCGCCAGATCGGCCTGCCCGGTCAGGCTGTTGCCGCCCAAGTCCACCGCGATATTGCGCAGCGCCAAACGCCGATCCGCCGTCAATGTCAGCCCACTGCGCAGATCGACCGACTGGCCCAACCCCCGTGGCAGGGTGACACCGCCCGCCCCGAAAGACGCCAGAAACCGCGCCGTATCGGGGCTATCGACCCGCAGATCCCCCGCCAGCGCACCATTGAGCGATCCGCGCCCATCGAAAGAGACTTCGCCCCCGCGCGTCGCAACATCCGCGCGCAGCGGCTGCACGCCGCCCTCCAGAAAATCCGCAAAGCCTTCGATCCGCGCGGCAAGCTGAACCGCCTCCCCCGCCGGGGCCATGCTGGCGGTGATATCCGCGGCCCCGCCCCGCTCGGGCCAATCGAGCGCCAGATCGACACCTTCATAGCGCAGCACATCGGCCCCTTCGGCGTCATAGATCAGCGTGGCATCGGTCACCGTCAGCTTCTGAATGCTCAGGGGGCGGCGGCTGGCGGTCGGTTCGCTCCGCGTCTCAATCCGCGCACCGCTGCTGCTGTCGGTGAACTGCCAACTCGCCCGCCCGTCGCGGCGCTGCTCCAGCCGGATCACCGGGCTTTGCGCCGCGATATTGGTGATGCGTATCTCACCGCGCAAAAGCGCGCCCGCATCCACCCCAATTGCCGCATTGGCCGCCGTCAGCATCGCACCCTTATCGGTCCAATCCGCATTGCCGACCTCAAGCCCGCCTGCCGTCACCCCCAACACCGGCCAGAGCGTCACGCCCACATCGCCGGTGATCGACACCGCGCGCCCGGTCATTCGGCTGAGTTGGTCGCTGGCGATCCGCGCGATCCGGTCACCCGGCAGCAAGAACAACGACCCCAGCATGACCACAATAATCAGCAACAGCGCGCCGATGCCGCGTATAATCCATCTCATGGCTCTCTCCTCCTGCCCGGCGGCTCTTTCCCCGCTCACCTGCATGCCTTATAGCGCAATGCATGAGCACAAACCCACCCAATCTGCGCCCCGACCTCGCCCCACAGGCGAAGATCAGCAACCCCGCCCGCCCCGGCCAGCCGACAATCGGCATGGTCAGCCTTGGCTGCCCCAAGGCGCTGGTGGATTCGGAACGCATCCTGACGCGGCTGCGCGCCGAGGGCTATGGCGTATCGCCCGATTACGCCGGAGCCGATGCGGTGATCGTGAACACCTGCGGGTTCTTGGACAGCGCCAAGGCCGAAAGCCTCGACGCCATCGGCGAGGCGCTGACCGAAAACGGCAAGGTGATCGTCACCGGCTGTCTGGGGGCCGAGCCGGACTACATCCGCGAACACCACCCCAAGATCCTCGCCGTGACCGGCCCGCATCAATATGAACAGGTACTCGACGCGGTGCACGGCGCGGTGCCGCCCAGCCCGGATCCATTCATTGACCTGCTGCCTGCGCAACAGGTATCGCTCACCCCGCGCCACTACAGCTATCTCAAGATTTCCGAGGGCTGTAACCACAAGTGCAAGTTCTGCATCATCCCCGACATGCGTGGCCGCCTGCAAAGCCGCCCCGCCCATGCGGTGATGCGCGAAGCCGAGCGGCTGGTCGACAATGGCGTGAAAGAACTGCTGGTCATCAGCCAAGACACCTCCGCCTACGGCGTTGACATCAAACACGCCGAAGATCGCGGCCACCGCGCCCATATCACCGATCTGGCGCGCGACCTCGGCAGCTTGGGCGCATGGGTGCGGCTGCACTACGTCTACCCCTACCCCCATGTGCGCAAACTGATCCCGCTCATGGCCGAAGGTCTGGTGCTGCCCTACCTCGACATCCCGTTCCAGCACGCCCACCCGGACGTGCTGAAACGCATGGCCCGCCCCGCCGCCGCGTCGAAAACCCTCGATGAGATCGCCGCATGGCGCGATACCTGCCCCGATATCACCCTACGCTCGACCTTCATCGTCGGCTATCCGGGCGAGACTGAGGTAGAGTTCCAGACCCTGCTTGACTGGCTCGACGAGGCGCAGCTCGACCGGGTCGGGTGCTTCCAATACGAAAACGTCGAAGGTGCGCGATCCAACGCCCTGCCTGACCATGTCGCGCCAGAGGTCAAACAAGACCGCTGGGATCGCTTCATGGAAAAGGCGCAGGCCATTTCCGAGGCCAAGCTCGCCGCCAAGGTCGGCAAGCGCATCGACGTGATCGTTGACGAGATCGACGCAGACGCTGCCACCTGCCGCACCAAAGCCGACGCGCCTGAGATCGACGGCAACCTTTTCATCGACGAGGATTTCCAGAACCTCAAAGTCGGCGATATCGTCACCGTTGAAGTCGAAGAAGCAGGCGAATACGACCTTTGGGGACGTCAGATCACCTGACGCCCCCGGTGGCCGATCAGGCGTAGGCACCTGCCGAATAGGTCAGTTCATAGCTGTGGCTGTAAAGCTCGAACACGATGCCAAAGGGGTCTTCGACATAGACCATGCGGTAGGGTTTCTCGCCCGGGAAATACTCCCGCACCGGCATCCGCTGCTTGCCGCCCGCCGCGACGATCCGCTCCAACAACCCTTCAACATCCGGGTCTTGGATGGCAAAATGGAACGTGCCGTGGCGCTTGTGCTCTAGCTTCTCCTCGGGGGCGTAATTGCCGGGGAATTCAAAGATTTCGATGCCGATGCCATCCGCCGTGGCAAGATGGGCAATGCGCAGCGAACCCCAGCCGGGGCCGAAGACATCGGTGCACATGACGCCGATGGCCGTGTCTTCTTCTACCGCTTCGGTGGGCTGCATCACGACGTAAAAGCCCAACACTTCGGAATAGAATTTAACCGCAGCGTCGAGGTCCGGCACGGATAGGCCGATGTGGGAAAAGGTACGGGGGGTGGTCATGGGGTATCTCCTGTTTGCGTTGAGCTTGAGATAGACAGGCACGCCCCGCATGTGAAATTATCAAACCTCATCTAAATCATAACGAAACGTTTGATATGCTGAATGCCACTTGGCTTGAGACCTTCACCACCCTTTGCGAGGCGGGCCATTTCACCCGCACGGCAGAGCGGCTCAACATGACGCAACCCGGCGTGTCGCAGCATCTGCGCAAGCTGGAGGACCAGTTGGGCCAGCCGCTGATCGCGCGCGACGGGAAAAGTTTCACCCTGACCCCGGCGGGTGAAGCGCTGTTGGAGACCGGCCTTGCCCGCCGCCGCGAAGAGCAACGGCTGCGCGAACGGATCGCCACCGATCTGCCTGACTGGGGCGTGGTGCATATCGCCTGTTCCGGCAGTTTCGCCATGCTGCTCCAGCCCCTGCTGCTAGAGTGGATGGCCAACGCGCCGGACCTCTCCCTGCACCTCGAAGCCGCACCCCAAGCCACGATCCGCGCCGGGTTGCTGGATGGGCGGTTCGATCTGGGCGTGCTCGCCGATGATCCCGCCCATGCCAGACTGGAAGCCCAGCACCTGGGACGCGAGGAACTTTGCCTTGTTCTGCCGGTTAACGCTTTGGAACAAATAGAAAGTTTCTCCGATCTTGAAGCGCGCGGTTTCATCGCGCATCCCGATGGCTTTGCCTATGCCGACGATCTGTTACAGTTAAACTTTCCGGGCAGTTATCCGGGGGCCGACCGGATCCGCCTACGTGGCTATGTGAACCAAATCGGCCAGATTCCGGCAGCGGTGGCGCGGGGGGTGGGCTACACGCTTTTGCCCCGCAGCGGGGTCGAGACTTTTGCCGAGAAGGACCAGCTTCGGCTGCTGTCTCTGCCCAAACGGCGCTGGCATGATCTTTGGCTCGCCTCACGTCGGGGACGGCCCTTGCCTGCGCGAATGCGCAGAGCGGCGGAACTTATCGCCGAGGCCGCAGCGTCCCTGCGCTAACCCTACATTTCGCCGATATTGTGGAACCAAACCACCTCGCTACTAGATATACCCTTAAGGAAGGGCGAGAATACGGAGAGACTTGAACATGTTCCCTTTCTGTTCTATATGTAGAACGCAGTAGCAGAGGAATGACCACATGTCTTTTCAACCTCAGTTTCCCGGCATCTTCGATCCTGACCAACAGGGTCGCCCGCCGCGCGGCAGTGACAGTGCACAGCCCAAACAGGCCGACCGCCGCATGCCCGCGACCGAAAAACAGATGCAATACGCCCGGACCCTTGCCAAGAGAACGGGCAGCACGTTGCCCGAAGGGATCGAAGCAGACCGCGCAGCGGTTTCGGAATGGATCGACGCCCATAGGCCGCAGGCGCTGGAGGGGCCGTTTGCCGCCTACCCCTCGGCCAAACAGGTCGCCTTTGCCGAACGCATCGCGCGCCTAAAACGCCGCGATGTGCCGCAAGAATGTTTTCGCGACAAAACCCTGATGTCGCGCTGGATCGACGGCAACAAACCGCGCTGATCCGTCGGGTCGCCCGACTGACGCGGCGTCATCTATGGCATGGCAGAACGACGCTGCTACCTTTTCGGCATGGCTTATCCGACCTCCATTTCTGAAACCTTGGCTGATGGCACAGTACATCTGCTCAGCCTCGGCTTCGCTATCCCGGCCAGCATCTTTCTGATGATGCATGCCGCAGGTCAGGAGGGCACGCTGACCGCCACGGTGATCTATGCGGTGTGTATCCTCGCCTCCTTCACCGCCTCCGCCGTCTACCACCTGCTGCCCTTCGACCGCAGCCGCGCTTTTCTGGGTCGCGTCGACCACGCGGCGATCTATTTCAAGATCGCGGGCACTTACACGCCGCTTGTCATGGTGATCGGCTCGGGATTTGCCTATGGCATTTTGGGCGTGGTCTGGGCGCTCGCGGTGATCGGCGCGGTGGCCAAGCTCTGGTTCTGGCGGACCGATGCGCGGGGGTCACTGGCGCTCTACCTCGGGATGGGCTGGCTCTCGGTCCTGTTGATCTACCCAATGTGGCACAATTTGCCCGGTGCCGCCTTAGCGCTGGTGGCCGCGGGCGGGCTAACCTATTCGGCGGGCACATTGATCTATGCCCACCCCGGCATGCGCTATCAGAACGCCATCTGGCATGCTTTCGTACTCATCGCCACGGCCTGTTTCTTTGCCGCCATCGCGCTAAGCCTTTAGGCCGCGACCGCATCCAGATAGTCCCGCACGCAGGTCTGGACATGGCGAAACCGATCTCCGCCCAGATGTTTGCCGCCGTACCAACGGGTGACGACGATGAGGTGATCTTCCAGCCCTTCCCGCTCCAACATGCGCAGGATCACCATCCCGGCACCGGATTCGCCATCATCCCCTTTCAGCGGGCCGCCGTCTGATAGCAGCACCGCCCATGTGTTATGCGTGGCCTTGGCATAGGCTTTCTCGCGCTTAAGGTCTTTCAGCGCGGCGTCGACCTCGGCACGGTTGCGCGCGGGGCAGCCCGACACCGCATATTTCGATCCGCGGTCGTTCAGTACCTGCCCCAGTTTGCGCAAACCGTCACAGCCCCGCCATGGTGCGCCGCACGATATCAATGCGCGAACTGTTGGGCGGGTGCGTGCCAAGGAAACGATCACCCGGATCAGGGATGCGAGTAAAGAATTCCGCCCCGCGCAGCGGATTATAGCCCGCCCGCGCGGTGATGATCGTTCCAAGGGCATCAGCCTCAAGCTCGAAGTCCTTGGAGTACCGCCGCGCGCCGACCTCAGCACCCAGTTCTTGCGCCGTGCGCACAGCGGTCGCGTCCCCACCGCTGAGTGTGGCGATCCCGGCAAAAATCACCGCGCCCGCCATGGCGTTTTGCTGCTGGCGACCAATATGGCCCGCGATGTGATGCGCGGTCTCATGGCCCAGCACAAAGGCCAGCTCGTCTTCGTTGCGGGCATCGGCAATCAACGCCAAGGTAAAGGCCACGATTGGGCGGCCGTTTTTATCTAGCGTTTGAAAGGCGTTGGCAGGCTGGCCGGGGCGATCATCGACAACGATGTTAAAGTCGCAATTCATCCCCGTGGTGCGGTTGCGGCACTCCCGCTCGGCCACAGGCTCAAGCGTGCGAACCACCTGCACAAAGCTCCGCGCGGCGGCGTTCGCGCTTAGCCGTGGGCCCGACTGCCCAGTGGTTTGCTGCCCGGTGGTCTGCTGCCCCGTGGTCTGCGGCCGGTCGACCTGGATCGGCCCTGTCTGAACCGGTGCCACCCCACAGGCCGAAAGCAGGGCGATGACGGCAAATGCGCCAAGGGCATTCAACAATTTCACGGCAAGTCCTCGCTCGGTTTTTCCTCGCCCACCTGTCTATCATGACGCCCCGGCGCTGCCACCCCCGTTCACAGAGCTTTGACGTCCCAACGGCGGTCTTGCGCTTGGCCGCACAAAGCCTGTCTTGCGCTCGCGAGCACAAAGCCTGTCTTGCGCTCGCGAGCACAAAGCCTAATGTGCCCTCATGTTTACCATCGAGCACGAATTCGACGCCACCGTCATCACCCTGATCGACGAATCCGACGCCCCCCTGCGCGAGGACGTGACCGTCTCTGCCTTTGCGGGACAGATCACGATCGAGCAATGGGACGCGCGCACTGACCGGGTGGTCAAGATCACCCTATCCCCCGCGCAACTGAGCGATCTGACAGCGGCATTGAACCTGCCCGAGGGCATCTACCGAAGCAATTCCTAAGGATCGTCACATGGCCACCGGCACAGACATCAAGACCTATTTCAACGGCGCATGGCACGACGGCGATCTGCCCACCATCAAGGCTGCCGATCACGGCGCATGGCTCGGCACCACCGTCTTTGACGGGGCGCGGCTGTTTGACGGGCTGGCCCCCGATCTTGAGGCGCATTGCGCGCGGATCAACCGCTCTGCCCGGGCCCTCATGATCACCCCCACGGTTGAAACCGAGGACATGATCGAGATGTGCCGCGAGGGGCTGAAGAGCTATTCGCGCGACCAGGCGGTCTATGTCCGTCCGATGTATTGGGCGTTGGCCGGCGACGAGTTGGGCATCGTGCCGCGCGAAGGCGCCACCGGATTTGCCATCAGCTTGGAGGCGATCCCCATGGCCCCGCCAGAGGCCGCGACCACCCTCACCCGCACCCGCTTCCGCCGCCCGGTGCTGGAAGACAACGTGGTCAACGCCAAGGCGGGCTGCCTCTATCCCAACAACGCCCGGATGATGGTCGAAGCGCGTTCCAAAGGCTTCGGCAACGCACTGGTGGCCGATGCCATGGGAAATGTGGCCGAAAGCGCCAGTGCGAACGTCTTTATGGTCAAGGATGGCGAGGTATTTACCCCCATTCCCAATGGCACCTTCCTCGCCGGGATCACCCGCGCGCGGCATATGTCGAACATGCGCGACGCGGGCATGAAGGTGCATGAGACCGTCCTCAGCTTTGACGATTTCCATGCCGCCGATGAGGTGTTCCTGTCGGGCAATATGATGAAGGTCACGCCCGTCCGCGCCTTTGACGACACGCAATATGGCACCGGGGACAACCAGAACCCGGTGACCCGCCGCGTTCGCGAAATGTATTGGGATTGGGCCGCAAGTCAGCGCGGCTGAAGGTACGGGCGGCAGCGGCGCGCAAAAGCAATTGCCAGCGCCGCCCGCCCGCGCCATGATCACACCGCACCGGGAGGAGGTGCGGAGAGAGGGTTTGATGCGGAAATTCCTAGTGGTGTTGGACGATAGCACCGAATGCTTGAACGCCATGCGTTTCGCCGCCCTGCGCGCGGCGCGTACCGGGGGCGGCGTGGCCGTCCTGTCGGTGATCCCGCCCGAAGAGTTCAACCATTGGATCGGCGTCGGCGACCTGATGCGCGAAGAGGCCCGTGAGCGGATCGAGGTGCATTTCGAGGTTTTCGCCAAATGGATGCGCGACAAACAGGGTGTCGATCCTGAGTTGATCATCCGCGAGGGTGAGCCCACGGATGAGATCATCCAACAGCTTTCAGATGACCCAGACATCGGCGTGCTGGTGCTCGGCGCCAGCGGCGACCGCAAGAAAGGCCCCGGCCCGCTTGTTACGCAATTGTCGCGCTCTGCCGGGGCACTGCCTGTGCCGATCACCATCGTGCCCGGCGATCTCAGCAAGGAACGGCTCGAAGCGATCACTTGACCGCAGCCCACGCCTGACCCAGCCCTGCATCCCGCCCCTCCGTGTGGGCCACACACAATTTAGAACGGTTCTAAACCTTGACTTGCCGCCCGCGCGGGCGCATATCAGAACCCACGCCGAAAGCGAGGTACACCCCATGTTCATCCAGACCGAATCCACTCCGAACCCCGCAACGCTCAAGTTCCTGCCGGGTCAGACCGTGCTGGAAATGGGCACCGCCGATTTCCCGACCCCCGACGCCGGTGCGACATCGCCGCTGGCCCAACGGCTTTTTTCCGTTGAGGGTGTGACGGGCGTGTTCTTCGGCACCGATTTCGTCACCGTGACAAAGCAAGACGCGGTTGAATGGGACCATGTGAAACCCGCCCTGCTGGGCGCGATCATGGAGCATTTCCAATCCGGTGAGCCGGTCATGGCCTCTGACCACCAGCCCACATCGGGCCACGCCGCCCATGATGGCGAAGACGGTGAAATCGTCGGTCAGATCAAAGAGTTGCTCGACAGCCGCGTGCGCCCTGCCGTAGCCCAAGATGGCGGCGACATCACCTTTCACGGGTTTGAGCGTGGCGTTGTCTATCTACACATGCAAGGCGCCTGCGCGGGCTGCCCCTCGTCCACTTTGACGCTGAAAATGGGCATCGAAAACCTGCTGCGCCACTACATCCCCGAGGTGACAGAGGTTCGTCCGGTTGCCTGACCATCGCGCAAGCGGGCCGCTCATTCTGGCCTTCGACACATCGGCCGCGCATTGCGCGGCCGCTTTGCTGTCGGGCGACCGGGTATTGGCGGCGCGCGTGGAGCCGATGACCAAGGGCCAAGCCGAACGGCTGTTGGTGCTTTGCGAGGAACTGCTGAGTGACGCGGGGGTGGCCTACGCCGATCTTGACGCGCTTGGCGTTGGCATCGGACCGGGCAATTTCACCGGCATCCGCATCGCCGTTTCCGCCGCGCGTGGGCTGGCACTTGGCCTTGGCATTCCGGCGGTCGGGGTCGATGCCTTTGACGCATTGCGCGAGGGTCACGATGGCCCCTGCGCCTGCGCCGTGGATGCACGCCGCGATCAGGTCTTCCTCCAAGGCTATGACAACGCAGGCATTTCCACCCCCGCCCTTTACGACGCATCCGCTCTTCCGGCCTTCACCGGGCCCCTCATCGGCGCGGGCGGAGAGCCTCCCGCCATGTCGGTGGCCGAAGCCATCGCCCGCATCACGGCCCGCCGTTTCGCCGACAGTCCAGCCCGCCCCGCGCCACTTTACCTGCGCCCCGCCGATGCCGCCCCGGCGCGCGACGCGGCCCCGGTGCTGCTGCCGTGACACCAGCCGCGCTTGCGGCCCTCCACGCTGCCGCCTTTACCCAAGAAAGGCCGTGGCAGGAGGCAGAGTTCGCCAGCCTGCTGGACAGCCCCTTCGTGCAGCTTTTCACCCGCCCCGGCGGCTTTGCCCTGACCCGGACCATCGCGGGCGAATCTGAACTGCTCACCCTCGCCGTCGACCCTGCCCGGCAGCGCCAAGGGCTGGGCCGCGCCCTGCTACACGACTGGTTGGCGGCCCTGCCCGCCGACTGTGACAGCGCCTTTCTTGAGGTTGCCGCCGACAATCTTCCCGCCCGCGCGCTCTATGCGGATGAAGGCTTTGCCCAAATTGCCACCCGCCGTGCTTATTACGCACGCAAGGGTGCGGCGGCGGTCGATGCCTGCATTCTGCGGCGCATGTTGACCCGTGGTCACTGTGGCGATCCCGCCGCCCAGCCCGCAAAAAGCGGTTGACCCTACCCCCTGCCTGCGCCCTAAATTACACCTGATCATATGATCCACAAACGCCGTGGCGGCAGCACCTGCCCGACCGCCCGGCACCACAAACCGGGAGACGATAAATGACCCTCATGACGAAATTCCTCGGCGCAGCCGCAGGCTTGGCCCTGACATCGGGCGCCGCGCTGGCCGAACCCGCGCTGATCTTTGACCTCGGCGGCAAGTTCGACAAAAGCTTCAACGAAGCGGCCTTCAACGGCGCGACCCGCTGGGCCGAAGAAACCGGTGGCAAATTCGCCGAGATCGAAATGCAGTCCGAAGCGCAGCGTGAGCAGGCTCTGCGCCGCTTCGCCGAATCCGGTGCCAACCCGATCATCACCATGGGTTTTGCCATGGCCGATCCGCTCTCGACCGTCGCGCCTGACTACCCAGACACGAAATTCGCCGTGGTCGACGTGAACTGGCTCGACCTGCCCAACGTCCGTCAGGTCAGCTTTGCTGAGCATGAGGGGTCCTACCTCGTTGGCGTGATGGCCGCGATGGCCTCCAAATCGAATACCGTCGGCTTTGTCGGTGGCATGGACGTGCCGCTGATCCGCCACTTTGGCTGCGGCTATGCCCAAGGCGTTATGGCGACCAACCCCGATGCCAAAGTGATCGCCAACATGACGGGCACAACCCCCGCCGCTTGGAATGACCCGGTAAAGGGGTCTGAGATCACCAAAGCCCAGATCAACCAAGGCGCTGACGTGGTATACGCCGCAGCAGGCGGCACCGGCGTGGGCGTGCTGCAAACCGCCGCCGACGAAGGCATCCTGTCGATCGGCGTGGACAGCAACCAAAACCACCTGCACCCGGGCAAAGTTCTGACCTCGATGCTGAAACGTGTCGATGTCGCGGTCTATGACGCGATGATGGCGGGCGAAGACCTCGAAGTTGGCGAAGTCGTGACCCTCGGCCTTGCCGAAGAAGGTGTCGGCGTCGCCATGGACGAGCATAACGCCGATCTCGTGACCGAAGAAATGAAGGCTGCCGTAGACGAAGCGCGCCAGAAGATCATCGACGGTGAGATCAAAGTGGTTTCCTACTACGAGAATGACAGCTGCCCGGCGCTGGACTTCTGAACTTAGATTAACCAAAATGACCACAAGGGCCGCGCCGTTCCACCGGCGCGGCCCTTTCCGAACATGACAGCGTGACACGGACAAAGATGGCTCATTCCCAGATCAAGGGCCGCCACGCCCGCAGGACCTTTTGATATGACCGATACCGCCCCCGCTACCGGCATTGCCCCCGCTACCGGCACCGCGCCAGCGATCGAACTCAAAGGCATCTCCAAAGCCTTCGGCCCTGTGCAGGCTAACAAAGACATCTCGATCCGCGTGATGCCCGGTACGATCCACGGAATTATCGGCGAAAACGGCGCGGGCAAGTCAACGCTGATGTCGATCCTCTATGGCTTCTACAAAGCCGACGCGGGTGAGATCTTCATCAGTGGCAAAAAGACCGAGATTCCCGACAGCCAGGCCGCCATTGCGGCGGGCATCGGCATGGTGTTCCAGCATTTCAAGCTGGTCGAGAATTTTACCGTTCTGGAAAACATCATTCTGGGCGCCGAAGATGGCCGACTGCTGAAGCCCTCGCTCTCCAAAGCCCGCAAAACGCTGATCAGCCTGTCTGAGGACTACGGCCTCAACGTCGATCCCGACGCGCTGGTGCAGGACATCGGCGTCGGCATGCAGCAGCGCGTGGAAATCCTCAAGGCGCTCTACCGGCAGGCCGATATTCTGATCTTGGACGAGCCGACCGGCGTGCTGACCCCTGCCGAGGCCGACCAGCTGTTCCGCATCCTCGGGCGCCTGCGCTCTGAGGGTAAAACCATCATCCTCATCACGCACAAACTGCGCGAGATCATGGAGATCACCGACACCGTGTCGGTCATGCGCCGGGGCAAGATGACCGCGACCGTGAAAACCGCCGAGACCTCGCCGCCGGAACTGGCCGAGCTGATGGTCGGGCGTAAGGTATTGCTCCGCGTGAATAAAAAGCCTGCCACACCGGGCGATGTGATCATTGATGTCAAAGGTCTGCGCGTGGTTGACGACAAGGGCGTCGAGCGTCTGCGCGGCATCGACCTGCAGATCCGCGCGGGCGAAGTGCTGGGCCTTGCGGGTGTTGCGGGCAACGGCCAATCCGAACTTCTCGAAGTGCTGGGCGGCTATGCCGATGGCACCGGCAGCGTCACGCTAAACGGCACGCCGCTGGACCTTTCGGGCAAGAAATCCGACGGCCAATCGCGCCGCGCCCGCGGCGTGGCCCATGTGCCCGAAGACCGCCAGCGCGAAGGTCTGATCATGGATTTTCAGGCGTGGGAAAACAACGTCTTCGGCTACCACCACGACGACCGCTTCAACAGCGGGCTCCTGATGGACCACGCCGCGATCCGCGCCGATGCCGAAGACAAGATGGAACGCTTCGACGTGCGCCCGCCCGACCCGACGCTGGCAGCCAAAAACTTTTCCGGCGGGAACCAGCAAAAGATCGTTCTGGCCCGCGAGATCGAGCGCAATCCCGACTTGCTGCTGATCGGCCAGCCCACACGCGGCGTCGACATTGGCGCGATTGAGTTCATCCACGAGCAGATCATCGCCCTGCGCGATCAGGGCAAGGCGATCCTGCTGGTCTCGGTCGAACTCGAAGAAATCCTTGCCCTGTCGGACCGCATCGCGGTGATGTTCGATGGGCAGATCATGGGCGAACGCGCCGCCGACCAGACCGATGAGAAAGAACTGGGGCTGCTCATGGCTGGCATCACCGACACCGAAAACGAACACAGCGTGGCCGAGGTCGAAGCCAATCTCGCCCGCGCCGGCGGCGACGCCAGCAAGGAGGTCTGAGATGGACGTGATGCCAAAATGGGCCGAGGTGATCCTCGTGCCGCTGATCTCTTTGTTGCTGGCCGCCCTGCTCTCGGCGCTGGTGATCCTTGCCATCGGTGAAGACCCGATTGCCGCCGTGACACTGATGGTCAAAGGCGCGCTCGGCTCGACCTATGGCTGGGGCTACACGCTGTACTACGCCACCAACTTCATCTTCACCGGGCTTGCCGTTGCCGTGGCCTTTCACGCGCGGCTGTTCAACATCGGGGGCGAAGGTCAGGCGATGCTGGGCGGTTTGGGCGTCGCCATTGCCGCGCTCTATATCCCTTGGCCGCATTGGACGCTGGCGCTGATCGGCTGCGGTGTGATGGCCGGGCTTTTGGGCGCGATCTGGGCCGCGATCCCCGGCTGGTTGCAAGCCAAACGCGGCAGCCACGTCGTGATCACGACGATCATGTTCAACTTTATCGCCGCCGCCTTGCTGAACTATGTGTTGGTCAACGTCATGCGCCCGCCCGGCAGCATGGACCCGGCCAGCGCGCGCTTTCCCGAGGCCGTGCATCTGCCCACGCTGCATGAATTGTTGGCCCCGCTTGGCATTGCCTTTTCCAAGTCCGCCCCCGCCAACGTCTCACTGCTCGTCGCCACGGCGGCCTGTATCGTGGTCTGGCTGCTGATCTGGCGCACCCGTTTGGGGTATGAAATCCGCGCCTATGGCCATTCGCAACCTGCCGCCAAATACGCGGGCATCTCGCCCGTGCGCATCACCATGGTCACGATGATCATCTCGGGCGCGCTGGCGGGGCTGATGGCGATCAACAACGTCATGGGCGAAAGCGAACGTCTGGTGCTGAACGCGACCGAAGGCGCAGGCTTTATCGGCATCGCCGTGGCGCTGATGGGCCGCAGCCACCCGGTTGGCGTCTTCTTTGCAGCGCTGCTCTTTGGTTTCCTCTACCAAGGCGGCGCGGAACTGGCCCTCTGGACCTCGATCCCGCGCGAATTGATCGTCGTGATCCAAGCGCTGGTGATCCTCTTTACCGGCGCGCTCGACAATATGGTGCGGATGCCGCTGGAGCGTCTTTTCCTGATGTTCCGCCGCCCCGGCCTCCCCGCCAATTCCGCTGACAGCGAGCCCAAACCCGGCCCCCGTAGCGCCCAGTCGGAGAGCGCGGAATGAGCCCTTATACCCCCCTGAGAAAGCGGGTCTGACCTATGGACTATATCACGCTCATCCAATTGCTCGACAGCACCGTTCGGCTGGCCACGCCGCTGCTTCTGGCCTGTCTTGCCGGTCTTTTCTCCGAACGCGCGGGCGTCTTTGATATCGGGCTTGAGGGCAAGATGCTGGCGGCGGCGTTCTTTTCCGCCGCGGTGGCATCGCTCACCGGGTCGGTCTGGCTTGGCCTTGCGGCGGGCATCGCCTCTTCGCTGGCACTCAGCGCTGTCCACGGGCTGGCCTCGATCACCTTCCGCGGCAACCAGCTGATCTCCGGCGTGGCGATCAACTTTCTCGCCGCGGGCATGACGGTGCTGATTGCCCAAGACTGGTTCGCCCAAGGCGGCCGCACACCCTCGCTCTTTGGCGGCGCACGGTTCGAGCCGATCACCCTGCCCTTCGCTGATGCCATGGCCGATGTGCCAATCATCGGCCCCTTCTACGAAGAGCTGATCTCGGGCCATTCGATTCTTGTCTATGCCGCCTTCCTCGCCGTGCCGCTGACATGGTGGATTCTGTTCCGCACCCGTTTCGGCCTGCGCCTGCGGGCGGTTGGCGAAAATCCTGCCGCCGTGGACACCGCTGGCGTCTCGGTCGTCGGTCTGCGCTATGCCGCCGTGGCCATCGCCGGGCTGCTCTGTGGCGTGGCTGGGGCCTACCTCAGCACCGCGCTGCAGGCGGGCTTCGTCAAAGACATGTCGGCAGGCCGTGGCTTTATCGCGCTGGCCGCGCTGATCTTTGCCAAGTGGCGCCCATGGTACGCGCTCTGGGCCACGCTGCTCTTTGGCCTTTTCGGGGCGCTAGAGACGCGGCCTGATGTGATCCAGTCGGTCATCGGCATCAAGGTGCAGGGCCAACTTCTGGGCGCGCTGCCCTATCTGATGACTGTGGTGATCCTCGCGGGCTTCGTCGGCAAGGCGATCCCGCCCCGCGCGGGCGGCGAACCCTATGTGAAAGAACGCTGACATCCCCCTCCGGCCCTTGCACCCGAGGGCCGGATCGGCGCAACCTATCTCAGTGGTCGCCTTGTCGCGGCAAGCTATGTTGAAAAGCGCGGCCGTTAGAGGCTAGGAAACGTCATGCAAATCTACCTGCCCATCGCCGAGGTATCGGTTAACGCCTTCCTCCTTCTGGGACTGGGCGGAATCGTGGGCATCTTATCGGGCATGTTTGGCGTCGGCGGCGGGTTTTTGATCACGCCGCTGTTGTTCTTTGTTGGCATCCCCCCCGCCGTGGCTGTGGCCACCTCGACCAACCAGATCGTCGCGTCGTCTTTTTCGGCCCTGCTGGCGCACCTCAAACGGCGCACGGTGGATTTCCGAATGGGCTGGGTCCTGCTGGCCGGGGGTCTTGTCGGCTCGGGCATCGGCATGTTCATCTTTAACTACCTGAAATCGCTGGGTCAGGTCGATCTGCTGGTGACCCTTTGCTATGTGATCTTTCTGGGCATCATCGGCGGGCTGATGTTCTTTGAATCGCTCCGCGCGATCCGCCGCACCCGCAAGGGCGGGCGCGTGCAGCGCAAGAAACACTACTGGGTCCACGGCCTGCCAATCAAAATGCGGTTTCGGGTATCGGGGCTTTATATCTCGGTGATCCCCCCGGTGCTTGTCGGCGCGGCGGTTGGGATGCTCTCGGCCATCATGGGCGTCGGCGGCGGGTTCATCATGGTGCCCGCGATGATCTACCTGCTTGGCATGCCCACCAAAGTGGTGATCGGCACCTCGCTGTTGCAGATCATTTTCGTGACCGGTTTCACCACCATGCTGCACGCCACCACCAACCAGACGGTCGACATCGTGCTGGCGGTGCTCTTGCTGGTCGGCGGGGTGCTGGGTGCACAGGTTGGCACGCGGATCGGCGTGCGTATGCAGGCCGAACAGCTGCGTATTTTGCTGGCGGTGCTGGTTCTCGCGGTCTGCGGCAAGCTGGCGCTTGATCTGCTGCTGGAGCCGTCCGAGCTTTATTCCCTCAGCCCGGTGGCGGCAGAATGATCCGCGCAATTCTCGCATTCGCTGGCCTGATGTTCACCGCGCTCACCGCCGCGGCGGAAGAGGAGATCGTGCTGGGCCTCAGCCAAGCCGAAGTCTCCATCACCACCAATTTCGACGGGTCCGAAATCCTCGTTTACGGCGCTGTCAAACGTGAAACGCCAATCCCTGAGGGCGCGCCGCTTGAGGTGGTCGTGACCGTCTCTGGCCCCTCGACCCCGATCATGGTGCGGCGCAAGGAACGGCGCTTTGGCATCTGGGTCAACACCGACGCGGTTGAGGTCGACCGCGCGCCGAGTTTCTATGCCGTGGTCACCTCTGGCCCGCTGTCCGAAGTGCTCAAACGCATCGAAGACCTGCGCCACCGCATTTCCATCCCCCGCGCCATCCGCTCTGTCGGCGCGCCGATGGAGATCGCGGACCCGACCCAGTTCACCGATGCGCTGATCCGCGTGCGCAAGGATGCCAACCTTTACCAAGTCATCGAAGACGGCGTGAAGGTCGATGAACAGACCCTCTTCCGCGCCGCCGTTGCGCTGCCTGCCTCGCTCACCGAAGGCGCCTATGACACCCGGATTTTCCTGACCCGTGGCGGCGATGTGGTGGCGCAATATGAAACGGTGATTGACGTGCGCAAGGTCGGGATGGAGCGGTGGCTGTTCAACCTCGCCCATGAGCAGGCGTTTATCTACGGGCTGCTGTCGCTCTTTATCGCCATTACCGCGGGCTGGGGCGCCTCTGCCGTCTTTGGGCTGCTGCGCCGCTAAGCCGCGCCATCCTCGGTCGCCTTAAGCGTCAGCGCGGCTGCCGGGGCGGCGCGCAGGTCATCCACGCGCAGCGGGCCGGATGGTTTGCTAAGCCGATTTCGCACCACCCAGATCAACCGCTCCTGCGCGCGGGTGATAGCCACATAGGCCAGCCGTTTCCACAGCGGTTGCCCGGCCTCAGAGCGCCCCATCCGCGCGGCCGCATAAAGATCGGGCGCAAAGACCTGCACGTTCTCCCACTGGCTGCCCTGCGCCTTGTGGATCGTCACAGCAGCGCCGTGCAGAAACGTGGCCCCCATACGCGCGGCGAAGGGAATAAAGGGCTCTTCCTCATCCGGTTTTTCGATTTTCACGATCGACGCCGCACTTACCTGCGGGTCTTCGGCACCGATGACGTGCAACCGACTGAACCCCGGCTTGCGCCCCTCGCCCAGATAGACCACCTGCGCGCCTTTAATCAGGCCGCGCGCTTCTAGGTCGAGGCGTTTCTTGCGGTGCTTGAGCGGCAGTTCAATCCCGTCGCAGATCAGCGGCTCGCCTGCCAGCAGCGCATCTTCGGGGGCGCCATGCACGGCGCGGAAGGCATTGATCAGCCGAATGCGCGTGGCATTCCGCCAGACCAGAACCGGGCTACGGGCCATCAGATCAACCTCAACCCGCTGCCCCCAGACCACGCGATCATCTTTGCGCGCCGCGTCTTCGATCATCCGCTCAAAGTCGTGAAACTCAAGCTGCGGATCGGCCAGCGCATGGGCGATATCGAGGATCGGGTTATCGGCCTCTTGCCTGTGAATGCGGTTGAGGTTCAGCACCCGCTTTTCGGGCAGCTTCTCAAACACCATCGTGCCTGATTGCCCCACCGGCGCGAGCTGCGCCGGATCGCCGAACAGAAGCAGCGTCGGGAAAATCTCTTTCAGGTCTTCGAATTGTTTGTCATCCAGCATCGAGCTTTCGTCGACAAAGCCAATGTCGAGCGGCTCTTCCCGGCGTTTCCACCCGGTGATAAAATCACTGCCACGCAGCCCTGCTGCCGCCAGCGCCCCGGGCACAGATTTGTTGTTCGCGAAAAACGCCGCGGCCCGGTCGAGCGCGACTTCACTTAGCCCTTCGATGTCCGGCTTTTCGCCGTTCCCGGTCAGCCATTCCGCGATGCGCTCGTATTCGGGGTGGTAAACCGGCGTATAGAGAATACGGTGGATCGTCGTCGCAGGCACGCCGCGCAGACGCAAAACGCTGGCCGCTTTATTGGTCGGCGCAAGGATCGCCAGCGTGCGTTTCTCGCGTTTCTTGCGCGATTCGTAATCGCCCGAGACGATGTCGACGCCCGCCGCTTCCAAGGCACGATAAAGCTCGGCCAGCAGCAGCGTTTTGCCCGATCCGGCCTTGCCGGTCACCGCCATCACCTGATCCGGCCCGCCCGCAGGCGGCATCAGCAATGAATCGTCCAGATCAATGCCCGCAGAGCGCAGCATCTCGGCCACCTTGTCATGGGCGGCGGCTTGGTCTTCGGAGTAGGTGAGCGCAGTAGATGTCATTGGGCGACCCTAATTGAGCCCCGCGCCGGGGGCCAGATCGCTTTGCCCTGACCGCCCGCGATTCACGCGAATTATCCGGCTCAAACGACGATCAGCCCCCGGCTGAGCGCGCGTGCGACGGCATGGGTCGTGTTCGATGCGCCCAGTTTGAACCGCGCGCTTTCTACATAGGCCCGCAGCGTGTGTTCCGAGATCGACAACTGGTCGGCCACCTGCGCGCGGCTATAGCCCACCGCCAGCAGCGTCATCGCGTCCACCTCACGCGGGGACAGCGCCTGCACTGCGCAGGGCGCGCGGTCCGGGGCCAGTGCCAGCGCTTTTTCGTTAAAGCAATGCGCCGCCCAGATCAGATCTCGCCGGTGCCGCGCGGTGAAGGCGGCCCAGACCCCATCCGTGCAACTATGGTTCGTGGTAAACAGCGCAAATTGCCCATGCGGCCCCCGGATCGGGACCGAGAATCCTTGATTGCCGACCCCGTGGTCCAAGGCATCCCGGTGGAACTGCCGCGCCGCGCGGGAGGACCAATCGAGGTCTTTCCAGTCCACCGGCTCAAACCGGCGATAACAGCCCGCGACAACCGGATCGATGCGGAGGTAGTTGTGCGCCTGATAGCGTTCGGACCAGAGCGGCCCATAGGTGCCGCAGCCATATTGCACGCCCGCCGTGTCGACCCAGTGATAGACCACATGCAAAATGCCGTAGTGATCGCGCAGGTCTTCGCAGGCTTGGCCAAGATCGGGTTGGCCGTCAGCCTGTGCCAGCCTTTCCCAAATTTGTTCCAGATGCGGCTCTATCCTCATGCGTCCGGCCTATGGCCCTTTCGCGTTGCAAGGACATCTCGGCCAGAGCGATCAGCGCCGCGTCGTCCAACTGTTCCGCCGTGCGCGGCAGTTGGTTCGCCATGGCAAAAGCCCTGAGATCGGCCAATACGTCCAATATCCAATCATCTTGCATGAGGGTCGCCCAGCTTTGGTTAATGGCAGATTAATACAACCATAGCATGTGCACGATTTCGCACCATCCGCGCTTTTCGTCCCCCCATAAATGGCGGGGTTGGCTGCGGTAAGGCCTTGTTCTGGTTGCGGGCAAACGAAAACCCCCGCGGCCGGGGCCACGGGGGGATCTTACCTCAGCCTATCGGTCTCGCTCAGTCGCGCGCCATCACCGTGTCTTCGAGTGTGCGCAGCCCGGTCGTGGGGGCCTGCACCAGCACCGACATATTGCCCGGCTTATGCTCATTTCGCATCATCTTCATATGCGCCTCGGGCAGATCGGCCCAGCTAAAGACTTCGGACATGCAGGGATCAAGGCGGCGTTCCATCATCAACTTATTCGCCGCGCTCGCCTGTTTCAGATGGGCAAAGTGGCTGCCCTGCAAACGCTTCTGGTGCATCCACATATAGCGCACGTCGAAGGTCAGGTTGAATCCGCTTGTCCCGGCACAGATCACCACCATACCGCCCTTTTTGACCACGAAGGTCGAAACTGGGAAAGTCGCCTCGCCGGGGTGTTCGAACACCATGTCGACGTTCACGCCCTTGCCGGTGATGTCCCAGATCGCCTTGCCGAACTTGCGGGCCTCTTTGAACCACTCGTTATATTCCGGCGTGTTCACCGTGGGCAGCTGGCCCCAGCAGTTGAAGTCCTTGCGGTTCAACACGCCCTTGGCGCCCAGATCCATCACGAACTGCCGCTTGCTCTCGTCCGAGATCACGCCAATTGCATTGGCGCCCGCGGTGTTGATGAGCTGGATCGCATAGGAGCCAAGGCCACCCGACGCACCCCAGACCAGCACGTTCTGGCCGGGCTTCAGGTCATGCGGCTCGTGGCCGAAAAGCATCCGGTAGGCGGTGGCCAGCGTCAGCGTGTAGCATGCACTCTCTTCCCATGTCAGGTGCTTGGGGCGCGGCATAAGCTGCTGGCTCTGCACGCGGGTGAACTGAGAGAACGACCCATCGGGCGTCTCATAGCCCCAGATGCGCTGGCTGGACGAATACATCGGGTCGCCGCCGTTGCATTCCTCATCGTCGCCATCGTCTTGGTTGCAGTGGATCACAACCTCGTCGCCGACTTTCCAGCGGGTCACCTTGTCGCCCACCGCCCAGACGATGCCAGAGGCGTCGGAACCTGCGATGTGATAGGGCTCACCATGGCCATCAAAGGGGCTGATCGGCACGCCGCGCGCGGCCCAGACACCGTTGTAGTTGATGCCCGCCGCCATGACCAAGACCAGCACGTCCTGACTGTCGAGCTGGGGCACATCGACGACTTCCTGCAGCATTGCGCTATCCGGGTCGCCGTGCCGCTCGCGGCGGATGGCCCAAGCATACATCTGTTTCGGGACATGACCCATCGGGGGCATTTCACCCACTTCATACAGGTCTTTTTGCGGGGCGTCATAGTCGGCGTGTTTCGTATCCAGTGCCATGTGGGCCTCCTGCCGGTGATCGGTGTCTACAAGGTCTGTGCCGCACTGCAGAATCGCGGCGGCTCCCCTTTGGGATATGACCCGCCGCGCAACATTGCAACCCCTGCCGCTCTACTTTTGTAATTTTATGACCCAGCAGTTGCAGCAATTTCCGCCGCAGGTGCAGCATCTTCGCTCGGAAAATGCACGACAGAATTAGCGTAAAAGGCCAAAACAGGCTCCTGCCCCCGCACGATTTGCAGCCCCTGCGCGTCTTCGGAAATGACGCCACGTTTCTTAAGGCGGGCCGTGGCACGGGCGACGCGGTCCGGCAGTACGTCGGGCTTGGGCACGCGGTTGCGCAGCGGCATCTGTTCAAGCGTGGCGGCCACTTTCGCCAGCAATTCCGCCTCGCTCAGCGGCCCTTTCGCCTGCAGCATCACCCGGGCGATCAGCGGTACGGTCAACACGGGCATGGCCTGCGCGATCCGGTCCATCAGCATCTCCGACAGATCCGTGACCGGCACATCCCCCCCCGTGCGGCGCAGGGAAAGCGGATCACCAAAGGTCACCGCCGCCGTGCCAAAGCGCGTGTCCCGCCCGCGCATCCGCCGCCAAATCTTGCGCAGCACGAAGCCCACCACCACCGTGATCCGCGCGCCAAAACGCCGGTCGCCCCGCTCGCCGGCAGCGATCAACACCCGATCTTCCAAGATCCGGTCATAGTTAATCGCCACGGGCACAAAGATGATGTCACGCTCCCCTTCGGGGTCGAACCCCTCCACCACATAAGACAGCAAGCCCACCTTTGGCGGCTGCAAAGCCCCGGTGAGGCTCAGCCCCCCCTCGGGATAGAACGCCTGCGTCACCCCGCCCGTCGTGGCCATCTGCACGTAGCGCGCCAAGACCTTGCGATAGAGCGCCCCGCGCGAACGGCGCCGGATAAAGTAGGCGCCCATGGAGCGGATCAGCATGCTCAGCGGCCAAACCCGCGCCCATTCACCCACCGCATAGCTCAGCGCCGAAGACCGCGCGGCGAGGTAGGTCACCAGCATGTAATCCATGTTCGACCGGTGGTTCATGATGAAAACCACCGTCGCATCACGCGGCAGCGCGGCGAATGTCGACTCGTTGCTCGAGGCCGTCTCGACCCGGTAGACCGTGTTGGTCAACAACCGCGCCAGCCGGATGCCCAAGCTGAAGTAGGCAAAGGCGGAAAACCGCGGCACGATCTCGCGCGCATATTCGCGGGCCTTTTGAAAGGCGACGTTCTCGGGCACGCCATTGCTGCGGGCGTAGTTCACGATCTCTTGGCTGACCTCCGGATCATAGATCAGCCGTTGGATCATGTCGTGCCGCCGGGCCAGCTTGAAGGGCTCGATGGGCCGGGTCAGCCGCTTGTTCAGCCGCTCCACTGCCCGTTCCAGCCGTCTGCGAAAGAACCAACGCACCGAAGGCAGCAGAAAATGGCTCAGCGCCGTGACGGCTGCGAAAACCACGATGAGGATGAACAGCCAAAGGGGCAATTGCACAGTCTGCGTCATGGCTTAACCCTTACAGCGCGCAGGCGAGAGAACAATAATTATCTGGTTTCCGCCCACCGGCCGGGCGCGCGCAATGCCGCAACGCAGCGAATTGACAGAGGCATATTATTTCCCCTATCAACGTCATGACGCAACTTTATTGCCATTCAGATTCAAGAGGCCAAAATGACCCAACAGCAGAAAGACCGCCCCTGGCTCATTCGCACCTATGCGGGCCATTCTACCGCCGCCGCGTCCAACGCGCTCTATCGCTCGAATTTGGAGCGCGGGCAAACCGGGCTTTCCGTGGCTTTCGACCTGCCCACCCAGACCGGCTATGACAGCGACCATGTGCTCAGCCGTGGCGAGGTTGGGAAGGTCGGCGTGCCGGTGAATCACCTCGGTGACATGCGCGCGCTTTTCGATGGCATCCCGCTTGAACAGATGAACACTTCCATGACGATCAACGCGACGGCCCCTTGGCTGCTGTCGCTCTATATCGCCGTGGCCGAAGACCAGGGCGCGGATATTTCCGCCCTGCAAGGCACGGTGCAAAACGATCTGATCAAGGAATATCTCAGCCGTGGCACCTATATCTGCCCGCCTGCGCCCTCGCTCAAGATGATCGCGGATGTGGCCGAATACTGCTATACCAACGTGCCGAAATGGAACCCGATGAACGTCTGTTCCTACCACCTGCAAGAAGCAGGTGCGACGCCGGAACAGGAATTGGCCTTTGCACTTGCCACTGCCACCGCCGTGCTCGACGCGCTGAAACCGCGCGTCCCGGCAGAGGATTTTCCGAAATTGGTGGGTCGCATTTCCTTCTTCGTGAACGCGGGCATCCGTTTCGTCACCGAGATGTGCAAAATGCGCGCCTTTGTAGACCTTTGGGATGAGATTTGCCGCGACCGCTATGGGGTCGAAGACCCCAAATTCCGTCGTTTCCGCTATGGGGTTCAGGTCAATTCATTGGGTCTGACCGAACAACAGCCCGAGAATAACGTCTACCGTATCCTCATCGAAATGCTCGCCGTGACCCTGTCGAAAAAGGCCCGCGCCCGTGCTGTGCAATTGCCCGCATGGAACGAAGCCCTCGGCCTGCCCCGCCCGTGGGACCAACAATGGTCGATGCGGATGCAGCAGATCATGGCCCATGAAACCGACCTTCTGGAATTCGACGATCTTTTCGACGGCAATCCGGCAGTCGATGCCAAGGTCGAATTGCTCAAAGAAGGCGCGCGCGCTGAATTGGCAAATCTCGACGGTATGGGCGGTGCGATTTCCGCGATCGATTACATGAAGGGCCGCTTGGTCGAAAGCAACGCCGACCGGCTGCGCCGCATCGAAAGCGGCGAAACAGTCGTCGTCGGTGTGAACAAATGGCAACAAGGCGCGCCCTCGCCGTTGATGACCGGGGCGGGCGATATCATGCAATCAGACCCCGGTGCCGAAGCCGACCAACTCTCCCGGCTCGACGCATGGCGCAGCGCACGCGACGACGCCGCCGTCAAACAAGCATTGGCCGACCTACGTGCCGCCGCCAGCGCGGGCGACAATATCATGCCCGCCTCCATCGCCGCCGCTAAGGCGGGCGTCACCACCGGCGAATGGGCCGCGCAGATGCGTGCCGTTCACGGGGAATATCGTGGCCCGACAGGGGTTTCCGCAGGTCAGTCCAACAAGACCGAAGGACTGGACGATCTGCGCGACGCGGTGGATGCGGTCAGCGATAAACTGGGCCGCAGGCTGAAATTCCTCGTCGGCAAACCGGGGCTCGACGGCCATTCGAACGGGGCAGAGCAGATCGCCGTCCGCGCCCGCGATTGCGGCATGGACATCAGCTATGAAGGCATCCGCCTGACGCCCGCGGAAATCGTGGAAGCTGCGCAAACGGAAGCCGCCCATGTGGTCGGCTTGTCGATCCTCTCAGGCTCGCATGTGCCATTGGTCGAAGACCTGATGCAGCGCATGGCCGAGGCAGGGTTGACCCATATCCCGGTCATCGTCGGCGGTATCATTCCCGAGGCTGACGCAACCCGTTTGCGCGCAGCCGGAGTGGCGCAGGTCTATACCCCGAAAGATTTTGAATTGAACGTGATCATGAAAGATATCATTGCGCTTGCCGACCCCAAAGCGGTGGCCGCAGAATAGGCTGACACAAAATACAACGTGCAATTAATCAATTGGCTCTATAATTCCCCGTACCAGCACAATCTGGAAAGGAAATATCAGATATGGAAAAAGACCTGAAATCCATGAGCCGCAAGGAATTGGAGAAACTTCTGTCGGATGTCAAAAAGGCATTGCAGGCCGCGCAGGCCCGCGAACGCCGGGCGGCACGCAAGGCGGCCGAAAAGGCAGCGGCGGAATATGGCTTTTCCCTGAATGAGTTAGCTGATGAACAGCCCGCGCCCAAAAAGGCAAAGAAACCGCGCAAAGCGGCTGCGGGCCCGAAATCGAAACCGCAGTTTTCCAACCCCGAAGACCCGTCCCAGACTTGGACCGGAAAGGGCCGTCAGCCGAATTGGTTTCGCGCCCAAGTAGAGAATGGTGCCGATCCGGAAACGATGCGGATTTAACCATTTCCCGAATTACGGGAATTTGGCGCCGCGTGAATGGAAATTCACCGGCGCCCTTTTTATTTTTGACGGAAATGTGAATTGGGCAACCGTCCCAATTGCCGCGCCCCTGTCCGCTTTACGTCACGCCCCCTCCCCCATCGCGGCCCTTGTGAAGCCCGCTTCGGGCAGGCAAAATGCGGCAAACATCAGGAGACAGAGATGACCGTCCATATTGGCGCGAAACCCGGCGATATCGCCGAAACCGTATTGATGCCCGGCGACCCCTACCGCGCGAAATGGGCGGCAGAGACCTTTTTGGAAGGGGCCGAACTGGTCAACGAAGTGCGCGGCATGCTGGGCTTCACCGGCACATGGCGCGGCAACCGCGTCACAATCCAAGGCTCCGGCATGGGCATGCCCTCGCTGTCGATCTACGCCAATGAGCTGATGACGGAATATGGCGCGCAAACTCTGATTCGCATCGGCTCTTGTGGGGGGATGCAGAGCCATGTCGGCATTCGCGATGTTATCATCGCGATGACCGCCAGCACCATCACCTCGCCCTCCTCCGGTATTTTCCGCGAATTAAACTACGCCCCCTGCGCCGATTGGGGCCTGCTGCGTGCCGCCGTGCAAGCGGCCGAGAAGCTGGAGGCGAAAACCCATGTCGGCGGGATCTATTCTTCGGACGTCTTTTATGCCGAACGCCCCGATCTGGACGAGCAGATGGTGCGCCACGGTATTCTGGGTGTCGAGATGGAAGCGGCGGAGCTTTACACGCTGGCCGCGCGGCACAAGCGCCGGGCACTGGCGGTCTTGACCGTGAGCGACCATTTGCAGACCGGTGAGGCGCTGCCGTCGGAAGACCGGGAGAAAAGCTTTGGTGATATGGTTGAGATTGCGCTGGAAGCGGCCTTTGCCTGACCGTCGCGTCCGCTGAGAGTGCGGACGGTATTTGAAAAAGGATGAAGAGGCGCGGCGGGGGTCGCGCCTTTTGCTTTTGTGGGGCTGGTATCAGGCGTTTTGACCGGCGAGGCGCCCGGAGTAGAGGCAGCCGCCCAGAAAGGTGCCTTCGAGGGCGTTGTAGCCGTGGTAGCCGCCGCCGCCAAAGCCGCAGACCTCCCCGGCGGCGAAGAGGCCGGGCAGGACCGTGCCTTCGGGGGTGAGCACGCGGCCTTGGAGATCGCTGTGCAGCCCGCCGAGGGATTTCCGGGTGAGGATGTTGAGGCGCACGGCGATCAGCGGGCCGTTGGCAGGGTCGAGGATAGCGTGAGGTTTGGCAGTCCGGATCAGCCGGTCGCCGCGGTAGGCGCGGGCTCCGCGGATTGCGGTGATCTGGGCATCTTTTGCAAAGGGGTTGTCCAGTTGACCGTCGCGGGCTTCGATCTGGGCGCGGATGAGGTCAGGGCGGACGGGCGCGTCGGGGGTGAGCGCGTTCATCCGGGTGACGAGGGTGTCGAGGTCGTCAGCGACGATAAAGTCTGCGCCCTTGTCCTTGAATGCCTCTACTGCGGCGGTGGCGCCTTTGCCGAGGCGGGCTTTGAGCACCTCGCGCCAGCTGCCAGAGGTGAGGTCGGGGTTCTGTTCAGAGCCCGAGAGGGCGAATTCTTTTTCGATGATCTTTTGTGTGAGGATGAACCAGCTGTGCTCACCCGCTTGCAGGATGCGGCGCAGGGTTGAGAGCGTGTCGAAACCGGGCAGGCAGGGGGCCTCCATCCGGTTGCCCGCGGCGTCGAACCACATCGACGAGGGGCCGGGCAGGATGCGGATGCCGTGGTTTGGCCAGATCGGGTCCCAGTTCTGGACGCCTTCGCAATAGTGCCACATGCGGTCTTCGTTGATCAGCCCTGCCCCGGCTTTTGCGGCGATGGCGTGCATTTTGCCATCGACGTAGTCGGGCACGCCGCTGACCATCTGGCGCGGCGCGAGGCCGAGGCGGTCGGTTGGCCAGTGTTTTCGCACCAAATCATGGTTCGCGCCGATGCCGCCGGTGGTGAGGATCACCGCTTCGGCGCTGTGTTCGAAATCGGCCTTGATGGAGCGCGAGGTGCTGTGGCCGCGTGGGGCGCTGCTGTCGTCCAGGACATCCCCCGCGACGCCCGTCACGGCGCCATTGGTCACGTTCAGCCGCGTGACCCGGTGGCGGAAGGCAAGGCGCAGCTTGCCCGCGGCCGCATGTTCCTGCATGAGCCGCGCAAAGGGGGCGACGACGCCGGTACCGGTGCCCCATGTGATGTGGAAGCGCGGGACGGAGTTGCCGTGGCCCTCTGCCCCTGCCCCACCGCGTTCGGCCCAGCCGACGACCGGGAACCAGCGCATGCCGAAACCTTGGAGCCAGTTGCGCATGTCGCCCGCGGCCCATTCGAGGAAACCCGCTGCCAGCGCACGGGGATTGGCGTCTTCGGGTCGGTCGAATTGCGCGGACCCCATCCAATCGCGATAAGCCAGTTCCGCGCTGTCGCGGATGCCCATGCGGCGCTGCTCGGGCGTGTCGACCATGAAGAGCCCGCCAAGCGACCAGAACGCCTGTCCGCCAAGGCTTTGTGGCCCTTCCTGATCCAGCAGCAGAACCCGGCGCCCGCGCAGCACCGCTTCGTGAGCGGCCACCATGCCAGCCAAGCCTGCGCCGACCACGATCACATCTGCGTTGAAAGTCTCACTGCCCATCGCGCCTCTCCCCTTTTGAAAGGAGTGTGCGGCGAGTTCACGGCAAAGGCAATGTCACAGGCGCGGCGTGTCGAGCCCTTTGAGGCAGCGATCCGGCGGGCCTTCGCTGCGGTAGGCTTCGGCCCCGCAGGCCACGCAGTGGTATTTGCGCAAAGCGCCCTTGTCGCCGGTCCGGTCTTCGCGCCAGCGGCAATCGCGTGTGGGCGCATTGCGGCGGGCAAAGATCAGCACGATCACAAAGACGATAACGATGATGAAGGGCAGGATCATAAGATAACCAAAGGCCCGGCGCTTGGCCGGGCCCTGTTGTCTTTAGACGGTCCGTTCGACCATCAGTTTCTTGATATTGGCAATCGCCGCTGCCGGGTTCAGCCCCTTGGGGCAGGTCTTGGCGCAGTTCATGATCGTGTGGCAACGGTAGAGCTTGAACGGGTCTTCGAGGTCGTCCAGTCGCTCGCCCGTGGCCTCATCCCGGCTGTCGATGATCCAGCGGTAGGCGTGCAGCAAGGCGGCTGGCCCAAGGTAGCGGTCGCCGTTCCACCAGTAGCTGGGGCAGGAAGTCGAGCAGCAGGCGCACATGATGCACTCATAGAGGCCATCGAGCTTGGCGCGGTCGTCGATCGACTGTTTCCACTCCTTGCGCGGCTCAGGCGTCTCGGTTTCCAGCCAAGGCTGGATCGAGGCGTGCTGGGCGTAGAAGTGGGTCAGATCGGGGATCAGGTCTTTGACCACCGGCATATGCGGCAGCGGGTAGATTTTGACCACGCCGTTGATCTCTTCCATGCCGTAGGTGCAGGCCAGCGTGTTGATCCCGTCGATATTCATCGCGCAGGAGCCACAGATGCCCTCGCGGCAGGAGCGGCGGAAGGTCAGCGTGGGGTCAATCTCGTTTTTGATCTTGATCAGCGCATCAAGGATCATCGGCCCGCAATCGTCCATATCGACGAAATAGGTGTCGAGCGCCGGGTTCTTCCCGTCGTCGGGGTTCCAGCGGTAGATGTGGAACTCACGCAGGTTGGTAGCGCCTTGCGGCTTGGGCCATGTCTTGCCGCTGGTCATGCGGGAGTTTTTCGGAAGCGTCAGTTGAACCATTGTGCGTCTCCTAAAGCGTCAGACCGGCTGCGGGCGCGGCGGCCAGCAGGCAGGTACGGGTCTCGGGGCGCGACAGGATGGTGCGCACGGTGCCCGCTGTTGTGTCATCCACGCCGACCACGGCGGCGCGGGCCAATTCGCGCAGTTCCAGCGCGTCGGCATTGTCGATGATGCAGTCGGTGAAGGGGGTGATCAGCTCTTTGGGGACCTGCGGAAAGCGGGTGGCCAAGATTTCGGTCACCACGCCTTTGGAGCCTTGGCGGGCGGTGTCATCCACCGCCTGCTGGACTTCGACACAGCCCGAGAGAGCGAACAACGTGGCCGCGATGAGTGCTGTGCGAACCATCAATACACCCGTGCCTTGGGGGCGATCTTCTTCATGTCGATCCCGCCCTCGTCTTCCTTGGTCAGCGGATCGAGGTGCACGGCGCGGTAGGTGAGTTTCGCGTCATTGCCATCGAACCACGCCAGCGAGTGCTTGCGCCACTCGTCGTCGTTCCGATCCGGGTAGTCCTCATGGGCGTGTGCACCACGGCTCTCTTTCCGCGCAGCGGCGGCGGTGATCGTGGCGGTGGCGTTGGGCATGAGGTTGGTCAGCTCCAGCGTTTCCATCAGGTCCGAGTTCCACACGAGGCTGCGGTCGGTGACATGCAGGTCCTTCAGCTTGTCAGCGACTTCGATCATCTTCTCGCGGCCCTCTTCCAGCGTCTTATCGGTGCGGAAAACGGCGGCATCGGCCTGCATGGTTTTCTGCATCTCAAGCCGCAGCTCGGCGGTGGGCGTGCCGCCCTTGGCGTTGCGCAGACCGTCGAAGCGATCGAATGCCTTCTCGACCGATTTGAGGTTCGGCGCGGGCACCGGGCTGTCGGCGTCGACGATCTTGGCCGCACGGATTGCAGCGGCGCGGCCAAAGACCACGAGGTCAATGAGCGAGTTGGAGCCGAGACGGTTCGCACCATGCACCGAAGCACAGCCCGCTTCGCCCACGGCCATCAGGCCGGGTGCGATGGCGTCGGGGTTGTCGGCGGTCGGGTTCAGCACTTCGCCCCAGTAGTTCGTGGGGATGCCGCCCATGTTGTAGTGCACCGTCGGCAGCACCGGGATCGGCTCTTTCGTCAGGTCCACACCTGCAAAGATACGCGCGGATTCCGAGATGCCCGGCAGGCGCAGGTCCAGCGTTTCTGGCGGCAGGTGGTTCAGGTGCAGGTGGATGTGGTCTTTGTTTTCACCCACACCGCGGCCTTCGCGGATTTCCATCGTCATGCAGCGCGAGACAACGTCGCGCGACGCAAGGTCTTTGTAGGTCGGCGCGTAGCGTTCCATGAAACGCTCGCCTTCGGAGTTGGTCAGATACCCGCCTTCGCCCCGCGCACCTTCGGTGATCAAACAGCCCGCGCCGTAGATGCCGGTGGGGTGGAACTGAACGAATTCCATGTCTTGCAGCGGCAGGCCCGCACGGGCCGCCATGCCGCCACCGTCGCCGGTGCAGGTGTGCGCCGACGTGGCCGAGAAGTACGCACGGCCATAGCCGCCTGTCGCCAGCACGACCATCTTGGCGCTGAACAGGTGCATGGTGCCGTCGTCGAGTTTCCAGCAGAGCACGCCCTGGCAGACGCCGTCGTCCGACATGATCAGGTCAATGGCGAAATATTCGATGAAGAATTCCGCATTTTGCTTCAGCGACTGGCCGTAAAGCGTGTGCAGGATCGCGTGGCCGGTCCGGTCAGCGGCGGCACAGGTGCGCTGCACGGGCGGGCCTTCGCCAAATTCGGTCGTGTGGCCGCCGAAAGGACGCTGATAGATCTTGCCCTCTTCGGTGCGCGAGAAGGGCACGCCGTAATGCTCAAGCTCGTAAACCGCCTTGGGCGCTTCGCGGGCGAGGTATTCCATCGCATCCGTGTCACCCAGCCAGTCCGACCCCTTGACCGTGTCATACATATGCCACTGCCAGTTGTCGGGGCCCATGTTGCTCAAGGACGCGGCGATGCCACCCTGCGCCGCCACGGTGTGCGAACGGGTTGGGAAAACCTTGGAGATACAGGCCGTGCGCAGGCCCTGTTCGGCCATGCCCAAAGTCGCGCGCAGACCAGCACCGCCTGCCCCCACCACGACAACGTCATATTCGTGGGTTTCATATTCATATGCTGCCATTTAATCGGTCTCCCGTTTGGGCGTATTGTTTACAGGGCGAGCTTGGCGATGGCGAAAACGCCGACCGCTGCTGCGCCGTAGCTGATGATGGTCATCACGATGAGGGCAATCTTGTTGGCCAGCCCGTGGACATAGTCCTCGATCAAAACCTGCACGCCGTCATTGAAATGTTTGAAGCCCACGATCAGCGTCAGAGCCGCCACGATGGCCGGGAAAGGCCGCGCGTAATAGGCGAGGATCTCTTCATATGTGCCACCAAGCGCGCTGCCGAAGGTAAAGACGAACAGCGGGATCAACACCAAAAGCGCCAGCGAGGAGACTTTCATCGCCCAGAAATGCGCGGTACCGGTTTTCGCCGAGCCAAGGCCACGGGCGCGTTTGCGATCTGTCATGTATGCCATGGTGTCGCTCCTCAAACGATGATGATGGTCAGGATGGTCAGCACGACCGACCCGATCAGCGCGGTCCAGCCCAGCTTTTCCGCGGTCGGCACGTCGAGCATGCGGCCCGTGTCCCAGATCAGGTGCCGGATGCCGGCCAGCGTGTGATACCACAGCCCCAAGAGCGACAGGGTGAACACCAGATCACCGAACCAGCTGGTCATGATCCCGTTCACGGTATCGAAATACTCCGCCGAGGTCGCCGCAGCGAGGAACCACCACACGATCAACAGCGCGGTGATCAACATCGCGTTGCCGGTGATCCGGGTGAGAATCGACGTCATAGAGGTCAACTGTGGGCGGTAGATCGTCAAATGCGGGGAAAGCGGGCGGTTACCCCGGTTCACATCGGCCATGGCGCGGTCCTTTGTCCTGTGCTTTGCATCTTGATAGCGGTTTTTACAGGACTGTCACGGGGAACTGCGGGGAATCTGCGGGGTTTGGCCAGTGTTTCGGTGGAAAAATGGCAGACTGATGTGGTCCTGCCCGCTTTTGTGATCACAGCAGATTATCGTGTGATCACAAATCCAGCATCCCCCCGAACGAAAAAGCGCGCCCCGCTAGGGACGCGCTTTCCAGTTGGGATGCTCTGGCGCTTACGCGAGGCTCTCGTCGATGCCTTTGCAGGCTTCAACCAGACCTTTGACCGCGTTGACGGAGTTGTCGAACATCGCCTGCTCGTCTTTGTTCATCGAAATCTCGACGACGCGCTCGACACCGCCAGCACCGATCACGGTGGGCACGCCGACGTAAAAGCCGTTGAGACCATAGGCACCATCGACATGCGCCGCTGCGGGCAGCACGCGCTTTTGGTCTTTGAGATAAGCTTCGGCCATCTCAATGGCGGAAGTCGCAGGCGCATAGAAGGCCGACCCGGTCTTCAGCAGGCCAACGATCTCGGCGCCACCATCACGGGTGCGCTGCACGATCGCGTCAAGTTTGTCCTGCGTGGTCCAGCCCATCTTGACCAGATCGGGCAGCGGAATGCCTGCAACGGTGGAGTAGCGCACCAGCGGCACCATTGTGTCGCCGTGGCCGCCCAGAACGAAGGCAGTGACGTCTTTCATCGACACGTTGAACTCGGTCGCAAGGAAGTGACGGAAACGCGCGGAATCGAGCACGCCTGCCATGCCGCAAACCTTGTTGTGTGGCAGACCGGAGAATTCACGCAGCGCCCAGACCATCGCATCAAGCGGGTTGGTGATGCAGATCACGAAAGCGTCCGGCGCGTGTTTGGCAATGCCCTCGCCCACGGATTTCATAACCTTGAGGTTGATGCCCAGCAGGTCATCGCGGCTCATGCCCGGCTTGCGTGCAACACCGGCGGTGACGATACAGACATCCGCGCCTGCGATGTCGGCGTAATCTTGGGTGCCCGACAAGGTGGCGTCGAACTTGCCTGAAGGGCCCGACGACGCGATATCGAGAGCTTTGCCCTCGGGTGTGCCCTCGGCAATGTCAAAAAGGACGACATCGCCCAATTCCTTCAACGCTGCGAGATGGGCGAGAGTGCCGCCGATTTGCCCCGCGCCAATAAGCGCGATCTTGGGTCTGGCCATGGTCATGTCTCCGACAGAGGTTTCATTTGCGCCGGAGATACCGAAATGCACGGTCCCGTGCAAGTTGCAGCATTGAATAGCGGCTAACCCCCGCCCTTGCCACGAAAAAGGCCGCCCCGTGGGGCGGCCAATTGCTGAAACTTAAGGCGAAAGATTAGTCGCCTTGGTACTCAGGCTGCGATTCCAGACGCTCTTCGGTGCTGTCGATGTAGATACGTACATCATCACCTTCTACGTTTTTCAGAACCTGCAGTTCGTCAAATGTCACGGCTACTGGCTTTTCGCCCAGACCAAGGAAACCGCCGACGTTGATGACAACACGGTCGATCTGGCCGTTGTCGCCGATCAGCAGAGTGTCGATCTCACCCACGGTTTCGTCGTTGGCACCATAGACATAGGAACCTTCGAGGTCGTCAGCGCTCATCTGCTGGATCATGTCCGCTTCGGCAGCGGCATAGCCTTCACGCTCAACCTCGGGGCGCGGCAGCAGTTCACGCTCAACAGTTTCGTCGCCTGTGATCACGGTGGTGTTGGCTTCCGCTTCGTTGACAGCTTCTTCTGTCTCGGCTTCGGCGTTCTCCATCATGGTTTCGGCTTCTTGCTCCATCTCCTCGGATTCGGCCTCTACTTCGTTGGCCATCTCTTCGGTTTCGGCTTCAAGGTTCTCGGCCGCGTTCTCGGTATCTTGAACCATTTCCTCGGTCTCGGCCTCTACTTCGTTGGCCATTTCCTCGGTTTCGGTTTCGCCGTTGGTGACGACGGTGACGTTGTCGTCAGTCTCGGTCATCGCCTCGCCTTCCATCGCTTCGCCGTCCATCATGGGGCGTTCGAATTCAGGCGCTTGCTCCAACATCTCTTTCGAGGTGTTCACAACGAGGAAACGGTCGCCGTCTTCGTCGTTCAGGATGCGAATCTTGTCCATGGAGATGGAAACGTCACGTTCGCCCAGCCCAAGGAAACCGCCGATGCCGAGGATAACGGCAGTCACTTCGCCGTCTTTCGACACGATGATGTCGTTGATCTCGCCGATGTCATCCCATTCCTGCTCTGCGCCATTGGCAACGGGGGTGGCCGCATCGACTTCGGCTTCAGAGTTGTAAATGCGCATGCCGATCAGGTCGGATGCAAGGAAGTCTGTTTGTTCAACAGCAACGTTGCCAAAGCCTTCGGAATGCGCTTCCGCAAAGGCTGCGCCGGTCATTGTCAGTACGATGGCTGTGGTGCTCAGAAAACGTTTCATTGTAGTACTCCTTCCAAAATTGAGCGTTAATTGCTCTTCTGGAACCACAACCCGGATGGCCCTATCCAGTTCCACTGCCACGCAAATAAATAGATCGCGCCACCTTGGCCCGGATACAGGAAAGGCGGCCAATGGCCGCCCGTGCATTCAGTCAATATCGCCCTTTTCAGGCGTCTTCGCCCTTGGCAGGCAATGCTTCGGCCAATGCCTCAAACCCCTGCCCCGAGGCGACCAGACAGGTGATCCCATTGACCCCGGTCACCGTGATCGTCCAGCTGCCCGTTTGATCTGACGCGAAAACCTCCATCACCGCGTTGTCGCCGCCGAGCCCCATCGACTGGCGCGTTTCCCCATAACCATCGGCCAGCCGCAGCACCACATGATCGCGCGGCGCGCAGTTGCGCGGGGTCTGCGCCTCTGTTGTCGTGGCCAGTACGATTGCAGAGGCGGCGGTGAGCGCCGCGAGGTGGATAAATTTAACAAAACCTGACATAGCATCTGCCTTTGCATCAAAAGGCGTGACCCTTGGGGATGACAATGCGCGTCTTTCGCACCGGCCCTTAGGCAGCCTTGGTTGAAATGACTGCATCCGCTTTGCAAAAAGGGTGCAGCAGATGCGATGCGCAAGAGACTGCGCCTCAAGCCTGAAGGACTGGTTAATCTGCCGCCCGCAAAACAGCGCAACGGGTTCGCTGCATTGCGGCATATTTTGCCTTGAAGTTTTCGCACAAAAATGCCCCTCTGTGCGCAACAATGTTAGGCGGTCAATGCGCCGCCCTGCCCGAGGAGCCTTACATGACCGCCACAACCCGCCCGCTGCGTTCCGTTCTCTACATCCCCGGCTCCAAGCCCCGCGCGCTCAACAAAGCGCGGGGGTTGGCCTGCGACGCGGTGATTTTCGACCTCGAAGATGCCGTCTCCCCCGACGAAAAGGTCGCCGCCCGTGAGACGCTGGCCGAGGCGCTTGCCACAGGCGGCTACGGCGCGCGGATGCGGGTGGTGCGGATCAATGGGCTGGACACCGAATGGGGCGTCGATGACGCCCGTGCCGCCGCCGCGATGAAGCCCGACGCGATTCTCTTGCCCAAGGTCGGATCCCCCGCCGATCTCGAAGCGCTGACCGAGATTGTGGGCGACATCCCGCTCTGGGCGATGATGGAAACCCCCGGCGCCATGCTTAACGCCGCCGCCATCGCCGGACACCGCCAGTTGCAGGCCATGGTCATGGGCACCAACGATCTGGCGAAAGACCTGCAAACCCGCTTCCGCCCCGACCGCCTGCCGCTGATCACTGGGCTTGGCCTTTGCCTGCTGGCCGCCAAGGCGCATAGCGTGGCAATCATCGATGGGGTGTATAACGCCTTTAAGGATGACGACGGGTTGCAAGCCGAATGCCAACAGGGCCGCGACATGGGCTTTGACGGTAAAACGCTGATCCACCCCGCCCAACTCGACATCGCTAACGCGGCCTTCACCCCGTCGGAAGACGAAGCCGCCCTCGCCCGCCGTCAGATTGACGCCTATGAAGAGGCACAGGCGGCGGGCCAAGGTGTGGCCGTTGTCGATGGCAAGATCGTGGAAAATCTCCATGTTGCCACCGCCCGCGAAACACTGGCAAAACTGGCGGCAATTGCAGCCATGAGCCCGGAGCCCTCGCCATGACAATCCTTATCCTCGGTCTGATCCTCTGGATCGGTGCCCATCTTTTCAAACGCCTGATGCCCGCCCAACGGGCGCAGATGGGCACCGCGGGCCGGGGCGCAGTGGCCGCCGCACTGGTCGTGGCGCTTGCTCTCATCATCTGGGGCTATCGTGCGGCGGAGTTCATTCCGGTCTGGAACCCGCCGAGCTTCCTGACGCACCTTAACAACCTTCTGATGCTGCTGGCCTTCTGGGTCTTCGGCTCCAGCGCCGCCAAGGGGGCCAAGGCCTGGCCCGCCTATAAAACCCGCCACCCGCAACTGCTGGCGGTGAAAATCTGGGCCACGGCACACCTACTGGTCAACGGTGATCTCGCCTCCATCCTGCTCTTTGGCACCATGCTGGGCTGGGCGGTGAGCGAGGTGATCCTCATCAACCGCGCCGAGCCGGGCTGGACACCCCCGCCCCACGCAGGCCGCGCCACCTATATCCGTCTCATCGTGATCTCCACGATCCTCTTTGTCCTCGTCGCCGGCATTCACACATGGCTCGGCGTTATCCCCTTCCCCCATTGATCCCGGAGCCTTCCATGAAAGTTTACCGCTTCCTCTCCGAAGAAGACACATCCGCCTTTTGCCACAAGGTCACCGACGCGCTGAACAAAGGCTGGGAGCTTTACGGCACCCCGACCCAGACATGGGACCACAAGGCCGGTGTCATGCGCTGCGGCCAAGCGGTGGTGAAAGACGCCCCCGGCACCTATTCGCCCGACACCAAACTGGGCGAGCAGTGATGAGCAAGACCAACCGCGGCCGCTTTTTCGAAGACTACCAACTGGGCGAGGTGCTGCATCACGCGGTGCCCCGCACCGTCGGCGCGGGCGAACGCGCGCTTTATCACGCGCTCTACCCCGCGCGGCACGCGCTTTATTCTGCCGATAGTTTCGCCCAGTCCTGCGGGCTGAAGGCCAGCCCGCTCGACGATATGATCGCCTTTCACATCGTTTTTGGGAAAACCGTGCCCGATGTCTCGCTCAATGCAGTGGCCAATCTGGGCTATGCCCAGGGCCGCTGGCTGCGGCCCGTCTGGCCCGGTGACACGCTGCGCGCGGAAAGCGAGGTCATCGGCCTTAAGCAGAACTCCAACGGCAAGACCGGAGTTGTCTGGGTCCGCACCACGGGGCTGAACCAAAACGATGAAAAGGTGCTCGACTATGTCCGCTGGGTGATGGTCCGCAAAGGCGATATCGACGCCCCCGCGCCCGAGACCATCGTGCCCGATCTGCCCGACGCCCTGTCCGTGGATCAATTGCACATCCCGCAGGGCCTCGACTTCTCCAACTACGACTTCGCCCAAGCCGGAGAACCGCACCGCTGGGGCGACTACGCCGTGGGTGAAAAGATCGACCACGTTGACGGCGTCACGATCGAAGAGGCCGAGCACATGATGGCCACGCGCCTGTGGCAGAACACGGCCAAAGTGCATTTCGACACCTCCGCCCGCCCGGATGGGTCGCGGCTGATCTATGGCGGTCACGTGATCTCAATGGCGCGGACGCTGTCCTTCAACGGGCTGGCCAATGCGCAGATGGTCGTGGGTCTGAACGGCGGGGCGCATGCGAACCCCTGCCTTGCCGGTGATACCATTCGCGCTTGGTCCGAAGTGCTCGACAAGGCCGAGACTTCAGCCCCCGGTGTTGGCGCTGTGCGTTTGCGGCTGGTCGCGACCAAAGGCGGCGCGCCGTTCGAACTGCGTGACGCGGCGGGCAAATACCGCCCCGAGGTTCTGCTTGACCTCGATTACTGGGCGCTCATGCCCCGCTAAAGCGCTGGCCCGCCCCTTTGGCCGGGCCAGCTATCCCCCGCAATACAAGCAAAAATCAGCCGATTCGGAGCCGTTGAGCGCATTTGTGATCACATGTATTTATCGTGTGATCACAAAACGCATTTTTAGCTGGTCAATCCCGGCTTTCTCCGAAAAAACCCTTACAGGAACGAAAGTCATCCCCATACTACGGGGCAACTGGAACAGAAACGGGACCGTTTTCATGAACATCCACGAATATCAGGCAAAAGCCCTCCTGCGCAGCTATGGCGCCCCTGTCTCCGACGGCCGCGTTGTGCTGAAGGCAGAAGATGCCAAGAACGCAGCCGGCGAAATGGACGGACCGCTTTGGGTTGTAAAAGCGCAGATCCACGCAGGCGGTCGCGGCAAAGGCAGCTTCAAAGAAGCCGCCGCTGGCGAAAAGGGCGGTGTGCGCCTTGCCAAATCCGTGGAAGAAGCCGCTGAAGAAGCCAAAAAGATGCTGGGCAAAACGCTGGTCACGCACCAGACCGGCCCCGCAGGCAAGCAGGTCAACCGCATCTACATCGAAGACGGCTCCGACATTGAGCGCGAATTGTACCTCGCCCTGCTGGTGGATCGCCAGACCCGCCGCATCTCCTTTGTCTGCTCCACCGAAGGCGGCATGGACATCGAAGAAGTCGCCGACGCGACACCTGAGAAAATCCTTAGCTTCTCTGTCGATCCGGCCACCGGCTACCAGCCCTACCACGGCCGCCGCGTCGCTTTTTCGCTGGGTCTTGAAGGCACAGCCGTCAAACAGTGCGTCAAACTGATGGGTCAGCTTTACCAAGCCTTCGTCGACAAAGACATGGAGATGCTTGAGATCAACCCGCTGATCGTCATGCCCGGCAACGACCTGAAAGTGCTCGACGCGAAAGTCGGCTTTGACGGCAACGCCATGTACCGCCAGCCCGACATTGCCAACCTGCGCGACGAGACCGAGGAAGACTCCAAGGAACTCGAAGCCTCCAAGTATGATCTGAACTACATCGCGCTCGACGGTGAAATCGGCTGCATGGTGAACGGTGCGGGCCTTGCCATGGCGACCATGGACATCATCAAACTCTACGGTGCCGAGCCTGCCAACTTCCTCGACGTGGGCGGCGGTGCGACCAAAGAGAAAGTCACCGAAGCTTTCAAGATCATCACCTCCGACGAGAACGTCAAAGGCATCTTGGTTAACATCTTTGGCGGCATCATGCGTTGTGACGTCATCGCCGAGGGCGTTGTCGCTGCGGTGAAAGAAGTCGGTCTGAAAGTGCCGCTGGTTGTTCGCCTTGAGGGCACCAACGTCGAAGAAGGCAAAGCGATCATTAACAACTCCGGTCTTGATGTCATCGCCGCCGACGACCTGAAAGATGGCGCACAGAAGATCGTGAAAGCGGTCAAAGGCTAAGCCCTTCCCCGGCCATCCCCGCACGGCTTTCGCGCCGGTCGGGGGTGGCCGATATCACCGTTCTTGCCGCCCCCGTGCGGCAGGGGCAAATGCGACGACGCAGCGCCGCGCCCACCCAATGATGCCCCGATGAGCAATGAGGTCAGTATGGATCAATCTCCCAAATCCTCCCCCGTCTTGACGGGCATTGCGCTATTGGGGGCCGGCATTCTGATCCGGCAATGGCACCCCGATGCCCTGCGTCTGCCTGAGCCTGCCAACCATCACCGCCGCGACCGCGGTCTGCGGCGCGCCGCGCGCAAGTCGCGCAACGGGTTGGCGATGATCCTGCCGTCGAACCTCACCGGCTCCATTGGGCGCAGCCTGATGATCATGGGCGCGGGTCTGCTGACCCTGCGACTGCTGGATCTGCTGGCTGATCAAGATGAGCAGCTTTACTGATGCCTGTCCTGTCGTCCGCTCCCCTTATGCCCCAAGCGGCCAAGCGCGACCGCGCTGCGCAAAAGGCGGGCCTATGACGCGGGCGCTCTCCTCCTCTCGCACCGGCTGGTGGGTGATCCTCGCCCTTATCGTGGCTTTTGCCGTGCAGATGGTGGTCGTGAACGCCCTCCCGGTTGCCACGCAAACCACCCTGCTGGCCGAAGGCGGTTTTTACGAAAACCTTTCGGTCGTGGGCTACCTGCTCTGCATTGTGGCGCTGGTCTGGACGCTGCGCGGCGCAGTGCTGCGGGTCTGGTATCTGCCGCTGGTGCTGGCGGTCATGGCGGCGCGCGAGTTGGACCTCGACAAAAGCCTCTTCACTCGCGGTCTCTTCAAAGCCCGGCAATATACCGGTGAGGGCGTCCCGCTGGCCGAACGGCTGATCGCCGCCCTGATCCTTGCGTCGATCGTCACCGCGATTTTCCTCATGCTCTGGCGTCACGCTCGGCCCTATCTCTCGGCCCTTTGGCACGGCCGTGCATGGGCCGGGGCCGTCCTGATGGGGATCGGTTTCACCGTCGCTTACAAACTGCTCGACGGCATCGCCCGCAAACTCGCCCCCTTGGGGATCGAGGTCAGCGCCGATGCCGAACGCACCGCCTTCGTCGTCGAGGAGATCGGGGAGCTTGGCATCCCGGTCATGTTCCTCGCCGCCATCCTGCTGTGGCCCGGCCCTTCGCTGACCACGGCGCATCCCACCAACCGGGCGCACCGCGTCTGACGCCCCCGGGGCCCGCCCCCGGGATTAAATATCACCGACCAAGGAAGAAATCATGGCCGTACTAGTCAACGAAAACACCAAAGTCATCTGTCAGGGTCTGACCGGCTCGCAGGGGACGTTCCACACCGAACAGGCCATCGCCTATGGCACCAAGATGGTTGGCGGCGTCACGCCCGGCAAAGGCGGTCAGACGCATCTCGACCTGCCCGTTTTTAACTCCGTGCACGAAGCCAAGCATGTGACCGAGGCGAACGCCTCCGTGATCTACGTCCCGCCCCCCTTCGCCGCCGACTCGATCCTTGAGGCGATCGACGCCGAGATGGAGCTGATCGTCTGCATCACCGAAGGCATCCCGGTGCTCGACATGGCCCGCGTCGCCCGCGCGCTCGAAGGTTCCAAGTCGCGCCTGATCGGCCCCAACTGCCCTGGAGTGATCACGCCTGACGCCTGTAAAATCGGCATCATGCCGGGCCACATCCACCGCCGCGGCTCGGTTGGCGTTGTATCGCGCTCGGGCACGCTGACTTATGAGGCGGTCAAGCAGACCACCGACATGGGCCTTGGCCAATCCTCTGCCGTGGGCATCGGCGGCGACCCCATCAAAGGGACCGAGCATATCGACGTGCTGGAAATGTTCCTTGCCGACCCCGAGACCCAGTCGATCATCATGATCGGCGAAATCGGCGGCTCCGCCGAAGAAGAAGCGGCACAGTTCCTTGCCGATGAGAAGAAAAAAGGCCGTTGGAAGCCCACCGCTGGCTTCATCGCGGGCCGCACGGCCCCTCCCGGCCGCCGCATGGGCCACGCAGGCGCGATTGTCGCCGGTGGTAAAGGCGACGCGGAGAGCAAGATCGAAGCGATGAAGGAAGCCGGTATCGTTGTGGCTGACAGCCCCGCGACGCTGGGCGAAGCGGTCAAGGAAGCGATCGACAAGGGCTGATGCCCGCCGGGCGGGCCTTGGCCCGCCCATTGACCCACTCTGCAAAGCACTACGTTTTGCGGGGTCTTGAAAAGAACCACCCGGCGCCGCCCGCTTGTGAAGGAGGGTAAGATGCACATTCAGACCGCGCTCATTCCCTCCCGCCCCCGCGTGGCGCTGGCCCTTGGGCAAACGCCCGAACCGGCGGCCTTGGCTGACCTTGTGACCCCGCCCTCAATACCTATGGCCCCCCGCCCCGGGCCTGACTATAGACCGACCCTGATTCTGACCCTGTCCCGTCTGCCCCGCCGAACAAAGGTGACCCAATGACCGACCAACCCGCCAACGAACAGTTCCACGCCTCTTCCTTCATGGAAGGCGAAAACGCGGAATATCTTGAGGCGATGTACGCCCGCTATGCCAACGACCCCAACACGGTCGACGAGGCATGGCAGACGTTTTTTGCGGCGATGGGCGATGACGCCGAAACCGCACAGGCCGAGGCCGCTGGCCCCTCTTGGGCGCGGCCCGATTGGCCCCCCGCCCCCCAAAGCGAGGTGATGGGCGCGCTGACCGGCGTTTGGCCCGAACCGACCGAAGCACAGGCCGCGGGCGACAAGATCAAGGCCAAAGCCGCCGAGAAGGGGGTTGAGGTTTCCGACGCACAGGTCAAACAAGCCGTACTCGACAGCATCCGCGCGCTGATGCTGATCCGCGCCTACCGCATCCGGGGCCACTTGGCCGCCGATCTCGACCCGCTGGGCATGCGCGACACTGGCAACCAGCCCGAGCTTGACCCGAAATCCTACGGTTTCACCGATGCCGACATGGACCGCCCGATCTTCATCGATCAGGTGCTAGGCCTCGAAGTGGCCACCATGAAGCAGATCGTCGACATCGTGCGCTCCACCTACTGCGGTACCTTCGCGCTGCAATACATGCATATCTCCGACCCTGAGCAGGCCGGTTGGCTGAAGGAACGGATCGAAGGCTACGGCAAGGAAATCCACTTCACCAAGGAAGGCCGCAAGGCGATCCTGAGCAAATTGGTCGAAGCCGAGGGCTTTGAGAAGTTCCTCCATGTCAAATACATGGGCACCAAACGCTTCGGCCTTGATGGCGGCGAAAGCCTTGTTCCCGCGATGGAGCAGATCATCAAACGCGGCGGCCAGTTGGGCGTCAAGGACATCGTCATCGGCATGCCGCACCGGGGCCGCCTCTCGGTGCTGGCCAATGTGATGCAAAAGCCCTACCGGGCGATCTTTAACGAATTCCAAGGCGGCAGCTTTAAGCCTGACGATGTGGATGGTTCGGGCGATGTGAAATACCACCTCGGCGCCTCGTCGGACCGTGAGTTTGACGGCAATTCGGTTCACCTGTCGCTGACCGCGAACCCCAGCCACCTCGAAGCGGTGAACCCCGTGGTTTTGGGCAAGGTCCGCGCCAAGCAGGACCAGCTGAACGACAAGGACCGCACCGCCGTCATGCCGATCCTGCTACACGGTGACGCGGCCTTTGCGGGCCAAGGCGTCGTGGCGGAATGTTTCGCGCTCTCGGGTCTCAAAGGCCACAAGACCGGCGGCACCATGCATATCGTGGTGAACAACCAGATCGGCTTCACCACCGCGCCGCATTTCTCGCGCTCCTCGCCCTACCCCACTGACAACGCGCTGGTGGTTGAGGCGCCGATCTTCCACGTCAACGGCGACGACCCCGAAGCCGTGGTGCACGCCGCCCGCGTAGCGACAGAGTTCCGTCAAAAGTTCCACAAAGACGTGGTCATCGACATCTTTTGTTACCGCCGCTTTGGTCACAACGAAGGCGACGAGCCGATGTTTACCAACCCGGTGATGTACAAGAGCGTCAAGAAACAGAAAACCACGCTCAGCCTCTATACCCAACGTCTGGTGGCCGACGGTCTGATCCCCGAGGGTGAGATCGAAGACATGAAGACCGCCTTCCAGAACCATCTGGGAGATGAGTTCGAGGCCGGTAAGGACTATCGCCCGAACAAGGCCGACTGGCTGGACGGCAAGTGGTCCGGCATGGACAAAAAGAAGAAGTCCTACCAGCGTGGCAAGACGGCCATCGCGCCCGAAACCCTGCAAGACGTCGGCAAGGCGATCACCACCGCGCCGGACAAATTCCCGCTGCACAAGACCATCGGGCGTCTGCTCGAAGCGAAAAAGCAGATGTTCGAGACGGGTGAGGGCTTTGACTGGGCCACGGCTGAGGCGATGGCCTTTGGTTCCTTGCTCACCGAAGGCTACAAAGTGCGCCTCTCGGGTCAGGACAGCACGCGCGGCACCTTCAGCCAGCGTCACTCCGCTTTCGTGAACCAAGACAACGAAGACCGCTACTATCCGCTGAACCACATCCGCGAGGGTCAGGCCGAGTATGAAGTCATCGACTCCATGCTCAGCGAATACGCGGTGCTGGGCTTTGAATATGGCTACTCGCTGGCCGAGCCGAATGCGCTGACGCTCTGGGAAGCGCAGTTTGGCGACTTCGCCAACGGCGCGCAGATCATGTTTGACCAGTTCATCTCATCAGGTGAAAGCAAATGGCTGCGCATGTCGGGCCTCGTTTGCCTGATGCCGCATGGCTATGAGGGTCAGGGGCCTGAGCACTCCTCTGCACGTCTGGAGCGTTTCCTGACCATGTGCGGCGGCGACAACTGGATCGTGGCGAACTGCACCACGCCCGCCAACTACTTCCACATCCTGCGCCGCCAGCTGCACCGCAGCTACCGCAAGCCGCTGATGTTGATGACCCCCAAGTCGCTGCTGCGCCACAAGCTGGCCGTCAGCAAGGCCGAGGATTTCACCACCGGCTCCAGCTTCCACCGCGTGCTCTGGGATGACGCCGAGAAAGGCAATTCCGACACCAAACTGCTGGCAGATGACAAGATCAAGCGCGTCGTGATGTGTTCGGGCAAGGTCTATTACGACCTGCTGGAAGAGCGTGACGCCCGCGGCATCGACGATGTCTACATCCTGCGGTTCGAACAGTTCTATCCCTTCCCCGCGCAATCCGCGGTCAGAGAGTTGGAGCGTTTCAAAGGGGCCGAGATGATCTGGTGTCAGGAAGAGCCCAAGAACCAAGGTGCATGGTCCTTCATCGAGCCCAACATCGAATGGGTTCTGGGCCGCATCGACGCGAAACACGGCCGCGCCTCCTATGTGGGCCGCGCCACTTCGGCCTCGCCCGCGACGGGTCTGGCCAGCCAGCACAAAGCACAACAAGCCGCCCTCGTCGACGAGGCGCTGACCATCAAAGGAAACTAAGACCATGACAAGCGAAGTACGCGTACCCACGCTGGGCGAATCCGTCACCGAAGCCACCGTTGCCACATGGTTCAAGAAACCCGGCGATACCGTCGCGGTGGATGAAATGCTCTGCGAGTTGGAGACCGACAAGGTCACCGTCGAAGTGCCCAGCCCCGTAGCTGGCACCTTAAGCGAGATTGTTGCTCAAGAGGGTGACACCGTCGGCGTCGACGCCCTGCTGGCCAATGTCAGCGAAGGTGACAGCGGCTCTGCCGCCGCGCCCAAAGCCAAAGAAGCCGCAGAAGACCCCGATGCCGCCTCCCAGTCCGACCGTGGCGGCGATGCGCCCAAAGCCATCGACGCAGGCGCCGCCGAAGTCGCCGCCCGCGAAGGCGAAAGCATCGACGTACAGGTGCCTACTTTGGGCGAGTCCGTAACCGAAGCGACCGTAAGCACTTGGTTCAAAAAGGTCGGCGACAAGGTCGAAGCCGATGAGATGCTCTGCGAGTTGGAGACCGACAAAGTCAGCGTCGAAGTCCCCGCACCCGCCGCTGGTGTCTTGGCCGAAATCTTTGCCGAAGAAGGCAGCACGGTTGAAGCCTCAGCCACGCTGGCCGTTCTGACCACTGGCGCGGGCGCTGCGGCCCCCAAGGGCGAAGACGCTAAATCCGGTGCCGGTGCTGCGCCTGAGACCAAGCCCGCCGACGGCAAAGACGTCGAAGACGCGCCTTCCGCCAAAAAGGCGATGGCCGAAGCGGGCATCAGCCGCGATCAGGTCACAGGCTCGGGCCGCGATGGCCGTGTGATGAAGGAGGACGTGGCCAAAGCCGTGGCCGCTGGCACCTCTGCCGCGCCCAAGGCCGAGGCCAAGCCCGCCGCACCGCGGCCCGCTTCCGCCCCCGACGATGCGTCGCGCGAAGAGCGGGTCAAGATGACCCGTCTCAAGCAGACCATGGCGCGCCGTTTGAAAGAGGCCCAGAACACCGCCGCGATCCTGACGACCTTTAACGAGGTCGACATGACCGAGGTCATGGCGCTGCGGAACACGTACAAGGCTGATTTCGAAAAGAAACACGGCGTGCGCATGGGCTTCATGTCCTTCTTCACCAAGGCCTGCTGTCACGCGCTGAAGGAAATCCCCGAGGTCAACGCCGAGATCGACGGCACCGACATCATCTACAAGAACTACGTCCACATGGGTGTCGCTGCAGGCACGCCCACGGGCCTTGTGGTGCCGGTGATCAAAGACGCCGACGCGATGTCCTTTGCCGAGATCGAAAAGGCCGTGAACGCCATGGGCAAAAAGGCCCGTGACGGCAAGCTGACCATGGCCGACATGACCGGCGGCACCTTCACCATCTCCAACGGCGGCGTCTACGGCTCGCTGATGACCGCGCCGATCCTGAACCCGCCACAGTCCGGTATCCTCGGCATGGCGAAAATTCAGGACCGCCCGATGGCGATCAACGGCGAAGTGGTCATCCGTCCAATGATGTATATCTCGCTCAGCTACGACCACCGGATCATCGACGGCAAGGGCGCTGTCACCTTCCTCGTCCGCGTCAAAGAGATGCTCGAAGATCCCCGCCGCCTGTTGATGGATCTGTAAAAAATATGCTGACCGGCGTACCTGCGCGTTGGCCTAGAATATTCTCGGTCTTAGGCCTAGGGGGCAGTGCTGCTATTCTGTTGGTCATGATAGCGGTAAGGGGAGCGTCGGTGTTTGCAAAACATTCCGATGACGAAGTCTCGTCATCGGAATTAGCGGATCCGTTGGTGGAATTTGCTTCCTTTCTTTCGATGTTGCCATCAACGGCCCTCGCCGCAATAAGTTTGCTAGCTCTCTTTGTGGCATACCTCTTTGGCGAAATTTTCATACTTGGCGGCTTTCGCATAAGAAGAGGTTCTGACACTGAAAGCCAGAAGCACTTAGCAAAGCGGTACGCCAAGCTTGCCTTTCAAAACAATGACCTGCTTACGACTCAGTCAATGAGAATGATCGAATGGGCAGAACTTCTCGAAGGTATTGGCCTTTTAGCTTTACTGGGAGGCCTGTTCTCTTTGGCAATTTCGCTCTTTGAATGTAATCTGTTGAGAGCAGTTCTTGCGTTAGCTACAACCATTGGGGGTCCACTAATTTTCTGGACTTATGCCAAAGGAATTCTGGGAACGGTTGACGAAATGATCGCGGCATATGCCGATCTCTTATCTTCAACGAAAGCTACCGAAGGATACAGACCATGACCGAAACCACCCTCCTCGCCGCCTATGGCCTTCTGGTCATGCTGACGATCCTCCTGCAAGTGCTGGGCGCCACCCGGCAGTTGTCGATGGGCTACCTGATGTCCTCGCGGGATGAGACGCGGACCACCACCGGCATGACGGCCCGTCTGGGCCGCGCGGTTGATAACTCCGTCGTGGCCATGGCGCTTTTCGCGCCTGCCGTGCTGCTGATCGAGATGCTGGGCCGGAACAACAGCGCCACGCTGCTGGCCGCGCAGGTCTTCCTGCTCGCACGCATTATCTACGTCATCGTCTACGCCCTTGGCGTGCCGACGATCCGCACACTGGCATGGCTCGCGGGCTATGCCGCCACCGCCGTTCTCTATTTCCACGCGCTTTGAAAGGCATTCCCATGCAGATGATCTGCCACTTCGACGTCACCGACTTCGCCGCTTGGAAAGACGCCTTTGACGCCGATGCCGAGGCGCGGCGCAACGCGGGGCTTTCGGTGCTGCAAATCTGGAAACACGCCGACAGCAACAGCAAGGCTTCCGTCCTGCTGGACATGAATGACCGTAAGAAGGCCGACGTCTGGCTCGCCCGCTCCAACGCGCTCAGCAGCGATGACAAGGGCACCGTGACCGGCTCCACCGCCTATTTCGTGAAATCCGCATGAGCGTCGAACTCACCGTCCTGACCCTCGCGGCCTTGCTGCAAGGGCTGCAATTCGTGCTCTACGCCGTCCCCGCAAACCGCGAGATCGGCCCCGGCTATACCATGTCGGCCCGCGACCGCGAGCCGAGCCGCAAGCTGTCGGACCGTACCGCCCGTCTGGGCCGCGCGCTGGACAACCACTTCGAGGGGCTGATCCTGTTCGGCATCGCCGTGGGCGTGGTGCAGATGTCGGCGCAGAACACCGCTTTCACCGCCGCCTGCGCTTGGGTCTATCTCATCGCCCGCGTGCTCTATGTTCCCGCCTATGCGCTCGGCCTGCGCCCGCATCGGTCGCTCATCTGGGTCATCGGCTTTGCTGCGACCATGCTGATGCTGCTGGCGGCCCTCATTTAACCCTTTCCCCCACACCCGCAGGCAGCGGCGCTTGCACCTGAAAACCGCGCCTCCTACCTTGCCTGTAACACCCGACTGCTAAGGAGACCCCCCATGTCGAGCTATGATGTCATCGTGATCGGCTCCGGCCCCGGCGGCTATGTCGCCGCCATCCGTTGCGCGCAACTGGGCCTGAAAACCGCCTGTGTCGAGGGCCGCGAGACCCTCGGCGGCACCTGCCTCAACGTGGGTTGCATCCCCTCCAAGGCCCTGCTGCACGCCACGCATATGCTGCATGAGGCCGAGCATAACTTCGAAGAGATGGGTCTGAAGGCCAAAGCGCCGACCGTCGATTGGAAGCAGATGCTGACCTACAAAGACAAGACCATCGAGACCAACACCAAGGGCATCGAATTCCTGTTCAAAAAGAACAAGATCGACTGGCTCAAGGGGTGGGGTTCGATCCCCGAGGCGGGTAAGGTCAAGGTCGGCGATGAGGTCCATGAGGCCAAGAACATCATTATCGCCAGCGGTTCCGAGCCTGCGGGCCTGCCCGGCGTCGAGGTTGACGAGAAAACCGTCGTGACCTCCACCGGCGCGCTGGAACTGGGCAAAATTCCCAAGAAGATGGTCGTGATCGGCGCGGGCGTCATCGGGCTGGAACTGGGCAGCGTCTACGCGCGTCTGGGGACCGAGATCACCGTGGTTGAATTCCTTGATGCGATCACTCCGGGCATGGACCCCGAGGTGCAAAAAACCTTCCAGCGGATGCTGAAAAAGCAGGGCATCAACTTCGTCATGGGCGCCGCCGTGCAAAAGACCGAAGTCGCCAAGGGCAAAGCCACGGTCAGCTACAAGCTGCGCAAAGACGACAGCGAGCATGAGATTGAGGCCGATACCGTTCTCGTCGCCACGGGCCGCAAGCCGGTCATCAAAGGCATGGGGCTGGACGATCTCGGCATCAAGATGACCGAGCGCGGCCAGATCGCCGTGAACGAGCATTGGAAGACCTCCGTCAAAGGCGTCTATGCCATCGGCGACGTGATCGAGGGCCCGATGTTGGCCCACAAAGCCGAGGACGAAGGCATGGCCGCCGCCGAGGTGATCGCGGGCAAACATGGCCACGTGAACTACGGCGTGATCCCCGGCGTGATCTACACCCACCCCGAGGTCGCCAGCGTCGGCGAAACCGAGGCGACGCTCAAGGAAGCGGGCCGCGAGTACAAAGTCGGAAAGTTCTCCTTCATGGGCAACGCGCGGGCCAAGGCAGTCTTTGCCGGTGACGGTTTCGTCAAGCTGATCGCCGACAAGGAAACCGACCGCATCCTCGGCTGCCACATCATCGGCCCCGGCGCGGGCGACCTGATCCACGAGGTCTGCGTGGCGATGGAATTCGGCGCCTCGGCACAGGATCTGGCCATGACCTGCCACGCGCACCCGACCTATTCCGAAGCCGTGCGCGAAGCCGCACTGGCCTGCGGCGACGGGCCGATCCACATGTAAGACCGAGGGGGCGGGCCAAAGGGTCCGCCCTTTTTCGTTGCGCAGGGTGCGCGCGGCGAGCGCATCAGGCGTTAACACCCCTGCTCTACAACCTCTCCCGTCGCGACACACACGGAAGACGAGGCCCTTCGCGGGTCATGTCGATACGTAGAGACATGCAGGGTGACGCCTGTCTTTTCCACCTCCCCAAGGCGGCGCCGCCACTTTAACGGCTTCCCAGTATAAAATAACGATAGCCCGCGAAGCATTGGCTTCGGCGGTGGTTCTACCTGTGCTAGTAGATAACAAAGGGCAGCAGCTTAGAAGGCGCAGATCATGCCGAAAGCATTAAGCCGTGACCACAGGCCGCCACCCAGCCTCATGCAGCAAGGCGTTCGAACGGCTCTCGACCTCTTCTTCCAACCGCGCCATAAAGCTTCGCTTATCCAGCCCCGGCTCAATCGGCTCAAGAAACTCGACCACCGCCAAACCCGGTTTGCGGTACAGCCCCCGGCGTGGCCAGAAGTGGCCCGCATTAGTCGCTACCGGCACGCAAACCTGCCCCATCTGGTCGTAAAGCACCGCCGTACCAACCTTGTAGGGCGCGCTGAGGCCCGGTGCCACGCGGGTGCCTTGGGAATAGATCACCAACTGCCCCGGCTCGACCCGACCGGCGTTCACGTCGGCCATCATCTTGGTGATCGCCTGCCCGCGTTTGCCACGGTTGACGGCAATCATACCCATCCGTTTGGCGTATTGGCCAATCACCGGGGTCCAAAGCACCTCACGTTTCATAATGAATTTTGCACGCGGCAGAGCGTGAAAGATCATCAAGATATCCAGAAACGATTGGTGTTTTGCGGCCACCAAAACCTCGCCATCCGGCACCGTACCACGCACTTCGCAGCGTAGGCCGATCAGCCAGCGGGCCGACCACATGACCCAAGCGGCATAGGTCTTGCAGGCCCGATAGGCCCCGCGTTTCGAAAATATCGCCCAAGGCGCAAAGGCCAACCCGAGCACCGGCATCGCCACGGTCACCTGCACGATATAGAGGATCGACCGGACCCATTGCAGCAGCTTCATGTCAGTTCCCTCAATGTACGCCGCGCGGCTGCCCCGGTTGCGGCAAAGGCCACCGCCCCGACCAAGATCGGCACCAGAAGGGGCACCACCCAGTGCCAGCCGCGAAAGCCCAAGCCGGTCAAAAAGCCGCCCGCCTCGCCGGCATCGGGCAACAGAACGACCGCCACCATACCAAGCGCCGTGCCCGCCGCCGCACCCAACAGCGCGCGCAGGGTAAAGCGCCGAATGAAGGCTCGGGCGATATAGTCATCGGTCGCCCCCACCAGCCGCAGCACCGCGATCACCTGCGCATTCGCCGCAAGGGCCGCCTGCGCGGCCAGCGTCACCATGGCCGCCACCGCAGCCCCGATCAGCAGGGTCGAAATCCAGCCCAACAGGCGCAACCGGCTTGCCGCCGCAACCAACGGCGCGCGCCAGCGGCTGTGGTCATCCAGCACCGCGCCCGGCACCTCGGCAGAGAGACGCAGGCGCAGGCCCACCGGGTCCAGCCCCTCGCCTTCCTCAACCACTTCGATCAAGCGCGGCACCGGCAGGCTCTCCATCGCCAGTTCAGGGCCAAACCACGGGGAGAGCAACTCTTCCTGCTCCGCATCCGTCAGCGCACGGGCCGAGGCGACGCCCTTGGTCGTCTGCAACACCTTCAACGCGGCCTCAGTCTGGGCCGCGCGTTGGTCCAGCGGAGCCACGATGCGCACCGTCGCCGACTGCGTCAACTCCTGCCCCCAGACCTGCGCCAACCGGCCAGAAGCAAGCGACAGCGCCAGGGCGAATACCGCGAGAAAGGCCATTGCGCCCGCCGCAAACAACGTCAGCTGCGCCGTGAACCCCGAGGGCGGCACCACGCGATCCGCTTGCCTGTCGCCTTTGAAAATCGCGCGCAGCGCGCCCATGTCGAACCGCTTCACAAATCCGCCCCCGCCAGTTGAATGCGCCGGTTGGCGATCCGCAGCACGCGGGCCTGCACATGCGCTTTGGTGGCGCGGATCAGGCCCAGATCATGGGTGGCGATCAACACGGTCTTGCCCATGCGGTTCAACTCGATCAACAGGCGGAGCAACCGTTGCGACATCTCCCAATCGATGTTGCCCGTTGGCTCATCCGCCAAGATCACATCGGGCGACATGATCACCGCGCGGGCAAGGGCGGCCCGCTGCCGCTCCCCGCCCGACAGCTCAGGCGGCAGGGCGTCGGCGCGGTTGGTGAGCCCGACCCATGACATCAGCTCTTCCAGATCGGTGCCCCCCGCCTCGGCCTGACGGCCAGAGACGTTCAGCGGCAGGGCGATATTCTCGCTCAACGGCAGATGGTCGAGGAATTTCACGTCCTGATGCACCACGCCAACCCGGCGGCGCATCAGTGCGATGTCATCTCGGCCCAGCCCGCGCACATCGGTGCCGAAAATCCGCAGATGTCCCGCCGTGGGCAGCAAGGCCCCGTAGCAGAGCTTCATCAAGGTGGTCTTGCCCGCGCCCGAGGGGCCGGTGAGGAAATGGAACGATCCGGGGGCGAGTTTCAGCGTGATGTCGGACAGCAATTCGCCCCCGCCATAGCTGTAGGCCACATTTTCGAGCTCTATCACGCAACCACCTTAAAACACTTCGACCTGTTGTGCCTCAGCATCGGAAAGGATTCAATCACTCAGAACCCCAGCACCCTGCCCAGATATCACTTTTCCTACGTTATTCTAGGACATATGCTGTCCGTTACGATCCGAGAGCACCGAACGAACCCAGGAATGACCATGCGGCTGATCTGCCCCAACTGCGACGCGCAATACGAAGTCCCCGATGAGGTGATGCCGGTGGCAGGGCGTGACGTGCAATGTTCCAACTGCGGGCAGACGTGGTTTCAGCATCATCCCGACAATGCGCCCGAACAGGACGACAGTGAATTCGACGACCCGGATTTCGATGACGACGTGATGCATATGAAGCAACGCGCGTCGGATGACACCGGCGAAGAGCAGTCTGCGGCCAATAGCCTGCCTGATCTCCAGCCCTTCGGGGATGAGGATTACGAGGACGACGGATTTGAAGAGGGCGCATTTGAAGAAGACGACTTCGAAATCGACGCTTCTGATACCGACGCCTTCGAAAACGCTGCCTTCGCGCCGGAGGAGGAAAACGCGCGCCCGGCCTCCGCCGCCGCGCCTGTCAGACGCTCGCTCGACCCTGCGATCGCGGAAATCCTGCGTCAGGAGGCCGCGGCCGAGCAGGAAGCCCGCCGTCGCCGTCCGTCAGAGCCGTTGGAAAGCCAGCCGGACCTCGGTCTAGACGACGCGCCCCGTCCCGCGCCCAAACAAGCCCCCAGTCCCGACATCGCCGAAGATGACCACGTGACCGAGGACGAAGACGCCCGCCGCGCCCATGAGGCCCGTCTGCGCATGGCCAAAATGCGCGGAGAGCCGGTTCCCGAACGCGAGAATGACGCCTACGGCAGCGCGTCGCGCCGGGATCTGCTGCCCGATATCGAAGAGATCAACTCAACCCTGCGCCACGACCGCACGCAGGGCCAGCAGGCAGGGCCAACGCCCACCGCCGCGCTCGACCGCCCTGAAAGACCGCGCAAATCCGGGGGGTTCATGCGCGGCTTCACCGTGATGATCGCCTTGGCGGCCATTTTGGCGGCGGTCTATGTCTATGCGCCGCAGATTGCGCAATCCTTGCCGCAGGCCGATCCTTACCTATCGTCCTATGTGGCATGGATGGACGACGCGCGAATTTGGCTCGATGGGCAGTTGCAGGATCTGCTGGTCTGGCTCGACACCGTGGCGACCCAATCGCAGGGCTAACCCCGCCTAGAACCGATCCAACAGTCTGTTGAGGTAATCCCGCTCGACCTCTGGCCGCTCCGCCTCGCCCGAGCGGCGGCGGATTTCGTCCAACAGACGCCGTGCGCGGCCCTGATCGTCGGGCCCCTGCGCCAGCGGCGCGTCCGAGCTATTGGCCCCATTGCCGCCCTGCTCGCGCCCCAGCGGATCGCGCGCCTCGGCCCGGCGGTCGCCTTCGGCAGTGCCTTGACCGGGCTGGCCCTCGCCCTGTTCTTGCTCCATCGCATCGCCAAGCGACCGCATCCCTTCGCGCAATGCTTCCATGGCCTGTGCCTGATTGTCGATTGCCTCGGCCAACTCATCGCGGCGCAGGGCGTCTCCGGCACGGTCCATCGCCTCACCGGCGCGGTCCAGTGCATCACGCGCGGCATCCCCTTCGGGCGTGCCTTGCCCCGGTAGACGGCCTTCCTGACGGCGCAACTCATCGCGCAGCGCTTGCTGACGCCCGGCCAGCCCCTCTTCGGCGCCCTCTTCGCCGGATTGGCCGCCCTGCCCCTGCTGGCCCTCATGGCTCTGACCGCGGCCCTGACCGCCGTTGCGGCCTTCGTTGCCCTCATTCTCGCCCGCCCCGGTGCCGGGGTTGAACTGCTCTTGCAGGTCGCGGAAGGCCTGATCGCTCAGCCCCTGTTGCTCGCGCAGCGTTTCCGAGAGCCCCTCCATCGCCTGCTCACCCGGTGAATTGCCGCCCTCGCCAGGCTGGCCTTGGGTGACGCGCATGTTCTCCATCATTTCCTGCAACTGACGCAGCGCCTCTGCAGCCTCGGCCATGCGGCCCTGCTCCATCAACTCTTGAATGCGGTCCATCATGCGTTGCAGATCATCTTGCGTCATCTGCATGGACTCGCCTTGGGGCTGCTGGCCTTCGCCCTCGCCCCCCTGCGCCTGTTGGCGCTGGAGTTGCTCCAGATACTCTTCGGTGGCGCGGCGCAATTCCTCCATCAGCTCGGCAATCTCTGCCGACGAAGCACCGTTCTTCATCGCCTCGTTCAGCCGATCCTGCGCGCGGCGCATCCGCGCCAGCGCATCGGCCAACACGCCCTCTTCCAGTTCAATCGCCAACGCCCAAAGGTCTTCGGCCATTTCGGTCTGGACTTCTTCGTCCAACCCATAGCGCGCCCGGATTTCCAGACGGCGGATCAATTGCTTGAGCCGCAGAACCGTCACATCCGATCGCAGGTCCTCCCCCGGCGCATAGGTCACAGCGCGAAGCACCTGCGCGATGCGCGGCGCATTGGCCCGCGACCACAAAAGATCGCGGCGCATCTCGATGACTGCTGCCGCCGCGGGATCAAAAAAGCGCCGCCCCGGCAGGGTCAATTGGCTCACCTCGGTCACGGCTTGCTGTTCGGCAGCGTCGAGCACGGAAAGCTCTAGGGACACCGGCAGATTGGCCCAAGGGTGCTTAGAGAAATTCTCAATCAGGTTCTCTTCGAACTGCCGCCGATCGCCCGTGATCGGCATGGGCAGCGGCACAACAATCTCGGGCCAAGCGTCTGGGTCGATGGTCAGCCCATAGCGACGGTCGACGGAGGCCAGATCAAGGCTGATCCGCGCCTCGCCTGCTTCGACGCCATAGTCATCCCGCGCGATGAAAGGCAGGCTCATTTCGCCCAAAGCAGTCACCTCGGGCGGGCCTTGTCGCTCGATCTGCGGGGCGGCGTCGGGCAGCATCGTGATCTGCCATGCCCGCGCGCCCGGACCCTCGATGCTGATCTCGCCGCTTTGGCGCAGGGTGAAATCCTGCGCGGGCTCAGAGGTCGCGCCCCCCTCGCGGCCCGATACGGTTTCGTCGACCGTCAGCGCGCCCAACTCTCCGTAAAGGCGTAGGGTGATCAACGTGCCCGCAGGCAGCGACAGCGCCCCGGCCTCAAGGTCGTTCAAATAAAGTGTTGGCTTCCCAGTATGGCGCGGCGGCTCGGCCCAGCCTTCCCAAACCGGACCAGAGGCCAACGCGCCGCCCGCGCCGCCGGGGGTCAGTTGCGTGACCTCACCCAACCGCCAGACCGAGCCGAAGACCAATGCCACAGTGAACGCCAGCAGCGCCAGATAGCGCAGCGCATAGGGGTCAGCCCGCGACACACGCAGATCACCCTTTACCGGTTTGGCTGCCGCCGCCCGTGCCGCCATCCGTTTCTGATGGGCCTTCCAGACCGCCGCCGACGCCGCATCACCCGCGCCGATTGCCTGATCGTCCAACAGCGCCCGAATGGGCCGCCCCGGCAGGCTGGCATCCAGCCGGGCCAGCGCATCGGCGCGTGAGGGCACCCGAAAACGCCGCAGCGCGAACACCAAGGTGCCCAGAAATGCGATACCGAGAACGGCAAATACGGCCCAAAGCAGATTACCGCCCAGACCGTCCTGCGCCCCCATCATCAGCGCCGCGAGCACCGCCAGCACCAGCGTCAGCATCGGCCAAAGCGCCTGCACCAGCGCCTCGGCCCACATCCCCGCCCAAGTCAGCCGCAAGGGCCGCCGCAATGCGCGCAGCCCGTCTGTCCTGTCAGTGGATGTTTCCATGCGTCACGCTCCGGTGGCCCGGCGGCGGAATGCCGTCAGAGCCATTCAGGGATGGTATCGCGGTTTATCATTTCGTCAAAGCTTGGCCGTGGGCGGATAACCGCGAATTGATCGCCATTGACCAGCACCTCGGGGATCAGGGGCCGCGAATTATATTCGCTGCTCATCACCGCGCCGTAGGCTCCGGCAGAGCGGAAGGCCACCAGATCGCCTGACCCCAGCACCGGCATCATGCGTTGTTTGGCGAACGTATCGCCGGATTCGCAAACCGGGCCGACGATATCCACCGGACGCGGCTCGGCCCCCGGAGCGGGTTCATTCAGCGGCACGATGTCATGCCATGCGTCATACATGGCGGGCCGGATCAGGTCGTTCATCGCGGCATCAAGGATCAGGAAATCGCGGCCCTCGCCGGATTTGAGGTAGATCACTTCGCTGACCAAGACACCCGCGTTGCCCGCGATCAGGCGGCCCGGTTCAATCTCGACCTCGCAGCCCAGATGCCCCAGCGTGCGCTGCACCATCGCGCCGTAATCTGTCGGCAATGGGGGGGCAGAGTTGGAGCGCTCGTAAGGGATGCCCAAGCCGCCGCCAAGGTCCAGCCGCCGGATGTTATGACCATCGGCGCGCAGCACTTCGGTCAGTTCCGCGACCTTGCCATAGGCCTGCTCAAAGGGGGCGAGATCGGTCAACTGGCTGCCGATATGCACATCGATGCCGACAATCTCCAACCCCGGCAGATTGGCCGCCATGGCATAGACCTCGCGGGCGCGGGCGATGGGGATGCCAAACTTGTTTTCGCTTTTGCCGGTGGCGATCTTGGCGTGGGTTTTCGCATCGACATCGGGGTTCACGCGGATGGTGATCGGCGCGACCTTGCCCAATTCACGCGCCACGATATCAAGCAGGATCATCTCCGGCTCGCTCTCGACGTTGAACTGGCGAATGCCGCCCGTCAGAGCCAATTCGATCTCTTCGCGGGTTTTGCCTACGCCGGAAAAGACGATCCTGTCGCCCGGCACGCCTGCCGCCTTGGCGCGGCGGTATTCCCCGCCCGAGACAACATCCATCCCCGCGCCCGCCTGCGCCAGCGTGCGCAACACGGCTTGGTTGGAATTGGCCTTCATCGCGTAGCAGACCAGATGATCCATGCCCGAAAGCGCATCGTCGAACAGGTGGAAATGGCGCAGCAGCGTCGCGGTGGAATAGACGTAGACCGGCGTGCCGACAGCGGCGGCGATCTCGGCCAAGCTTACGTCTTCGGCGTGCAACACACCGTCTTTATAGAGAAAATGATCCATTTGCGCGTCGCCTTATGTCGTCCCGGCCCTATTTGATCGGCGCTGTCCGCAGGAAAAGATAGAGCGGCAGGCCACAGCTCACCCCAATACAGAACGTGGCGGGAATGGCAATCAAGCTGAGGAAATTCCGGCGCACGGCGACCTCAGCGATAATCCAGATGGTCAAAGTCACGGCAGCGATGGTCAGGTCCCAGACCAGCCCGCTGGCGGCGGCATTGGCGTGCCATGCGTCCACCATGGCGCTCAGGCTCCAGCCTTCGGCGTTGAACCAAGTGATGAAGTAATACATCGGATGCACCGTGCCCCAGACCGCAAGGGCGAGGTAGAGCATGCGCAGCGGTGACATCAGAAAGTCTTTGCCACGCCGACGGTGGCATAGCCCGACAGGCTGATCCCCGGTTCGGCTGGCGGCGGCGCATCTTGCCGCGCCGATGGCTGCGGCGGGGTGCAGGCGGCCAAGCTAAGTGTCCCGGCCACCAGCGTAATCTGCAAAAGCGGCCTCACGACCCGACCCCAAGCGCCAGCGAAAACGGCCCGCGGCGCAGCCCGACAGCGGTGCCGACCGACACGTCCGAAGACGACATGGTGATCGTGCTGCTGGCTGTCGGTTTCACAGGTTCGCCATCCGCGCCACAGGCGGCAAGGCTCAGCAAAGCAAGGGTCGCGAGGGCGCGTTTCACTTCAGGATTTCCTTCCAACGCTCGACTTGGGCACGCACCTGCGCAGGGGCGGTGCCGCCATAGGACATGCGCGAGTTTACCGAGTTTTCGACGCCAAGCACATCGAAAACGTCCTGCGTGATCTCGGCGTGCACCGATTGCATCTGTTCCAGCGTGAGGTCCGGCAGATCACAGCCCTGCGCCTCGGCCATGGCGACCAGCGTGCCGGTCACATGGTGCGCGTCGCGGAACGGCAGGTTCGGCACCCGCACCAGCCAGTCGGCCAGATCGGTGGCGGTGGAGAATCCCGAGCCCGCGGCGGCGGCGAGGTTCTCGCGCTCCGCAGTCATGTCGCCCACCATCCCGGTCATCGCGGCCAGCGCCAGCATCAGGTTGTCCGCGGCGTCAAAGACCTGTTCTTTATCTTCCTGCATGTCCTTGGAGTAGGCCAGCGGCAGGCCCTTCATCACCATCATCAGCGCGGTATTTGCACCAAAGATACGGCCTACCTTGGCGCGGATCAGCTCGGCGGCGTCGGGGTTTTTCTTCTGCGGCATGATGCTGGAGCCGGTCGAGAAGCGGTCCGACAGCGCCACGAAACGGAACTGTGCCGACGACCAGATCACCAGCTCTTCGGCAAAGCGTGACAGGTGCATCGCACAGATGCTGGCCGCACCCATGAACTCCAACGCGAAGTCGCGGTCGCTGACGGCGTCAAGACTGTTGGCGGCGGGGCGGTCAAAGCCGAGCGCTTCGGCTGTCATGTCCCGGTCAATCGGGAATGACGTGCCAGCAAGGGCTGCCGCGCCCAATGGGCATTCGTTCATTCGTTTACGCGCATCGCGGATGCGCGAGAGATCGCGGCCAAACATCTCGACATAGGCCATCATGTGGTGGCCCCACGTCACGGGCTGCGCGGTTTGCAGATGGGTAAAGCCCGGCATGACCCAATCGGCCCCGGCCTCTGCCTGAGACAAAAGCGCGCGGATCAGCGCTTGGAGACCTTCATCAGCGGCGTCCAACTGATCGCGGACCCAGAGTTTGAAATCGGTGGCGACTTGGTCGTTCCGGCTGCGGCCCGTGTGCAAGCGGCCTGCGGGCTCACCGATCAGGTCTTTCAGCCGCGCCTCGACGTTCATGTGGATGTCTTCGAGGGCTGCCGAGAACTCGAACCGGCCCTCTTCGATCTCTGACAAGATCGTGAGAAGCCCTTCCCGTATCGCTTGCGCGTCGTTATCAGTCAGGATGCCCGTGGCTGCCAGCATGGCGGCATGGGCACGCGACCCACTGATGTCTTGTGCGGCCATCCGTTTGTCGAACCCGATCGAGGCGTTGATCGCCTCCATGATCGCGTCCGGTCCGGCGGCGAAACGGCCACCCCACATTTTGTTCGAGGTCGTGTCGGTCATGTTGAATACCCTTGGAGGGACGTATGAAAAATCTCGTGCTCGGCTTCGTTTATACGCTGCTTGTCGCAGGTGCAAACCCCGCCCTTGCCGGAACGGCTGACATCGCGGGGCTGCGCGACGGGGACATGAAGAAACTTGTGATCCATGACGCGCCGCAAGCGGCCTCTGACGTGACCTTTGAGCGTGAGGACGATGGCGAAGCGATGTCGCTGGCGGATTACGAAGGCAAGGTCGTGTTGGTGAACTTCTGGGCCACATGGTGCGCGCCCTGCCGCAAGGAAATGCCGCAGTTGAACGCGCTCCAAAAGGAATTTGGCGGCGACGATTTTCAGGTGCTGACCATCGCCACGGGCCGCAACTCTGAAGAAGGGATCAAGCGTTTCTTCGAGGAAGCCGGCGTCGACAGCCTGCCCCGCCACCGAGACCCGAAGCAGAAGCTCGCCAGCCAGATGGGCGTTTTCGGCCTGCCGATCAGCGTGCTTTTGGACCGTGAAGGGCGCGAGATCGCCCGGTTGCAGGGCGATGCGGAATGGGACTCTGAGAGCGCGCGGGCGATTATCGCAGCGCTGATCAAAGAAGACGCAGAGAGCTAAAGTTTAGCCGCAAGGTCGGGCGTCCGGGCCCGGCCCTTACGCCACATGCCGCAGGATCGCCGCCTCTGACGTGCTGAGATTGCGCCGCGCGAACCCGCCGTAGCTGTGCGGATCAGCCGCCAACTGCGGATGCGCCGCAAGCAGACGCGCCCGGTCCTGCGCGCCAAGACTGGTGAGCGGGGCCGAGGCGGGATGAAAGCTCTCGGTCTCGACCCCATTGGCCCACATCACCTGATGCTCGGCCAGCAACACGTGGATATAGGTCACTTCGCGCAGAGACATATCGCTGGCCACGCTGCGCCCGTTAATCAGGTCTTTGGCCGCGACCAGCACCTCATCACAGTTGAACAGATCACGGGCCTGCGGGCCTTGCAGCACGATCCGGTGATCCGGCGAGACCAGCAGCGGGGCATCGGGCCGTGTGATCCCCAAAGCGCCGGGGCGGAACCGCACGGGGCGCAGATGCGGCATGGCGTGGAGCCGTGCGCCGCTCATCCGGCGGCTGCCGATCCACTCCAGCGGCTGCGCGCCGTTGTCTTTGGTCTGGATCAGATCCCCCTCGCGCAGATCTTCGATCAGGGCGCTGCCCATGGGCGTGCGGATGCGGGTGCCGGGGGTAAAGCAAATCACACCACCGCTTTCGGCCTCTGAAAGCTCATCGCGCTGCGGCTTGAGCGTGCTGTGCATCACCCAGAGTTCACAGTCACGCGGCGGCAATTCATCGACAAACATCAACAGCGGTGTGCGACCTTGGCCTGCGTCGATCAACGTAACCGTGTAGGTCCGCGCGCCGTTGGTGACCATAAAACTGTTGTCGAGCGGTGGGGCGGTATGGTCTCTACGCTGGGGTTTGGAAGGCATCACGCCGCCCTCCTCCAGCGCCGCGCCGATCAGGCGCTGCACCTTGCGGGCCGCGCGCTTGCGCAGCTGCTCTGCCCCGTCCGCCATATCCAGCCGCAACACATCGTTCGGCCCATCCACACGGAGAGTGTCCCCGCGCCACGCCCAGGCCGCGCCCAGTTCGAGCGACTGCACCGGTGCGGCCTCCAGACCGTCGATCTCTGTTTGCGACCAGCTGATAACAAACGTGCCTCGAAAGCCCGTTTTCATTGCTGCTCTGCCTGCCTCACGTATTTTTATTAACCCCAGCCTACCAAAGCCGCTGCCCTCGCGAAAGATGGCATGAATGTGGCATTTCAATCTGTTGCAAATTGATCTTCATGCGCCCAGACGGACAAAGACACGCCGAACGCTTGTAAATCGCCAGCGTCTTGGTAACGTTATTCAGGTCAAGCAGCCGGAGGCACCGCATGTCGGAAGAAATTCCCCCCACCCCGTCGCGCCGCATCGTTTCGTCCCGGCATTTGGCCGAGGGCGACGGCTGGGAAGCCTCTGAACTCGAATACGGGATGATCATCGCCTATAACGCTTTCACCCGTTGGATGTCGCGCTGCATGGCGGCGGCGGGCAATGGGGATCTGACGCCGCTGGAAATCCTCGTGCTGCATAACGCCAATCACCGGGGCCGGGAAAAACGGCTGACGGATATCTGTTTTCTGCTGAACATTGAAGACACGCATACGGTGAACTATGCGCTGCGCAAGCTGGTGAAAGCGGAACTGCTGAGTGCCGAAAAACGCGGTAAGGAGGTGTTCTATCGCACCTCCCCCGCCGGGGCCGAGCTGTGTGAGGCCTATCGCGCGATCCGTCAGGCGTGTTTTCTGGATGGCTTGCCGCGCACCGATATCTCGGGCGAGGAACTGCGAAAGATTGCGGCGCAGCTTCGGGCGATGTCGGGGCAATATGACCAAGCGAGCCGGGCTGCGGCCTCGCTGTAGAGCATGGGCGCGAGGGCTGCCCCCCGCGCCAGCTAAAGCTTAGATCAACGCGGCAATGGCACGCGCGGTGTCGTTCATGCGGTTCGAAAAACCCCATTCATTGTCATACCAGCTGACCACACGGATCATGCCGCCATCGGTCACCCGCGTCTGTTCGGGCGCGAGGGTCGACGAATGCGGATCGTGGTTGAAATCTGCCGACACCAGCGGCGCGGGCTCATAGGCCAGCACGCCCTTAAGCGCGCCGTTAGATGCTTCTTGCATCGCCGCGTTCACCGCCTCTGCCGTAGCGGTTTTCTTGGGCATGACGCAGAGATCAACGAGCGAGACATTGGCCGTCGGCACCCGCACGGCGGAGCCTTCGAGAACCCCTTTGAGATGCGGGATCACTTCGGAAATCGCGGCAGCAGCACCGGTTGATGTGGGCACCATCGACAGGGCAGCGGCGCGGCCACGATAGGGGTCGCGGTGCGGGCTGTCATGGGTCGGCTGGTCGCCGGTATAGGCGTGGATCGTGGTCATATAGCCAGTCTCGATCCCAAAGGTGTCGTCGAGCACTTTGGCCACCGGGGCGAGGCAGTTGGTGGTGCAAGAGGCATTGGAAACGATCACGTCTTCGGCGGTCAGATCTTGATGGTTCACGCCGTAGACCACGGTGCGATCCACGCCCTTGCCGGGGGCGGAGATCAGCACCCGCTTGCTGCCGTTTTCCAAATGTTTCGCCGCCGCGTCGCGTGTGGTGAAGAACCCGGTGCACTCATAGGCGACATCGACATCGCCCCACGGCAGTTTCGCCGGATCACGCTCTGCCGTCATGCGAATGGTCTGACCTGCGACATGCAGGCTGCCGTCTTTCAATTCCGCATCCGCGGTCAGGCGGCCATGCACGGAGTCGTATTTCAGCAAGTGCAGCAGGTTCTCGGCATCGGTCAGGTCGTTGATGGCAACGACTTCGATCCCGTCAAAGCCGTTCTCGATCAGCGCGCGCAGCACGCAGCGGCCAATGCGGCCAAAGCCGTTGATGGCGATTTTTGTGGTCATGGTGAATCCTCCGGTGGCCCAGTTTCGGGCAGATTGGCGCGGTTAGCGCTAACATAACAGCAGGTGCAGAGGAGTTCAATCGGCCATAGAAACGAAAACGGCGCCCGCTGGGGGGCGCCGTCCTAGGTGTCGGTAAACGCTAGGTTTATGAATGTGCGCTATGGCGGCGGCGCACGCTGTCGGGCCGCCCGGGCAGGTTCAGCCGCGCGTCGTTGCGCGCCTGTTGTGAGATGACACGGCCCTTGGCCACCACGCAGAGTCGGTCAGGCCGCAGGCGCAGCGCCTCAATCGGGTTGCCCGCGTCCAACACCACCAGTGAGGCGGTCGCGCCGACCTTGAGGCCATAGTCCTGCAAGCCCAGAATCCGCGCGTTCACATTCGTCACCATGTCGAAACAGCGGTGCATTTCCTCGGGCGAGGTCATCTGCGCCACATGCAGCCCCATGAAGGCCACATCCAGCATGTCACCCGTGCCCATGGAATACCACGGGTCCATGACGCAATCCTGCCCCCATCCGACGTCGATGCCCATGGCCTGCATCTCCTTCACGCGGGTCAGACCACGGCGTTTGGGATAGGTATCGTGGCGGCCCTGCAGGGTGATATTGATCAGCGGGTTGGGGATCGCGGCGACTTGGGCTTCGGCCATCAGCGGCAGCAGTTTTGAGACGTAGTAGTTGTCCATCGAATGCATCGAGGTCAGATGCGAACCGGCCACCCTGCCCTGCAGCCCGAGGCGTTGGGTCTCAAAAGCCAGCGTCTCGATGTGGCGCGAATGGGGGTCGTCGGTCTCATCACAATGCAGGTCGACCATGAGGCCGCGTTCGGCGGCGAGTTCGCAAAGTGCGGTGACGGAAGCAGCGCCATCGGCCATGGTGCGTTCAAAATGCGGGATGCCGCCGACCACGTCGACGCCCATGTCGAGCGCGCGGATGGTGTTTTCATGCGCCGTCGGGTCGCGGTAGAGCCCATCCTGCGGGAAAGCCACGAGTTGCAGGTCGATGTAGTCCTTCACCGCCTCGCGCACGTCGAGCAGGGCTTCGACGCCCAGAAGCCGGTCGTCGCAGGTGTCGACATGGCTGCGGATCGCGAGAAGGCCCAGCGAGGCGGCCCAGTCGCAGTATTCTAGCGCGCGGGCTTTGACCTCGTCTTGGGTCATGACCTCTTTGAGTTCGCCCCAGAGGCCGATGCCTTCGAGCAGGGTTCCCGAAGCGTTGATCCGCGGGGTCCCGTAGCTGAGGGTGGCATCCATGTGGAAATGCGGATCGACGAAGGGCGGGCTGACGAGGTCGCCGCTGGCGTCGATGGTCTCGCGCGCTTCAGCGGTAGAGAGGTCTTCGATGGCGGTGATTTTGTCGGCCTTGATGCCGATGTCGGTGCTGCGGCCATCGGGCAGTGTGCCGCCTTTGATGATGAGGTCGAACATGGGGTTACTCGTGTGTTTGATTTGGCCCGGCGAAGGGCGTGGAGGGAAGCGTCAACTCAGCGCTCCCCCTTGTTGAACGGCACCATCAGGGCCGCTGGCACCTGTGCCCGGCGGGACATCACGACCAGCGCGAGGATCGACAGGATATAAGGCGCCATCAGGAAGATCTGGTAGGGAATGTCGGCCCCGAGCGGCGTCTGCTGCACGCGGATTTGCAACGCGTCGAAGGCCGCGAACAGTACCGCGCCGAGCAGCGTCTTGCCCGGTTTCCACGAGCCAAAGACCACCAGCGCGATGCAGATCCACCCGCGTCCGTTGACCATCTCGAAGAAGAAGGAGTTGAACGCGCTCATCGTCAGGAACGCCCCGCCCACGGCCATGAACCCGCTGCCGACCATCACCGCGCCGATGCGGATGGCGGAAACGCTGAGCCCTTGCGCCTCGACCGCCGCCGGGTTTTCGCCCGCCGCGCGCAGGGCAAGGCCCATGGGCGTGCGGTAAAGGACCAGCGTCACAGCGACGACCAGCACAAAGGCGAGATAGGTCAGCGGCGTTTGGTTAAAGAGCGCGGGGCCGATCACGGGGATGTCGGAGAGGATCGGGATTTCAAGCGGTTGGAAGGCTTCGATCTTCGGCGGCGAGGTGACCTCGGGCAGCGCCAGACGGTAGCAGTAGTAGGTCAGCGAGGTCGCCAGCAGCGTGATGCCAAGGCCGACGACATGCTGGCTGAGGCCAAAGGGCACCGTCAGCACCCCATGCACCAAGCCAAAGGCCATGCCCGAGAGCATCGCCACCGCCACGCCGAACCACAGCCCGCCGCCGAGATAGACGGTGAGCCAGCCGGCGAAAGCGCCGACGACCATGATGCCTTCGATGCCGAGGTTCAACACCCCTGCCCGCTCGCATATGAGCTCGCCCAGAGCGGCAAAGATCAGCGGCGAGGCGATGCGGATCGCGGCGGTCCAGAAACTCGCCTGAAGGAGAATGTCGAGAATATCCATCAGTCGCGCCTCACCCGGAATTTGGTCAGCATGATCGCCAGCACCATCGCCAGAAGCGCTAGCGCCAGCATGATGTCGGCGAGGTAGGTCGGCACGCCCGCCGCGCGGCTCATGCTGTCGGCGCCGACGAAGATGCCCGCGACGAAGAGGGCGGCGACCACCACGCCAAGCGGGTTCAGCAGCGCCAGCATGGCGACGATGATGCCCGTGTAGCCAAAGCCCGGCGAGATATCCAAGGTGAGGTTGCCCTTCAGCCCCGCCACCTCGGAAAACCCTGCGAGGGCCGCGAGGCCACCCGACAGCAGTGCGGTTTTGATGAGCGTGGCGTTGACCGGAATGCCCGCGAACCGCGCTGCCGCAGGGTTCAGCCCCACCGCGCGCATCTCGTAACCCAGCGTGGTACGGCGCTGGATCACCCAGACGACAAAGGCCGAGATCAGCGCGAGGCCGAAGCCCCAGTGCAGCCGCAACCCCTCGGCGATGCGCGGCAGTCGTGCCTCTGCGATCAGCCGCGCGGACTTGGGCCAGCCGAGGCCCATCGGGTCTTTCAATGACCCTTCGAGCAGCATGGAGACCCAGAGCAGCACGACGAAATTCAGCAGCAGCGTGGTGACAACTTCATCGACGCCAAAGCGGGTCTTGAGGAAGGTCGGCACCAACAGCACCACGGCCCCCGCGAGCATCGCGGCCAGCGCAATGGTCGGCAGCAGCGCAAAGTTGGGCCAGGCCAGCGCACCGGTGCCCAGTACCACAGTGACCACCGCGCCCATGTAAAGCTGCGCTTCGGCCCCGATATTCCACAGCTTCGCGCGGAAGGCGACCGCGACAGCCAGACCGGTAAAGATCAGCGGCGTGGCGCGGTTGAGGGTTTCCAGCGTGGCGAATTTGGAGCCAAAGGCCCCTTTGACGATCAAGCCCAGCACCGAGAACGGCTGCGCGCCTGCGATCATGGCCAGCAAAGACGCCACGACGACCGTGGCGAAAAGTGCCAGCGCAGGCAGGCCCAGCGAGCGGGTCCATGTGGGGTTGGCGATGGGCTCAAGCCGCATGGGAGGTCTCCTCGAATCCATCGCCCGCCATCCAGACGCCCAGTTCGGCGGGGGTGAGCGCGCCGCGGGCGAAGCCGGGCGAGAGACGGCCTTCGGAGATCACGTGGATCACGTCCGACAGCGCCGTGACCTCGTCAAGGTCTTCGGAGATCAGCAGCACCGCCGCCCCCCGGTCGCGGGCGGCGAGCAGTTGTTCATGCACGTAGGTCAGCGCCCCGATGTCGAGGCCGCGCACCGGCTGGTTGGCCAGCACCACCGAAGGCGCGGTCTCAAGCACGCGCCCCAAGATCAGCTTTTGCATGTTGCCGCCCGAGAGCAGCCGGATGCGGGTTTCCGGACCGGGGCAGCGCACGTCGTATCCCTTGATGATCTTGGCCGCGAAGTCGCGCGCGGCGCGCCAGTTCATCCAGCCGTGGCGGGAGAAACCGGGGCGGGAGTAGAGTTCAAGCACCGCGTTTTCGGTGAGGTCGAAATCGGCGATGGTGCCGGTCTTGTGGCGGTCTTCGGGGATGCGGGCGATGCCTGCGCTGATGGCGGCATGGGGCGACCAACCGCGCGGGGCGTCGCCTTTCACGTGAAACGTGCCCGACGCGGGGCGGATCAACCCGCCGATCAGGTCGGCCAGCGCGGTTTGGCCGTTGCCGGAGACCCCGGCAAGGCCAGTGATCTGGCCCGCACGCAACTCAAGATCGACGTTCTTTAGCCCCGGTGCAGAGCCGATATCGGGCGTAGAGACGCCTGACAGCGTGACCAACGCGGCACCCGGATCGGCACGGCGGACGACGGGGGCGGCGACTTCTGAGCCGACCATCATCTGCGCCATCGCTGCACGGTCAGTCTCGGCTGTCTTGCCTTCGGCCACGAGCTTGCCATGGCGCAGCACCACGACGCGCGATGAGATCGCCATGACCTCATGCAGTTTATGCGAGATGAAGATCACCGAGAGGCCAAGCGCCACGGCTTTGCGCATGGTGGCGAAGAGGTCGTCGGTTTCTTGCGGAGTGAGAACGGCGGTGGGTTCGTCCAAAATCAGGATACGCGCCTCGCGGTAGAGGGCTTTGAGGATCTCGACCCGCTGCCGCTCGCCCACGCTGAGGCTGCCGACCTGTGCATCGGGGTCCACCCTCAGCCCGTAGTCTTCCATTAGCGCAACAACCCGCTGCCGCGCCTGCGCCCGGCCGAAACCGGGGCGCCAGATCGAACGGGTGCCGAGCACGATATTTTCCAGCACGGTCATATTGTCGGCCAGCGTGAAATGCTGGTGCACCATGCCGACGCCCGCGGCCAGCGCGGCACGCGGATTGCCCGCAGGCAGACGTTGGCCGAAAACCTCAACATGGCCTTCGTCGGGGGTGTAATGTCCAAACAGGATATTCATCAGCGTGGTCTTGCCTGCGCCGTTTTCGCCTAGCAGGGCAATGACTTCGCCCTGCCGCAGATCAAAGCTGATCGCGTCATTGGCGGTGAGTTTGCCAAATCGTTTGGTAATATTATCGAGGCGCAGGACAACCTGCGCCTCGGATCTTGGATCGGTCATTAAGAGGACTTCGGTTCTTCGTCGTTGATGTCGACGGTGAAGGAGCCGTCCTTGATCGCCTGCTCGCGTTCCTTGACTAGATCAAGCGCCTCTTGCGGGACTTTGTCCTCGAAGGTGCCAAGCGGAGCCAGTGAAGACCCGCCCTCGGACATGAAGGAATAGCGGCCATAGTCGTCGGCCATGAACTCGCCTGCTTTGACGGCGGCAATGGCGGCATCAAGAGTTGGCTCGAAATGCCACAGGGCGGAGGCGACGACGGTTTCGGGGTACTCGGCTTGCGTGTCGATCACATTGCCGATGGCCAGAATGCCTTTTTCCTGCGCCGCGTCCGACACGCCGAAACGTTCGGCATAGAGCACGTCGGCCCCCTGCTCGACCATGGCAAAGGCGGTTTCCTTGGCCTTGGGCGGATCGAACCAAGAGCCGATGAAGCTGACCTGGAATTTGATATCGGGGTTCATTTCCGCAGCACCCGCCATGAAGGCATGCATCAGGCGGTTGACCTCAGGGATGGGGAAACCACCGACCATGCCGATGTTGCCGCTCTCGGTCATGGCACCGGCGATGATGCCCGACAGATAGGCCGCGTCCTGAATGTAGTTGTCGAAGACCGCGAAATTGGGCAGCGCCTCGTCTTGCTTGAAGCTGGAGCCCATGAGGAAAGCGACCTCGGGGTAATCGGCAGCAACTTCGCGCGCTTCGGCTTCGGCACCAAAGACTTCGCCGACGATCAACTGGTTCCCGGCCTCGGCATATTCGCGCAGCACGCGGGCGTAGTCGGTGTTGGAGACGTTTTCAGTGAAGGTATATTCGATGTCGCCGCGCGCCTGTGCGGCTTCGGCCGCTTTGTGGATGCGGCTGACCCATTGCTGTTCGACCGGCACGGTATAGACGCCAGCGACTTTAAGCGGCTCGGCAGCCAGCGCGCCCTGTGGCAAAAGGCTGGCCCCGGCCAGCATGGCCGCCGTGCCCAATAGGAAGCGGCGTGTGAGATTGCGTTGTGTCATATTATATCCCCCGTTGGTTAGGTATTTTACCGTTTGATAAAATAATTTACCTGTCAAGCTTCTCCTGACCCTAGGTCAGCCCAAGCTTTTCCGAATACGCGCGGTGTGCTGATTATTGTGGCAGTCAGCAAGCGAAGCGGTAAATAGGGTCGACCCCAAGGATCGGATTCTACGATGAGCCATGTATTGCACCGTAACCTGCGCGCCACGCAACCTGTGATCGTGCGCGGAGAGGGAAATTTCCTTATTGATGACAAGGGGAAACGCTATCTGGATGCCTGCGGCGGCGCTGCGGTGTCGAGCCTTGGACATGACAATGCCGCCGTGCGCGCCGCTGTCGCCGCGCAGATGGACCAGCTCGCCTTTGCGCATACCGGCCTCTTCACCAATACCCCGGCAGAGGCTTTGGCCGACCATTTGATTGCCCGCGCACCTGAGGGCACCGGCGAAGGGCGGGTGATGTATCTGGGCAGCGGGTCCGAGGCGATGGAAGCGGCGCTGAAGCTCGCGCGGCAGTATCATCTGGAGCGGGGCGACAAAGCGCGGGCGAAGATCATCGCGCGCAAGCCCAGCTATCACGGCAACACGCTCGGCGCGCTGGCGGTGGGCGGCCATGCCGGACGCCGCGCGCCCTTTGCGCCGATGCTGATGGATGTCGAACATATCGACGCGGCCTATGCCTACCGCCTGCAACGCGAGGGCGAGAGCGAGACGGATTTCGCGCAACGCTTGGCGGATCAGTTGGAGACGCGGATCGTTGAACTGGGGCCGGAGACAGTCGCCGCCTTTGTGGCTGAGCCGGTGGTGGGCGCATCGCTCGGCTCACAACCCGCGCCTGCGGGGTATTTCAAGCGGGTGCGTGAGATTTGTGACCGCCACGGCGTGCTGCTCATCGCCGACGAAGTGATGTGCGGCATGGGGCGGACGGGAAGCCTTTTCGCGTTGGAGCAGGAAGGTATCTGTGCCGACATCACCACCATGGCCAAAGGCCTCGGCGCGGGCTACCAGCCCATCGCGGCGGTGATGGCCCGCGAAAGCGTGATCGACGCGATCATGGCGGGCAGCGGCAATCTGTGGAACGGGCATACCTATATGTCGCACGCCGTGGCGACGGCGGGGGCGCTGGCGGTGCTGCAAGAGGTCGAGAGCCGCGATTTGCTGAGCGCGGTGCGCGCGCGGGGGCGGCAGTTGGAAACGGCGCTGCGCGAGCGGTTCGGCCAGCATGCCCATGTCGGTGACATTCGCGGGCGCGGGTTGTTTTGGTCCATCGAACTGGTGGCCGAGCGTGACAGCAAGACGCCCTTCGACGTCAGCCGCAACCTTGCGGGCAAGATTCAACGCGCGGCGATGGAGGCGGGGATGATCTGCTATCCGTCGCAGGGCTGTGCTGATGGTACTGTGGGAGATCATGTGTTGCTGGCCCCGGCCTTCACCTCGCCGCCCGAGGAGATCGAGATGACCGTCGAAATGCTCGGCACGGCAGTGGATCAGGTGATCGCGGAGGGCTGAGCCCTCCGCCCGGTTACCGACCTTTGATCTGGATCGAGAAATTGCGTTGCGCCCCGGCGGGCGGGCGCGGGAAGGGTGCGGCCTGCCGGATGATGCCAAGCGCCGCTTGATCCAGCGCCGCCGACCCGGAACTGCGCGCCACCCGTGCGCCTGCCAACTGCCCGCCCCCGCCAATGGAAAAGGCGATCACGGCGGTCCCGCGTGAGCGAACACGCGGTTTGCCGACGCGGGCGATGCGGCTCATCACTTGGCCGGGATAGTTACTGGCCGCCGCATTGCCCGCAGGTGCTGCGGCCCGCTGACGGGTGCCGGACTGCGCGGCGTTGCCCGCACGGGCGGCGGTCTGCGCGCCCTTGGTGTTGTCGCGCTTCGCATTGCCGCGCGTGGTCTGCTTGGGCTTGGGTTTCGGCTGCGGCTTGGGCTTGGCCTTCTTGGCGGCCTCGGCGGCGCGTTCGGGGTCGCGGCGCTGCGGGCGCTGCGACAGGCGCGGCGCATCATCCTCGGCCTCGGCGGTGAGGGTCTCGACCGGCGGCACCGGGGCCGCGGCTGTGATGGTCGGCGTGGCGCTGGCGGTCTCGGGCGGGGTTTCGACCGGAGTCAGGGCGGGCAAGACGGGTGTCTGCGCCGCAGTGGTGGGAGGTGGGGCCGCGGGCATGGGCTCTGCCTTCACCGCTTGCACGGGCTCGGCGGCGGGCGTGGGCGTAACCGTTGGCGCGGGGGTCGGCGGCAGCGCCTCGGCGGTCTCCAAGGGTTCGGGCTCGGGGGTCGGCGTGATCTCTTCCACCGGTTCTGCCTCTAGAGTGCCGACGGCCATATCCTCAAACCGGGTGCCAAGCTGGGCCGCGGCAGGCGCTCCGCCGCCCGCGATCTTGGCGCTGTCGTCAATTTGCGCCAGTTGCGACACGCCCACGACAAGGCTGGCCGCGACGCCGATGGAAAGTGTTTTAGCGAGACCAGAACGGGGGATCATTGCAGCGCCCTTTCGGTGACAAGCATGACGCGCTCTGCCCCGGCCCCGCGCAGCTCGCGGGTCAGCTCCACAAGGCGGCGGGCGGGCAGCGCGCGGTCAGGCAGCAGCCGCACGGTGTCGCGCTCTTCTTCGGGGAGCGCGTCGATGAATTCAGCCACGCTGGCGCGGTCTTGGCCTGCGAATGTCATGCGGCCATCGGCATGGACCACCAGCGCGTTGGGCGGGGCGCGGCCCTCAAGCTCGTGGGTTTCGACGAGGTTGAGATCGGAATCCAGCGGCTGCGACAGGGTGCCTGCGACCATAAAGAAGACCAGCATCAGAAAGACGATGTTGATCAGCGCGATGGTCGGTTCGCGTTGCGGTTTAGCCTTGGCGATAGGACGCATGGTCAGCCCTCCAGAACCGAGACGCTGAGCCCCGGCAGGGCGCGCAGCGCGATGAGCAGATCGGCCAGCGCCTGCGCCTCGACCTCGGCCCCGAGCGAGACCAGAAGCGGCGTGCCCTTCTCGGCCTCGGCCAAGGGGCTGGCGGTCAGCGCGTCGAGCGCCAGCGCATCGCCGTTGAGGCGCAGCCCCTCGGTGGTCAGTTGCAGGAAATAGGGTTTCGCCCCCGTCTCGGCCCCTGCCCCGGATGTCGCTGCGGCCAATTCGATCTCGGCAAATTTTGAGAAGGTCGAGGTTAGCATGAAGAACAACAACAGCAGAAAGATCACATCGATCAGAGAGGTCATGGAGAGGCGGTTGCGCCGCCGGCGTGGCCTAGCCATGGGCTGGCCGGGGCGCGGCGGCGGCAAATTGGGTCGCGGCAGGTGTGGCGGCGGGGGCCGCGTTTTGGCCGGGGTGCAGCACGGTGAGGATCGCCTTGTCGGCGATGACGCGCTCGGTCTCCATCCGCTGCTCCAGCCAGCTGAGCACCAGCGCGGTCGGCATGGCAACGACGAGGCCCACCGCAGTGGTCAGAAGCGCCACCCAGATGCCCCCCGCGAGGATCGAAGGATCCACCTGCGACCCTGCGTCTTGCAAGGCGCGGAAGGCTTCGATCATGCCCAGAACCGTGCCAAAGAGGCCCAAGAGCGGGGCAAGCTGCGCCACGGAATCGAGCAGACGAAAGCCACGCTCCAGCTTGGCAAAGCGCAACTCGGCCTCGGCCTGCAAGCGCGAAGCGCCCGCGTCGGGCGCAGACATGGCCAGTTCGATCACCGGGGCGAGGTAGCTTTTCGACCGGCCCAGCGCTGAGCGTGCAGCGGCGGCATCGCCGCGCTCCCAAGCATTTACCGCTTCTGAAAGCGCCCGGTGACGGCCCACGGCGGCGGCGCGGAACTGCCATGTTTTATAAAGTGCCACGGCGAGGGTCAGCACCGCCACGGCCATGAGGATTACCACAACCGGGCCACCGGTTTCGGCAATGCCCCGCAGAGGGGTCAGCAGTTCATCCAGTTGGTTCATCAGCCCAGCACCTCGATCTCGGTCCGGGTTGCCGGGGCCAGCGCGTTTTCGCAGGTGCCCGCCTCGATCCCCGCCCCGTCACAGCTTTGCGCACCGTTAAAGAGGATACGGCCAAGGTTTTCGCAGGTGGTCTGCGGCACCACGAATTGGCGCACGCGCGGGCGGCCTACGGGCAGTTGTCCAAAGTCGAAAAGGGTCAGCCGGTTCACGGTGCCTTCGCGGTCGAACAGCACGGTTTCATAAACGGCCTTGTCCAAGGGCGCGGAGAGGTCGTTCGTGATGAGAAAGGTCAGCTTGCAATTGGCCTCCGTGGTGTCGGCGGCGTTCAATTCGACCTTAAGCGAGGGGGCCGCTGTCGCCGCTGTGGCGGCAGGCGTCTCGGCGGCGGTACCTTGAGCTATGGTCAGGGACAGGGCCGCGAGGAACGCGGAACGAAAATGCGGCATGGGGTGGCTCCCGATGGGTTTATCTTTGATCACGGCGCACTGCTGGGGCGCCTGCCACGGCCGGGCAGAATCGTCAAAGCAGCTGTCACGCCAAGCGGAATTACTTTGTGCTGCCTAGCAAAATCGGTCAGCGGTGACAATCCTGACTTTAATACTCGGATAAAGCAATCCCTCGCTGCCCGCCTTCTGCGCAGGGAACAGTTGCGTCGATCTGGTGTTGTGCTGCTGAAACCATCGCGCGCGGCAATATCGCCCGCGCAGAGAAGGAGGCCAGAATGACCGACAACAGCCAGAAGATCGCGACCATTGATCCCACGCATAATGTGGCCCTATTCACGCCGGACGCCAAAGCGCTGGAACAGGCGGCCTCTGCCGGAATGAAAACGGTGGTGAACTTCCGTGCTTCGGATGAGAAAGGCGGCCTTTCCCCGGATGAAGAACGTTTGGTCGCAGAGAAGCTGGGGCTGAACTACCTGCACCATCCGGTCACGCCCGATACGCTTGGCCCCGATACGGTGGACGAATTCCGCAAGTCATTGGATGACCTGCCGCAGCCCGTGTTCTTGCATTGCGCCTCGGGCAAACGGGCCGGGGCGATGACGCTGATGGCCCTTGCGGCAGACAAGGGATGGGACGGTGACACGGCCCTGCAAGAAGGCAAATCACGCGGTATTGACCTGACCGAAGAGAAGATCGGCCAGTTGGTCAAATCCTACGCGGATAGCAAAGCATGAAAGAGGCGTCCGGTTTTGCCGGACGTTTATTTTTGCGCGCAGTAGAGGCCGTGCAGCGTTTCCAGAACGGCCACGGCCTCCTGCCCTTTGACCCGGTAAAAGATCGTCTGCCCCGCGCGGCGACTATCGACCAACCCCGATTCTTTCAGCTTTTTGAGCTGCTGCGACATGGTGGATTGCGACAACCCGCAGGCCTGCGCCAAATCCCCAACCGAACGCTCTCCGCCCAGCAGTCGGCACAGGATCTGCAGCCGCGCCTCTGATGCGAGCATCGTCATCAGGGCAGCCGCTCCGGCAATGTCACCGTCCAAGAAATCGTCCGAGTTTTTCATATTAGCATCATTGAATATTAGGAATTGGTAATATATACTGAACAGCAGTCTGAGACAAGCCAGCCGCCAAGGCGGGCGCGTAAGGAGTTGAGAGATGGAAACCGAATTCACACCTTGGCTGTCGCTGGGCGGCGGCGCATTGATCGGGGCCTCGGCGGTGCTGCTGATGGCGACGAACGGGCGCATCGCGGGCATCAGCGGGCTGACCTCACGGCTATTTGCGCGCAGCAGTGACGGCGAAGCGCGGGGCGTTTCGTTCTTTTTCGTGCTGGGGCTTTTGCTGGCAGCACCGCTTTGGTTGATTGTCTCGGGCGGCTGGCCGCAGCAGTGGGTGCCGTCGAACCCGCTTTTGATGGCTCTGGCCGGGCTGCTGGTCGGCTTTGGCGCGACCTATGGCAATGGGTGTACCTCGGGCCATGGGGTCTGCGGCATCAGCCGTGGCTCGGCGCGGTCGATCGTGGCAACGGTGACCTTCATGGCAACGGCTTTCGTGACCGTGTTTGTCATGCGGCATGTGTTAGGGGCGTGATATGAAACAGATATTCGCCCTCCTCTCCGGCCTCGTCTTTGGCATCGGCCTTATCGTCTCTGGCATGGCGGACCCTGCCAAGGTGCTGAACTTTCTTGATGTCTTTGGCACGTGGGATCCCAGCCTCGCCTTTGTCATGGGCGGTGCCATCGCCGTGACCGCACCGGGCTTTGCATGGCTGTTCCGCAGCCGTCAGACCCCCTATTTCGACAGCACATTCCGCGTCCCCACCCGCAACGATCTTGAGCCCAAACTGCTGACCGGTGCTGCGATCTTTGGCGTGGGCTGGGGCTTGGGCGGCTTCTGCCCCGGCCCTGCGCTGACCGCCTTGCCCTTGGCGGCCAGCGGCACGTTGATCTTTGTGCCCTTCATGCTGGGCGGCATGTGGATCGCCCGCCACACCCCTGATTTGATGACCAAAACCAAGAAAGGACCTGCCTGATGAGCGACCCTCTGAATACACCCGTCGTGCGCCATTCCCCTTCAACCGGTGCGGGCAGCCCCGATGTCTGGGGCATCTATGAGCCCGACACAGGCTCGATCCAATACATCTGCGCCGATCCGGCGACCAAGAAGGCCGCGCTGATTGACGTAGTCTGGAACTTTGACCCGAAGAACTACAAGTTCAGCACCGAAAGCATGGATCAGGTCTTGGACCTTGTGAAAGAGCACGGCCTGAGCGTGGAATGGGTGCTTGATACGCATCCCCATGCGGACCACGTCATGGCTTCTGCCCATCTGAAAGAACGAACTGGCGCGCCCAATGCCATCGGCGCGCTGGTGCCTGAGATCGCCAAGATTTGGGCCGACCTCTACAACCTGCCGAACGCCTTTGACCCCGATCGCGACTTTGACCATCTGTTCGTAGAAGGCGAGACGTTTAAGATCGGTGAATTGGACGCCAAAGTGATGCTGTCGCCCGGTCACACGCTGGGGTCGATCACTTACGTCTGCGGCGATGCGGCTTTCGTGCATGACACATTGATGCAGCCCGATGCGGGCACCTCGCGGTCGGATTTTCCGGGGGGCAAAACGGCAGAGCTTTGGGATTCGATCCAAGACATCCTCGCCCTGCCCGGCGACACACGGCTTTACATCGGCCATGACTATGGCACCGATGACCGCAAGGAACCGACGTGGGAAGCCACGGTTGATGAGCACAAGGCCAAGAACATCCACGTCAAGGACGGCACCAAGCGCGAGGACTATATCGAGCGCCGCCAGAAGCGAGACGCGACGCTTTCGCTGCCCAATCGGATCCTTGCGGCCTTGCAGATCAACCTGCGCGGCGGGCGCCTGCCCGATGCCGAGGATGACGGCAACCACTACCTGAAATTGCCGGTTAACCGTTTCGACTAAACCAGACCGGGCGGCCCTTCGGGGCGGCCCTTTCCCCTTGACGGATTGCCTTACATGACCCTGCGGCCCCTTGCGCACTATCTGCCGATCCTCGACTGGGGGCGGCGCTATGATCGCGGCCAGTTCACCGGAGATATGGTGGCCGCGGTGATCGTCACCATCATGTTGATCCCGCAATCGCTGGCCTATGCGCTGCTTGCGGGGATGCCGCCTGAGGCGGGTATCTACGCCTCCATCGCGCCGATTGTGCTTTATGCCATCTTCGGCACCAGCCGGGCGCTGGCGGTGGGGCCGGTGGCCGTGGTGTCGCTGATGACAGCAGCGGCGGTGGGCAATATCGCCGAAGCGGGCACGGCGGGCTATGTCACGGCGGCGCTGACGCTGGCGTTTCTATCCGGCGCAATGCTGTTAGCGCTCGGGCTGTTCCGGCTGGGCTTTCTGGCGAATTTTCTGTCTCACCCTGTGATCGCGGGGTTCATCACTGCCTCGGGCATCCTGATTGCCGCCAGCCAATTGCGTCATATTCTGGGGATCGAAGGCGAAGGCCATACGCTGGTCGAAATCCTCGCCAGCCTTTGGGCGGATCTGGGGGAGGTGAACCCCATCACCCTTCTGCTGGGCGTTACCGCGACGGCTTTCCTGTTCTGGGTGCGGGGCGGGCTTAAGCCCTTGCTCTTGCGTATGGGGCTGGGGCCACGCTTGGCCGATATCGGAGCCAAAACGGGGCCAGTGCTGGCGATCGTCGGCACCACGCTGGCGGTCTGGGCCTTTGATCTGGGCAGCCGCGGCGTGGCCATCGTGGGCGAAGTGCCGCAAAGCCTGCCGCCGCTCACGCTGCCTTCCTTCTCGCCCGACCTACTGTCGCAGCTGTTCATCCCCGCGCTGCTGATTTCGATTATCGGCTTTGTGGAAAGCATCAGCGTGGCGCAGACCTTGGCCGCCAAGAAACGCCAGCGCATCGACCCGGATCAAGAACTCATCGGTCTGGGCAGTGCGAACCTTGGCGCGGCCTTCACCGGGGGCTTTCCGGTCACCGGGGGCTTCTCTCGCTCTGTGGTGAATTTCGACGCGGGGGCCGAGACGCCCGCCGCGGGGGCCTTCACCGCCGTAGGGCTCGCGCTCGCGGCGCTGTTTCTGACGCCGCTGATCTACTTCCTGCCGAAAGCCACGCTGGCCGCCACGATCATCGTCGCGGTGCTGAGCCTCGTTGATTTCTCAATCCTCAAACGCGCGTGGGCCTTCAGCCATGCCGATTTCGCCGCCGTGAGCGTGACGATCCTGCTGACGCTGGTCTTCGGCGTGGAAGCGGGCGTAAGCGCAGGGGTCGTCACCTCGATCCTCGTGCATCTTTACAAGACCTCGCGCCCGCATATGGCCGTGGTGGGCCGGGTGCCGGGGACTGAGCATTTCCGCAATGTCTTGCGCCATGAAGTTGAGACCCAGCCCCATGTGCTGTCGCTGCGGGTGGACGAAAGCCTCTACTTCCCCAACGCGCGGTACCTTGAAGACCAGCTTGCACGCCATGCCGCCGAAAAGCCCGAACTGACCGATGTGGTCCTGATGTTCCCGGCGGTGAATGAGATCGACCTGTCGGCGCTTGAATCGCTTGAGGCGATCAACACACGGCTGCGGGATGCCGATATCCGGCTGCATCTGAGCGAGGTGAAAGGTCCGGTGATGGACAGACTGAAGCGCAGTCATTTTCTGGATGACCTCACCGGCGAGGTCTTTCTAAGCCAGCACGAAGCCGTTTGCGCCTTGGCAGAGCGGCGGTAGAGACTGTCGAAAATTCGGCGGAGCCTAGGGAACCGCCCTGCCCGTCGCGCGTTTGCCTGCCATGAACAAGATATTCGCGCGCGCCGCCGCCCTTTCCGCCTGCCTTTTCGCCACTGCCGCCCCTGCCGAACAGGTTGGGAATGTCGATGTGGACTGGTTGGGTAATGACATCATCGTCGAAGCCGTGGCCGACCCCAAGGTCAAGGGCGTGACCTGTCATCTGGCCTATTTCGAACGCGGTTTGATTGACCGGCTGCAAAAGGGCAACTGGTTCGAAGACCCGTCGAACTCCTCCATCTCTTGCCGCCAGACCGGCCCGATTGAAGTTGGCGATATCGAGATGGATGATGAAGGCGAGAATGTCTTTAGCGAACGCCGCTCGATCATCTTTAAAACCCTGCGGGTGAAGCGTATTTTCGACAAAGAGAACAATACGCTGATCTACATCAGCCACAGCCAGCAGGTGCAGGACGGTTCGGCCAAGATGTCGATGTCGACCGTGCCCCTGTTCCAGCCCGGACAATAAGCCCAAGGGTCAATTTTTCCTCGGCGAAGGCTTGCCATCTTGGCGATCCCGCCTTGTCGGGCGACCTGCCTGCGATATGCTGCGCAAAACGCAACAATGCAGCGACAGGCAGGTTTTATGAGACATTCACGCAGAACATTCGCATTCGGCCTCGCCGCTCTGGGACTGACCTCGGCCTGCTCAACTGGGGGCGGCGCGCTTGGCCCTGCAGCGGCGGCGGGGGTGCCGGACGATCTGCGCCCGGTGCCCAACGCGGGATATGATGCTTGGGTCGCGGCGTTTAAGGGGCGTGCATCGGCACAAGGTATTTCCGCCAACACCTTGGCTCAAGGGTTTCGCGGCGCGGGCTACCTGCCCGGCGTCGTGAAGCGGGACCGTAACCAGACGGAATTCAGCCGCAGCTTGGAAGATTACCTCGCGATCGCGGCCTCGGACGAGCGTGTATCAAAGGGGCGCGCGGCTTTTGCACGGCACCGCAGCACGCTGAACGCGATTGAGAACCGCTACGGTGTGGCGGCAGAGATCGTCGCGGCGGTTTGGGGGCTGGAGAGCTATTTCGGGGAGCGGCGCGGGAATGTACCTGTCGTTTCGGCCACTTCGACGCTGGCCTTTGACGGGCGGCGCGGGGCGTTCTTTGAAAAGCAGCTGATCGCGGCCCTGAAAATTCTGCAAAACGGCGATATCACTGCCGACCGCATGACCGGATCTTGGGCCGGGGCCATGGGGCATACGCAGTTTATTCCCACCTCCTATCAAGCTTTCGCGGTGGATTTCACCGGCGACGGGCGACGCGACATCTGGTCGGAAGACCCCAGCGATGCACTAGCCTCGACCGCCGCGTATCTGTCGCGCAACGGCTGGACGCGCGGCGTGAAATGGGGCGGCGAAGTGGGCAGCATCCCCGCCAGCGCCGGGTCCGTGATCCAGCCGCAGGCAGGCGGGCCGCAGTTTGTCGTGACCAGCAATTTCCGGGCGCTGAAGCGCTACAACAACTCCGACAGCTACGCCATCGGCGTGGGCCATCTGGCCGATCGCATCGCCGGGGGCGGGCCGCTGCGCGGCAGCTTCCCCCCTGATGCCAACGGGTTGACCAAGGACGACAGGATGGCGCTGCAACAGCGGCTGACCGCGCGGGGGTTTGACACCGATGGCACCGACGGGGTGATCGGGCCAAACAGCCGCAAGGCGATCAGCGCTTATCAGGCCAGCGTGGGCCTACCTGCGACGGGCGAGCCTTCGGTCGATCTGCTGCGCCGCCTGCAATAGGAGGTATCAGCCGGGGCTGATTCCGGCCCGGTCGAGCATCCCTGCCACCTCGGCGAACGAGGATTGCGGCGGGGTATGCTCGGCCTTGCGCTGGCTAAGGAATGTCTCGCACGGCCCGGCAAAGGCAATGGCGCGGTCCAATTCGGGGTTGCTGCCGCTGCGGTAAGCGCCGATGCGGATCAATTCCTCCATATCCGCATGGGCTGCCAGCGCCTTATGAGCGGCAGTGAGCAGCGTATACTCCACATCACTGTGGCAATCCGGCAACGTTCGCGAGACGCTCGCCAGCAGATCAATCGCTGGATAACGCCCCTTTTCGGCAATCTTTCGATCCAACACGATATGCCCGTCCGTGATCCCGCGCACGGCGTCGGCGATGGGGTCATTCATATCGTCGCCATCCACCAGAACGGTGAAAATCGCGGTGATGTCGCCCTTGCCCACCGGCCCCGGCCCGGCGCGCTCCAACATCTGCGGAAGCTCCGAGAACACCGTCGGCGGATAGCCCTTGGCGGTGGGCGGTTCGCGCGAGGCGAGGCCGATTTCGCGCTGTGCCATGGCAAAACGGGTTACGCTGTCCATCAAGAGCAGCACGTGCTGGCCCTGATCGCGAAAATGCTCGGCCACGGCCATGGCGGTCCAAGCGGCTTGGCGGCGGGTCAGCGGTGGCTCATCACCCGTGGCGACGACGAGAACCGCCTTCTCCATCCCCTCGGGGCCAAGGTCGGATGAAATGAAATCCTGCACCTCGCGCCCGCGTTCGCCGACCAGTGCCATGACCACCACATCGCAGTCCGTATAGCGTGCCAGCATGGCCATCAGCGTCGATTTACCAACACCGGAGCCTGCGAAAATGCCCAAGCGCTGACCTTGGCAAAGCGGGGTAAAGACATCGAGCGCGCGTACATGGGTCGCCAGTTTCGGGCCGATGCGTTTGCGGTCGAACGCACCCGGCGGGGCGGCGCGCAGCGGGCGGGGCTCGTTGCCCTCGGGCAGATGCCCCTTTCCATCAAGTGGTGCAGCAGAGGCGCTGATGACACGGCCCTTCCAGCTTTCGTCCGGGCGGATCACATCGCGGCCAACCGCGACCTCCACCCGGTCGCCCGCCGCCACCCCGCGCCATGAGCCGAAGGGGAGCAATTCGGTGCCATGGGTGCCAAGGCCCACGACCTCGGCATGAACCGGCCCGTCAGAGCCATGCACGATGCAGCGCTCGCCGATGCCCAGCACCCGCTCCAGCCCCACGGCGGTCAGGGTAATGCCGGTGATCGCGCGCACTTCGCCGGTGATCTCGGCCTCGCCCGCTTCGCGGGCAAAGCTTGTCAGCTCGGAAAAGAGTGTCTGCATGGATAAATTTCCTCTAGGAGAGCAAGCTAATATTTACTATACAAGGATTAAACAGGCTATAGGCAAAAAAATGAACTTGTCTAATCTTTCTATTCTTGGACTCGCTTCGGACCGGATGCAGTGGCTTTCGGCCCGGCAAAAGGTCGTGTCTGAAAACGTCGCCAATGCGTCGACACCGAACTTCAAAGCACGTGATGTATCGTCCTTTGAATCGATGCTGAGCGGAGAGCTGTCGCGCGATAAAGGGCTGGTGACGACCCATGACAAGCATTTCACCGGTGTCGCCCAAGGAACGCCCGGCGTGCGTGAGGTGACGGATCGCAGCGCCATTGGCACCACGCTGGATGGCAATACCGTAAACCTCGAAGAACAGGCCGTGAAGGCCGCCGAGATCGGTGACCATTACAGGTTGGCAGCACAGCTTTACCGCAAAAGCTATGACTTGCTCACCATGGCCGTCACCGGGAACAGGTAAGGAAAACGCATGGATCCGCTTCAGTCTATCGCCAAAATCGCCGCCAGCGGGATGACCGCGCAGACCGCGCGTTTGCGGGTGATCTCGGAAAACGTGGCCAACGCCGATTCCACGGGCACCACGCCCGGCGCCGATCCGTTTCGGCGCAAGACCATCAGCTTTTCCGAGTTGATAGACCGCAATGGCGGCGGGTCATTGGTTGAGGTCGATCGGATCGGGCGCGACCAATCCCCCTTTCGCCGCGATTATGACCCGTCGCATCCGGCGGCGGATGACACCGGCTATGTCAATCGGCCCAATGTCGATCCGATCATTGAGATGGCCAACATGCGCGAGGCCTCGCGCAACTACGAGGCCAACATGAACATGTTCGAGTCAGGCCGCCGGATGCGCGGTCAGATGCTCGACCTGCTGAAGTGAGGTAACCTGAGATGAGCGATCCCGCCTCCCTGATCTCGACCGCCGCGGTTCGCGGTGCCTATCGCACCTCGCAATCGCTAACGGCGCAAAAAGGCGAAGCTATCGCCGAAGAGGCAGGCGCCAGCGCCAATAGCTTCACCAATATGGTGCAGCAAGCCTCGGAAAACGCGCTGGAAACAGTGCGCGAGGGCGAGGCCGTGGCCCAAGCCGGGCTGCGCGGTGAGGCGGATACCCAGCAGGTGGTCGAAGCGATGCTGGCGATGGAAAGCACAGTCAAAGTCGCCGTGTCGGTGCGCGACCGCTTTGTCGAAGCCTATCAGGAAATCTTGCGGATGCCGATCTAGGCCATGACCGAAACCCAGACCTATGACATCATCTCTGCTACCGTCTGGGCCGTGCTTTTGGCCTCGGGTCCGGTGCTGGGGGTGGCGCTGGCGATTGGTCTGGTGATCGCGTTTTTCCAAGCGCTCACGCAAATTCAAGAAATGACGCTGACCTTCGTGCCCAAGATCGTGATGATCTTTGTCACCCTGCTGGCCGCGACGCCGTTCATGTATGCCACGCTGAAGAACCTGTCAGATACGGTCTTTGACCTCGTGCAGAACGGTGGGCTGTGAGAGCGCTTTGGCATATGGCCCGTGCGGCGCTGCTGGGGGCGGTGCTTGCGACCCCTGCCCTCGCCCAAGGCTGGGGGTCGTTCTATGAGCCATCGCAGAAAAACGCGGTGACCAAGACAGCCCGGACGCTGGCCGCCAAAGGCGGGCCCGAAGGCGTCTGCATCCGCGAAATTCTGGCGGCGCAAACGCGGCATGGCATTCCAGATAACCTGCTGCTGGCCATCGGCCTGCAAGAGGCGGGCACCCGGCGCAACGGGCATTTCACCGTCTGGCCCTACGCGGTCAACGCGGCGGGCGAAGGGCGGCTCTTCGACAGCCGCAACGCCGCGCTTGATTGGATCGCAGAGCGGCAGGCGAGTGGCATCCGCTCCATTGACGTGGGCTGTATGCAGATCAACATGCGCTGGCACCCGGATGCTTTCGACAACCCCGCCCAAGGGTTCGATCCGCGCGTGAACGTCGATTACGCCGCGCGTTTCCTCAAACGGTTGCACCGCCGCACGGGAAGTTGGATGCAGGCCGCGGGGTCGTACCATTCATTCGAGCCTGAGTACCGCGACACCTACCTTGACCGTCTGCAAAAGAACATCTCTGCCGCCAATGCGCGGCTGCCGGAGTTTCAGGCGCTGGCCAGTGCCAGCCCCGTTCCCGCGCGTCCGCGCAAGACGCCTCGCAGCAGCTCGGGCAGTTATGACAGGTTGGCGGCCAAGGCCACATGGGGTGCGCAGATCGGCGGGGCGGCGAATGCGCGCCGCTCGCTTTATTCAGCCCATGAGATGCAGCCCGTCCTGCCACAGTTCACCACCGTCCACGCGGAGGATGCGGGATGAGTACGAAACCGAACACCATCCTGCCGCAGCTGAGCATGTTCGGCGCAAACAAAGACGTCAGCTTTGCCGTCGGCATGGCGCTGGTGCTGGCGGTTCTGTTCCTGCCGCTGCCGCCGATCTTGCTCGATTTCGGGCTCGCGCTATCACTGTCGCTGAGCGTGCTGATTTTCATGGTGGCGCTCTGGATCCCTTCGCCGTTGCAGTTCAACTCCTTCCCGACGCTGCTGCTGGTCACGACCATGTTGCGCCTGTCGCTCAACGTGGCCTCAACCCGGCTGATCCTCAGCGAAGGCCATGCGGGTCTCCATGCGGCGGGGGATGTAATCCAGGGTTTCTCCAAGTTCATCGTGGCGGGCAATTTCGTCATCGGCGTGGTGATCTTTGCCATCCTCGTGATCATCAACTTCGTTGTGATTACAAAGGGTTCGACCCGTATCGCCGAGGTTGCCGCGCGGTTCTCGCTCGATGCGATGCCGGGCAAACAAATGGCGATCGATGCCGATATGGGCGCTGGATTGATCGACGAAGACGAGGCCCGTCGCCGCCGTAAGGAACTGGAAGACGAAAGCGCGTTTTTCGGTGCCATGGACGGTGCGTCGAAATTCGTGCGCGGCGATGCGGTGGCGGGGCTCATTATCACGTTGATCAACGTCATCGGCGGCATCCTCATCGGCGTCGTGCAGCGCGGCATGGGTGTGGGCGATGCCTTTAACGTCTTTACCTCGCTGACCATCGGCGACGGGCTGGTGAGCCAAATTCCGGCGCTGGTAGTGTCGCTCGCCGCCGGTCTGATCGTGACCAAAGGCGGCACGCGCGGCGCGGCGAACGAGGCGGTCTTTGACCAGCTGTCGAACTTCCCCAAGGCGCTTTACATGGCGGCTTTGCTGCTGTTCGGCATCGGCCTTTTGCCGGGCTTTCCGCTGCTGGTCTTCGCCCTTCTGGCCGCTGCCATGGTGGGCTTGGGCGTGGTGATCCAGCGCGGCGCGGCAGAGGCGGCAGAGGCCAAGGCGCAGGCTGATGCAGAGGCACAGAAAAAGCAGGACATGCCGGAGGTCGATGCCAACCCCATGCACCTCGACGAGTTGCGGCTGGTGCTGGGCGAAGGGCTGGTGGCGCTGGCCAACCGCCCCGACGCGGTGCTGCCGAGCAAGATCAAATCCCTGCGCAAACATTTCGCCGAAGAGTTCGGTTTCCCCATGCCCTCAGTGCGGATCAAGGATGACGTGAGCCTGCCGATCAACAGCTACTCTTTCCAAATCCACGGCGTTGATGTGGCCAAGGGCGACATCCGCGCCAACCAGATGATGGTGATCAACCCCGAAGGCGCGCCACTGCAACTGCCCGGTGAGGCCACGCGCGAACCCACCTTTGGGCTCGACGCGCTTTGGGTCGACAGCAAGGTCGCCGATCAGGCCGAGGCCCAGGGTTATACGGTGGTGGACCCCGAAAGCGTGATCACCACGCATTTGACCGAAGTGGTCAAGGAAAACATGTCCGAACTGCTCACCTACGGCTCGGCAAAAGAGGCGATTGAGGGGCTGGACCGGAACTATCAAAAGCTGGTCAACGATCTACCCGTCCCCTCCCCCGCCATTCTGGTGCAGCAGGTCTTGCAGGAACTGCTGCTGGAGCGTGTGTCGATCCGCAACCTGCCTCTGATCGTTGAGGCCATGGCCGAGGCCACACGACAGACCAGCAAGCCCGCGCTGGTGCTGGAAAACGTGCGCCGCCGCCTGTCGAGCCAGATTTGCCAAGGTCTGTCCGATGGGCAGGGCTTCGTGCCTGTCATCACCCTGTCGCCCTCGTGGGAGGCCGAGTTCATTGACGCGGTCAAGATGGTCGGTGATGACCGCACATTCGTCATGTCGCCCAAACGGGTACAGGAATTCGTGCTGCAAGCCCGCCAGCAGATCCAGCGCTTCGCCTCTGAGGACAGCTGGCCCGCGCTGATGGTCAACCCCGAGGCGCGGTCCTATGTGCGCTCCATGTTGGAGCGGGTCAGCCCGATGACGCCGGTCATTTCCAACGCCGAAATCCACCGCAAGGTGTCACTGCGGACCGTCGCCACCATCGGGGGCTAGAGATGGACCTCTCTGCCCTTTTGACCGACGCGCTGATGGGATACTTCGTCGTCTTCGCCCGCATCGGCAGCGCGCTTTTATTCATGCCGGGCTTTGCTGAAACCTCGGTGCCCACGCGGCACCGGTTGTTTTTTGGCCTGATCCTGAGTGCCGCGCTTTATCCGGTCACCGGCCTTGGCCCGGTGGCCGAAGATCGCCCCGGTGCCCTGTTGTTGATCTTTGGCTCGGAAATCACCGTGGGGCTGTGGATCGGGCTGGTGGCGCGCACGCTGCTCTCGGCGCTGCAATTTGCAGGCTATCAGATGGCCTTGATGTCGGGGCTGGCCAACGCCTTGGCACCCAACATTGGGGCCTTTGAGGGGGCAACGAGCATGGCCACGATGCTGCTCATCGGGGCCACGGCGCTGATTTTCATCACTGACCTGCACCACCTGATTATTGAATCGCTTCTGATGTCCTATCAGGTTTTCATCCCCGGCACCTTCATGCTGGCCGATCTTACCGATCAGTTTGCCCGCGCGACGCAGGTCAGCCTGTATCTTGGGCTGTCCATCGCCGCGCCTTTCTATGTGGCGGGTCTGGTGCTGAACGTCGGGATGGGTCTGGCGAACCGCATGATGGCGAGCCTTCAGGTCTTCTTTATCGCGCAGCCTTTGCTGATCGCCGCCGGGCTGGCCTTGATGGTGCTGGCGGTTCCGACCATGATGCGCGGGTTTTTGGAGCCATTCGCGGAATGGCTCACCACCTACGGGTTCTAGGCCATGTCGGAAGAGGACAAGAGCAGTAAGACCGAAGAGCCGACGGAGAAAAAGCTCCGCGACGCGCGCAAGAAAGGCGACGTGCCACAATCGCGTGAGACCGGCACGGCGATGCTGGTCTTTGCCTTACTGCTGATCCTGATCTTCGTGCTGCCCAGTTCGATTGGCGGCATTGTCGACGCACTGCAACGCCCGCTTTTGGGCGCAGGTGTGACCGCGATCGGCACCGGCGGCACCGGATTGGTTGAAGCCGGCGGTGTCCTTAAATCGCTGGGCTTTACGGTGGGGCTGGCGATGATGCCCGTAGTCGGAATTATGGTGTTGGCAGCGCTTTTCGGAGTGCTGATTCAAGGCGAGACGGTGGTTGCAGCCGAGCGGATCAAACCGAAGATATCGAAACTAAACCCCCTCTCGGGCTTCAAGCGCCTGTTCTCCGCCGATGCCTTTGTCGAATTTGCCAAGAACACCGCCAAGGTGCTGGTGATCGGCTTTATCACCGTCTGGGCCGTGCGGGATATTGCGCAGTCTCTGGGTCAGACGCAGGCCTTTGTGCCTGAGACTTTACTTGATGCCACTTTGCAAAAGGTGCGCTGGATTTTCCTTGTAACGACCACCTTCCTCGTCCCCATTGCCATTGCCGACATCATTTGGAAACGCGCGCAGTGGAAGAAGAAGCAGATGATGAGCCTCAAGGAAATCCGCGACGAGCATAAGGACAGCGAGGGCGATCCGCAGATCAAAGGCCGCCGGGCCGAATTGCGCCGCGCTCGCGCACGCCAGCGCATCGCGCAGGCGATCCCGGGCGCCAGCGTGGTCCTGACCAACCCGACCCATTACGCCGTAGCGCTGAAATATGAACAGGGCGTGGATGATGTGCCGATCTGCGTGGCCAAGGGCGCCGATGTGATGGCCCACCGCATCCGCGAACTGGCCAAGGAGCACGATATTCCGATGATCGAAAACCGCCCGCTGGCCCGTGCGCTACATGCAGCGGTGGAAGTGGATGACCGTATCCCAATGGAACATTGGCAGGCGGTGGCCGAGATCATCGGCTTTGTCATGGATCTGCGCCGGAACGTCCGTCGCAAACCGCCTGCAGGGTCGTCGATCCGCGAGGATTAACCCGTCTGCTCAGCGCAGGCGCAGCCCTTCGAGGTTGCGGTCGGCGGGGAGTTTGGAGCGTTCCAGCAGGATTTTGGTGATCAACCGTGCGCGGACAAGGCTGAACGAGCCCATGATCTGCGCGGCGTCCCGTTCGGGCATGGCACCGATCACTTGCACGGCGGTTTCCACGTCGATTTCATCCATGATGCCTGCGGCCACCTGTGGCTTCATGTTGCGGTAGAGCTCGACCAGCTTGGTCATGTCCTGATTGTTGGCCTCTTCGATCACCTTCAACTGCGCGCCGATCTCATCGCGCAGGCTGGCTAGCCGGGTCTGCTCGGCTTTGAGGCTTTGCTCGGCCAGCGCCAGCTTGGCTTCACGGTCGGCAATCGTATCGCGTTGGTCTTTCAACAGCGCACGCTCTTCGGCGATGGCCTCGGCGATCAGATGGCTCGGCTCGCACATGCCGCTTTCGCCCGGGGCGCTGGCGTCATAGCTGGGCGGCGCAGGGGCGGCGGCCAGCTCAATCGGGACCGGAGGCGTGTCACTGGGCGTCTCGGCGATAGCCATCATCGGCATGAACTCAACCGTAAGCTTGAGCACACCAGCGACGCCAAGGCCAAACAGTGCGATCTTTGGTAGGGAGATACGGCTCATTCCTTACGCTCCTTGGTGATGTCGAAAAAGGTGCGGACCAGTTCGGATTTGCCCTGCACCGCCGCCTGCCCGCGCACTTGGGAACGCCCCTTCAGGCGCGCGGCGCGCATCTCTGCCGGGCTTTGGCCTGCCGGAGTAGGTTCAGCCGCGGCGGCTTTGCGGTGCTGTGGGGCGTCACGCTGCACAGGCGGCTCGGCGCGTTGAACCCTTGTGCTGAGGTCGCGCAGGTCTTCGACCGACCGGGCCGATTGATCGACGGCATTGGAAAAGGCGCCAACCATTGGCTCCATCTCTTTCAGGGTCGCCATTAGAGCGCGAACCCGGCGGTCAAGGATAAAGGCATAGACCAGCGTGCCGACCAGCAGCACGATGATGAGGATATCAATCAAGGCCGGCATCATCATCGCTGTCCTCCTGATTTTCCTTAGGGAGCAAGGATTGGATCACCCGCAGCGCCAAGGCGCCATTGCTGCGCTGGCCAAAGGCGGCTCGAAACATCGGTTGCGCGTTCACCATGCCGACCACGGGGGTATCGACCGTCATGCCCAGATCAATCACCTGACCGGGCTTCCATTCCAGCACCTCATGCAGCGGGATCGTCACCTCTTGGAGCACGCCGGTGATGGTGACCGTGGTGCTGGAAATCTGGCTGTTCATATCTTTGCGCGCGTTGCTGTCGGTGGGCGAGCGCCCGCCAAGGAACGGCTGCGCCAACTGCGCGCTGACCTCATCCAGCGTGCCATAGGGCAGCACCAGCGCCATATGGCCGCTGCGGTCTTCGAACTGCAGATGCATCCGGACCAGCACCGTCGCGGTGCGCGGCGCGGCCAGCATGACCGACCGGGGATTGGACTCCAACGATTGGATGTCGAATTGCACGGGGCTGACATCCTGCAGGCAATGCGCCAGCCCTTTAAGCGACAGTTCCGCCAGCCTGCGGCCCAGTTTCTGCTCAATCGCGGTCAACCCGCGGGGCTTCCACTGTTGGCTCGTGGCGCGGCGACCACCCAGCATGATTTCTAGGACCGAAAACAGCAGGTCCGGCTCGACCACACAGGCGATCTGGCTGCCCCAGCCTTCGGCATTGGCGATGGCGATAAGCGAGGGCGCCTGAATGCTCTCCATCGCGTCCTCATAGGGCATATATTCCAGCGAGCTCAGCTCGATCTCTGGCGCTACGGTGCAATAGGATTTGAGGTCGGGCACCAAAGCCAGCAACAGACGGTCGATGATGATCTCAAGCGTGGGCAGGCGCTGAAAGCTTTCGCGCGCCTGACGGATCATCGTCTCTTCGAGGCTCAGCGCATCGGAGGAATCCGCTATCGTCATTGCACCACCATATCGGCAATCAGTATTTCATGCGGCGCGTCAGTGTGGCCCACCGCCCGCGCCCGGCGCAGCAGTTCGGTTTTAAGCATCGCCAGCCCATAGCTGCCCGTCAGGTCGCTGACATGCAACTGCCGCAAGAAATCTTGGAAGCTGTCGCGCAGGTAAATCTCACGCGCGATCAGGCGGTCCGCGCCCTCGGCGGTTTCGTCATAGACCATCAGCATGTTGAGCTTGAGAAACCGGCTGGTTTGCCCGCCCTGCGGCCCGGTATCGGTGACGTTCACGATGATCTCGGGGAAAGGCATGACCGGCATCTTGATCTCGGTCTTCGGCTTTTCGCCATGCGCGTCTTCGCTGCCTTCCTCACCATGGGCATTGTCAGCGGTCTCAACCGTATCCTCGACGGTTTCATCCCCGCCGAGCCCCACTATTTTCAACAGCCCCGAAGGACCGATGGCAAGCGTCACCCCACCGACGCCAGCAAGAAGGCAGAGCAAGACGACAGCAAGGATAGCAAGAGGCTTTTTCATTCTTCAACTCTTAATCGGATCCTGCGCGGAGCGCCATATGCAAGAACAAATACATCCCCAAACAAGCTTTATTGCAACAGAAACCTGTTTATTTTTTGGATCGGGCAAGTATAAACCGATATATGCTTGCATAGTGGCGACCGAGCGGGGAATGCTCGGACTATCCAATCGAGTGAGGGCCCGTGAATCAGATCGTTGAAAACCTTAAGGATTTAGGTCCAAAGCGGCTGGCTCTTCTGGGCGGCATCGGTCTGGCGATCACCGCGGCCATCTTTATCGGCGCGCGGACCATCCTCGCCCCTACCTATGTTCCGGTTTACAGCCAGCTTAGCCCCGGCACCGCATCGCAGATGATGCAGACGTTGGAACAGGCGGGGCTCACGGTCGACCTGTCGCGCAATGGCGATACCATTTCGGTGGCCGAGACCGATATCGCCCGTGCCCGCATGGCGCTGGCCGATGCGGGGCTGCCGGGCGAGGGCGTGCCGGGTTGGGAGATTTTCGATAATATGTCCGGCATGGGGATGAACTCCTTCATGCAAAAGGTGAACCGGCTGCGCGCACTGGAAGGCGAGCTGGCCCGGTCGATCCAAACCATCAGTGGCATCAAAGCCGCGCGGGTGCATCTGGTGCTGCCCGAACGCGCCGCCTTCTCGCGCAGCCGGGCCGAGGCCAGCGGCTCGGTCATCGTACGCTCGCAGGCCAACGCCAGCATGACCCGCAGCCAAGCGCAGGCGATCCAGGCTCTGGTGGCCTCTGCCGTAGCAGATTTGGAAGCGCAGAACGTAACCGTCCTGTCGGCCTCGGGTGAGACGATCTTGGCCAAGGATGAAGGCGGCAGCTCTGACTTCTCCCTCCAAGGTCAGCGCAGCATGATCGAAGAGCAACTGGCGCAAAAGGTTGAATCCATTCTCAACGCCCGCGTCGGGCCGGGCAATGCCCGCGTGCGGGTCAGTGTCGATCTGACGACCGAGCGTGAGGTGCGTGTGTCCCGCACGTTTGATCCCGCCCAGCAGGTGGCGCGGTCGATCGAAACCCGCGTGCGCAACTCCAATGAAACCGACCCGGCGGCGGCGACGGTGGATGTGGCCAATAACATCCCCGATGAGCTGCGCGACGATGCGGGCGGCGGCGCGGGGCAGTCCACCCGCTCCGAGAACGACGAGATCATCAACTACGAAATCGGCTCGGTCCAGAGCGAGCTTGTGCGCGAGCCGGGCGATATCGAGCGTATCTCGGTCGCTGTTCTGGTGAACGGCAGCTATGGCACCCTGCCCGACGGGTCCGAGGGCTATATCGAGCGCAGCCCCGAAGAAATGCAACGTCTGAGCCAACTGGTCAGCACGGCCATCGGTTTTGATCAGGGACGCGGCGATCAGGTGCAGGTCGACAGCCTTCAGTTCCTTGATTTCGATTCCGAGTTCAGCAGCCCCGCAGGCCGTGGCTTGGGCGCGGTGCTGGCCGATAACGCCATGACCATCCTGCGCTCGCTCTTTGCCTTGGCGCTGGTGGCGATCATCATGGTGCTGGGCGCGCGCCCGCTGCGCATGGTGCTGGATGCCACCCTGCCCCAACCCGCGCTGGCCGGTGCTGGCGCAGACGCGGGCCTGCTGGACGGTCCTGAGCAGAATAACGCCCCCAAAGCGTTGACCGGCGGCACCCAGAACGAGACCCCGCCAAACCGCCTGCCCACCCCGGCGGGCGTCCAGACCGGTGCGGTGCTCGGCCCAATGGACGAGATGCCCCGCGACATGGTGCAACTTGCTTCGGTCGAGGGCGCGGTGCAACACAGCCAATTGCGCGCCGTGGCCGAACTGGCCGAAGACAACACCGAAGACGCCCTGCGGGTTCTGGGCCAATGGCTGTCGGAAGGGGATGATCTGTGATCACAACCCTCAAGCTGCAAAACTTCGACGAAGACGGCAAGAGCAAGCCGCAGGATCCGGCGCTGCCCACGCCCGAAGAAATTGAAGCGAAGATCAAAAAGGCCCATAAGCAAGGCCATATCGAAGGCTATCTGGCCGGGGCCGACGCGGGCCGGGCCGAGATGCATCAGACCATGCAGGCCGAACATGCCGTGATGGCTGAAAAGCTGGCACAGGAACTGGCGCGGCTGTCGCAGGCGATGCAGGCCCATCAAGAGGCGCTGATGGCGCAGATCGTGGGCTTTACCCTGCAAACCTGCGAGATCGTCCTGCCCGAGGTGATCGAACGCCTGTCGACCGCGCGGGTGAAAAAGACCGTGACCCAATCGCTGAAAATGGCCATCGGGTCGAGCCAGATCAAAGTGCGCCTGTCGCCCGCCACGCTTGACCAGATTGGCCCAGACCTGCGCCAACGCGCTGTGTACTACAAATGCGACGGCGTGCTGGACCTGCGCGCCGATGCCGGCCTGCCCGATGGGGATGCCCGCATGGAATGGGATCACGGCAGCCTTGATTACGGGTTCAAAAAGATTTGCGACCGCCTGCTCGCCGAATTGCGCGACACCCATGCGCGGGCGCTGACAGCACAAAAGGAGAAGGACGGAAATGGACAAGCCTGACCTGCAATCGCCCAAAGACGACAACAACGCCGAAGGCAAAGCACCTGACGCAACGCCAGAACAGCCGCGCGCCGATGCCTTTGGCAATACCGCCAGTACAGGCAGCGATGACGCGGGCGTCTTCCCGCAACTCGACACTGAAGACTCGCGCAACGCCCTTGCCCCCCGCCCCGAGGCCGGTGGCGCTGGTATCAACGCCATGTTGAACGTCGGCCTAGATGTGCAGATCGTGCTGGGCCAAGCCCGCATGCCGATTTCGCGCCTGCTGGAACTCACCCGAGGCTCCATTGTAGAGCTGAACCGCAAAATCGGCGCGCCGGTCGACCTCATGGTCTCTGACCGTCTGGTGGCGCGCGGCGATCTTGTGAAGGTCGGCGAAGACCGGCTTGGCGTGTCCCTGACCCAGATCGTCAAGGACTATGTCCCTGACTGACCTCCCCTCTCTGCGCGCCTATGCGTCGGGCCGCATGGGCCTTGCCCTGCTGGTGCTTCTCGCCAGTGGCGGCATGGCCATGGCCCAAGACGGAGGGTTTCTCTCCACGCTGTCGGATGTGATTGGCGACACCGCGCCCGGCAGTGACGAAAACGCCAATCTGTCGGGCCGCATCGTTCAGTTCATCGCGCTGGTCACCGTGCTGAGCATCGCGCCGGGGCTCTTGGTGGTGATGACCAGCTTCACGCGCTTTGTCATCGTCCTGTCGATGCTGCGCTCGGCCCTTGGCCTGAACCAGACCCCGCCCAATATCGTGCTGACCTCGCTGGCGCTGTTCATGACCTTCTTCGTCATGCAGCCAGTGTTCGAGGACGCCTATGAGGCCGGAATCGAGCCGCTGCTGGAAAACGCCATCGGCGAAGAACAGGCGCTGGAGCGGATCGCGGCCCCGTTCAAAAACTTTATGTACGTCAACACCCGGCCCGAGGATTACGCCCTGTTCCTGCGCATCGCCCCGGCGGATGAAGAGGCCGAAGAGACCCCCCTGCCCGCCTCGGCAGAGGAGGCCACCTTTCGCCATCTCGTTCCGGCCTTCATGATCTCGGAACTGCGCCGCGCCTTTACCATCGGCTTTCTGATCTACCTGCCCTTCGTCGCCATCGACCTCATCATCGCCTCGGTCTTGATGAGTGCGGGCATGATGATGCTGCCCCCGGTGTTGATCTCCCTGCCGTTCAAGGTGATCTTCTTTGTGCTGATCGACGGTTGGTACATGCTGGCAGGATCGCTGATCGAAAGCTATGTGCCGCTTGCCGGTGGCTGACCTGCACTGAAAGGATTTAACCATGTCGACCAATGCCCTTTCCAAAACCCGCAGAAAGCCCATCACGGTGGAGGATCTGAACGGTCCCACCAAGGCGGCCATCACCTTTCTCTGCCTCGGAGAGCAGACCGGTTCGGAACTCATGCAAAAGCTCGGCACCGCCGAGATCGAGCGCATCACCAGCGCCATGAGCCGCCTTGGCCCGATCCCCGCAGAGGTGGTGGAACATGTGCTTAAAGAGTTCACTCAAAAGGTGGTCAGCGGCACAGGATCGGTCGTAGGGTCGCTGTCGACGGCAGAGTCCATGCTGCGCAAGTTCATGCCCGAAGAACAGGTGACCAGCATCATGGCCGGGCTCAAGGACAGCGAGCGCGAGAACGCCATGTGGCGCGGCTTTGGCGCGCTGGATGAGACGGTGATCGCCAACTATCTCAAGGGCGAGCACGACCAGACTGCGGCGGCGATCCTCAACAACGTCGACACCAGCGTGGCCGCCAAAGTGCTGCCGCTGCTCGGCCCTGAGCGGATGCAAGACATCGCCGAACGCATGATCGCGATGGAGGCCGTGCCGCTGCACATGATGCAGCAGATCGAAGAGACGTTGAAACAAGACATTCTGTCGAACGCGATGCACACCAATTCGGTCGAGACGCATCAACGCATGGCGGACCTTTTCAACCAGTTGGATGTGCAGGCCTTCGAAGAGCTTTCCGGTGCACTGGACGCGCGTATTCCCGACGCCTTCCAAGCCATCAAACAGCGTATGTTCGTCTTTGACGATCTGTTCAAACTGCCGATGCAGGACTTGGCGCAGGTGATGCGCGGGCTGGATGGGGCCACCCTGCCCATGGCGATGCGCGGAGCCAAGAAAGAGCAGCGCGATCACCTAATGGAATGTCTGCCGCAACGCTCGCGTCAGATGCTGATGGACGAAATGGCCGCCACCGGTCCGGTCCGGGGCCGCGACGTGCGCGCCGCACAGGCTGCGATGGTGGAATATGCCAAGACCCTCGCCGACGAGGGCGTGATCGAACTGCCCTCGGCAGCCGATGACGACGAATTCATCGAATAAAGAGGGTTAGCGGTAGGCGCTCGACGCGCTGTAGCCGCCGGTGATCGTGGGGATGTCGATGGTGATGGCCGTAAAGGTGCTGCCCTGACCGATAGAGACGGCCCCCTGCATCAGCGAAAGCACGGTGCTCGACGACGACGAGACGCCCTCTACCGCATCGTAAATCGCCGAGAACCGCGAGACGAGCTTGTCGACCTCGGCGGGGTCTTTCAGCTTTTCGATGTCAAACTTCTGCTCAAAAAGCGCGATCTGGCGGTCGAGATCGACCCCAATCGCCTCATCCGGTACGCCAAGTGCACGGCGCATGAAACTACCGAGGTCTTCGTCTTTCAACACGTCGAGCCAAGTGTTGATTTCAGAGGCTCTGGATTTGAACTCCAAGGCAATCCGGGCGCCTTCGTTGTCTTCCCCGGCGGCATTCAACACGAAACGCTCTTTGAAACGGTCGATCATCTCGGCTTGCCAGTCGAGCTTATCAAGGTTCGCGCTGCTCCCCCCCCCGGGGGTGAAACCCAAAGTCTGATACATGTCCCGGATCTTGGGGTCGCTGAGGCGGTTCACCAGTGCGGAACTGTCGGTGATATCGCTTTCCAGCGTCTTACGGATCATCGCCTTGCCAAAGATCTGATCTTCGAGGTCGAAGGCCCGCATGACGAAAGTATAGACTTCCGTATCGGCAATCAGTTCCTGCGGGGAAGAGATGCTGCCGATACGTTCTTCAAAAGCGGCGATTTGCCGAGCGTTCAGGGCGTTGCTGGCGGCAAGGTCGAGCTGTTTGTCGCGCGTTGCGTCAAACAGCTTAACCGCCACCTGCGTGCCAATGCCGCCCAGCGAAATCATGCGTGCGCGGCCTCATGGTTAGGCGCCGGAGGGGCCGGGCGAAGCTGCATCAGCTCGGTCTCGTATTTGAGCACCGCGCGCAGCTCGCTCATTGCTTTGTAAAAGTCGGCCATAGAGACGAAGTTCGCCGCTTCCATGATGCGAATACGCATTTCAGTGCCAAAGCAGCAGGCCAGATCGGCCAAGCCTTGCTGGATCATCGGCAAGATTTGATCGCGTGTATCGGGACGGATCAGCGCCGTTTGCACCAAGAAATAGACCTTGGAAACAGGCGTGGATTCCGCATCCGGCTTCAACAGATCGGACTCGCGCACAATGTCGGCGCGGTTCTCGACCGTCAGCGCTTGGCGGCGGTCGCCGTTGCGGATGACGCAGCCGTTCACGACCACACGTTCGCGGGGGCGAAGGGTGAGTTTCAGCATCTTACACCTCCTGCATCTGCGGCGCGGCCTGCCCAGCCAAACCTGCGGCAATGTTGCCATTGATCTCGACAAGACCCGCCAAGCGGCCTTCGCCAGCCATCAGCGCGGTGCTGTGACGGTCCACCCAAAGTGCGATGGAAATGAGCGAGGCTTTCAGCCCGTCGGGCATCTTGTTTTCCGGCTCAGACAGGTCAAAGCGCAGGGCCGACCAGAACCGTTGATTTTCGTAAATTGCGTCGCGCAGACCGGAGGCGAGGATGTTCAACCGCTCGCTTTTGTCTTCGGTCGCATCAAAACCTTGGCCCTTATCGGCAAGCTCATGTGTGACGCGGCTCAGGATGCGGCGTTCGATCTGCCGCGGGGTTTCGCTTTCGCGAATTGTTCGTTTGTATGCTGCCAGCCCCATAGGAATTCTTCCTTGTTTTTATATATTGCTGCCTGCCAACCGCAAATTCTGAGGCGGTTGGACCGGGGCCAAAGCGCTAGGCTCTGGCCCCGAAAACCCTAATCCTTAACGGAACAGGCTCAGGATGTTCTGCGGCGCCTGGTTGGCGATCGACAGGGACTGCGATGCCAGCTGCTGCTGAACCTGAAGCGCCTGAAGACGGGCGGCTTCTTCTTCCATGTTGGCGTCAACCATCGCGCCAACACCGGTGTCGAGGTTGTCGGTCAGCTTGGTCAGGAACTCTTGCTGGTTTTCGATGGATTTCTGACCAACGCCAAGAGTGGTCGAAGCTTCAATAGCTTCCCCCAAGAGGTCTTCGGACGCAGTCAAAGAGTTCTTGAGATAGTCCTGACCGGCAATTTCAGCTGCCGCAGGAGTGGCGGCACCCGCCACGGCGGCATCATAACCGGTTTTGAAAGCATCCGCGACTGCTTTGAAATCGGTGTAGGTCCGCTTTAGGTCTACACCGCTGACGTCCATTGTTGTTGCTGCTACACCAGTGGCGTTACGGGTAATCCCGGTGACAACACTAAGGGAACGAGCCTGTTCGGTGGTGGTAGCCCCAGCAGAAATCGAGCCGTCACCTGCTACAGTTGTCCCAGTTGCGACGGTATTGCCCGAGCCGATCAGATCATCGCCGTTAAAAGTTGCTTGGCTGATGGAAGCGTCCATCTGCTTAACAATTTCATCAAGCTCATTCTTGACGTCTTCGATGCTGCCGCCGCCTTGAGCGAAGGCAACACGCTCCGAAAACTGGCGCGCGAGGTCCTTAAAGCTATCAGCTCCGACGTTGGCTGTCGCCAAAGAATTTTTGGTCAACGTCAAGCTTTCGTTGATCGATTTGGTCATACCGCTATCGCCCTTCATCGTTTCCGAGATGGCAAAATAAGCGGCGTTGTCGCCAGCGTTCGAAACTTTCAGACCGGTCGAGATACGGTCTTGGGTCTGATTCAGGCTCGAATTGACGCTCCGCAGAGTCGACAGAGCGTTCATGGCGGATGTGTTTGTGTTGATCGAAGACATGTTCTTATTCCAGACTATTCTAGTTCGTTATGTCGTCGTTCTGACAACTGCGGGGCGAACCCGCTTGATTACGTTTTTACGCTAAAACTTGGCAACATTGAGGCAATTCAGAAACTTTTGTCCACGGTTGTTATCAGTGTTGCGCGGTTGTCACGTTTTGCACCGCTTCGGCCGTAAATGCCTGCAATGCTGTGCTTTTCCCGGATTTGGGAAACCTGTGAGATCATCTCTGACGTGGCTTGGCGGGCCAATTGCAGGTGGTGATGATCGCGCGCGATCAAATCTTTTAGATCGCGCAGTTTATCTTTGCTGACCGCTTCGGGGTCGTGGCTGAGTTGCTCTTCCAGCACGGCGGTGAGTCGGGCCTTTTCGCTAGCAAATTCGACCAGTTGATTGAACGCCCCGCCCTCCACCGCGGCAATTTCGCGGCGCAGCAGATTGCCCAAGGCGTCAACGGCGGCGAGTGCTTTGCGCGGATCGCTCATCGGTCTGCCCCCGTTTGATAGCGCTGCATGGCGGTCTCGATACTGCGGGCAATTCCGGTGCTGTTCTGCTCGGCGATGCTTTCGCCGATCGCGTTGGACAGAAAGCTGCGCCAAGTCTCTTCGGCATGGCCGCCGCCGAAGCTGCCGATATCCACGGTCGAGAGCATTTCATCGACCATCTGTCCGAGGAACATCGCCTCGAACTCCTGCGCCTTTTCAGCGGTGACGGCGTCGGCCTGGGTCACTGCGGGCTTGGCTGCCGGGGTCGGCGCGGGGATTGGGAAAGATGCGAATTCCATGACCTACCCCTAGATGATCTCAAGGTCGGCATGCAGAGCGCCCGCCGCCTTGATGGCTTGAAGAATGGATATCGTTTCGGTCGCGCCGACGCCAATGGCGTTCAGCCCGTCGACCAGACGTTGCAGGCTGACCGACCCGTCGATGACGGCGAATTTCGCGTCTTTCTCTTCGACGCCGACCGAGGAATTCGGCACCACCACGGTGGTCCCGCCGATGGACAGCGATTCAGGTTGGCTAACGTTAAAATCATCGCGGACGGTGACGGTCAGGCCACCTTGGCTGACCGCGACGCGGTCGATACGGACATTGGCGCCGATGACGATGGTGCCGGAGCGTGCGTCGATCACCACTTTGGCGACCTGATCGGGCTGCACTTGCAGCGGCTCGATCAGGGCCATCGTCTCCATCAACGATCCTTTGCCATAGGCGGATACGGTGATGGTGCGCGAATCGATGGCGGTGGCGACCGGGCCCATGGCTTGGTTGATGGCCGCCTCGACCCGCTGCGCGGTGACGAAATCTGCGTTGCGCAGCGCGAGTTTGATGCTGGTCATCTCGCTGAAATCAAAGTCGACCTCGCGCTCGACGATGGCGCCGTTGTCGATCCGCGCGCCGGTTGGCACGCCTTCGACGATGGAGGCATTGAGACCTTGAGCCGCGAAACCCGCGACGGCGATCGGGCCTTGGGCCACGGCGTAAATCTCACCATCGGCGGCGGTCAGCGGCGTAACGATCAGCGTGCCGCCGCGCAGAGAAGACGCATCGCCCAAGGAGGACACGACCACATCAATGGTGCTGCCCATCCGCGCGAAGGGCGGCAGGGATGCGGTGACCATGACCGCGGCAGTATTCGCCGTGCGCATCTGGTCTTCGGTCAGGTTGCCGATGCCGAGCCGCTCCAACATGCCCTCAATCGCGCGCTCGGTGAAGGGCGCGTTGCGCAGGCTGTCGCCCGTGCCGTTGAGGCCCACAACCAGCCCGTAGCCGACCAATTGGTTCGACCGCACGCCTTCGACGGTGACGATATCCTTGATCCGCACCTGTGCAGCCGCCGGCGCGGCAAGCGCGAAGGTGAGGCCGATCAGCAGGAGTTTAAACAGGGCGTTCATGGGCGGCGGTTCCGGTTAAAGGTAGTTCAAAAAGGACAGGCGCGAGAGGCGCGCGGTGACGGCAAAGCTTGAGTCGAGCTGGTTTTGCAATTGGGTCAGACGGGTGGCTGCGTCATATTGATCGACGCCTTCGAGGTTCATCACTTCGGCGTCGAGAAACAGCGCCCGGCTTTCCTGAGCCGAGATCGTATCGGCCAGTTGCGCCCGTTTCAGGCCGGTCTGGGTTTCCAGATCGGTCAGCCCTTCGAGCCCGGTGCCGATGGCGCTGCGGGCCTCAGTTAGCCACGCATCACGGGCGGCCTCATCAGGGATATCGCTGGGGTTTACCGCGCTCAGCATGGCCAGACCGCGCATCAGATCGCGGATCGCCGGATCGTTGGCCTGCGCGCCTTGGGTCAGCGTTTGGGTTTCAGAGGTGCGTGAGGTCAGGGGCGGGTTGCCTGTGGGCGCACCGTTATAGAAGGTGTTCTCGAAATTATGGTTTGGGAACATTGAACTATCGCCAAACCCCGCCTTAAGATCGTCGATGGCGCGCTGCACGTCGGCCATATCCGTCAGGGGGCCGCCGATCATATGATCCACTGCGATGGCCGGGGATTCCCCCGTGCGCGGGTTGATCTCGTCCCATGCCTGCAGCGGGTTCGTGTCAGTGCGGGTGCCGGACATCAGGAAACCGGAACTGTCGCTGACCGCGGCTCGTTCCAACACCCGGTCAAGCGCCGTGCGCGCCGCCTGAGACAGGTAGCTCGTCGAAAGCCCGCCCGCGCTGTCAGCGGTGAAAGCCTGTTCAAGCACCTCTTGCCCGACATCGCGCATGGCGCCAAGCGAGGTTTCCACGGCGAGAAAGCGACGATCTAAAAGCGCATTGGAGGTCAGGAAACCATCGTTGCGGGTGATCTGCATCCGAATGGCGATGGCATCGGCAGAGCGGTGGCCCAGATCGTCATAGGGGTTGGCCTTCAGCCCCGTTGTCACCTCTTTCGACACATCCGAGATCTCGGCGGCGAGGCGGCTGGTCTGCTCGCGCTGGCGCAGGCTTTGCAGGGCGGTGGACACGGTGCGAGAAATCTCGGTCATTCTATCCTCACACGCTGGCCAAAAGGGTATCGAGCATGTCGCTCAGGCTGCTGAGCACCTGCGAATTGGCGCCGTAGGCCTGTTCAATTTCCAAGAGCTTTTGCAATTCGGTGTCGACGTTGACGCCTTCGATGCTGCTGCGGTTGTCCTCAAAGGTGATAAGCCGCACGCGGGCCGTCTCGGCCTGCGCGTCGGCGCTGACCCGCAGGACGTTCTGCTGGCTGACCAGATCAGCGGCGAAATCCCCCAGACGCGCATTGGTACTAAGGCCGGTCGCCGCGTCGAAGGTCATCCCCGTTTCGAGGACATCGACGAAGGCGTTCAATTGCGTGGTGTCGCCCGGCTCTCCGGGGATTGTGGCCCCAACGCCATCGCGCAGACGCCACAGCGCGCCGCCCTTGTCGGGCTGAACGCTGTTGTTGATCGAAAGCCGCCCGGCCAGCCCATCCAATTGCGCCGGGTCAAACGCGCCGCCCGCGTCGGTGAACAGCCCCGGCTGCCCGGCCCCGACAGAGGCATCGGCGGCCTCGAAACTCTGCACCAGCCCGCGGGCGAGCTCATCCAGCTGCAGTTTCATCTGCGGCAAATCATTGGCGATCAACCCGCTCAGCCCCGCAAGGCGGCCGCTGTCGGACCCGCGCGCGGTGGGGCTGTTCGGCGTAATATCGACATCCCCGGCCATTAGCCGCCCGGTATCGCGGTTGGCGCTTAGCTTGACGGCGGTCTCTCCATGGACCAGTTCCGTGCCGCCGGTGGTGTGTAGTGTCAGCGTTCCATCCGCTTCCCACCGGCCTTGAAAATCCATCTGTGTGCCCAATGCATCAAGGCGGCGATTCATCTCATCCATCAGCCCGCTGGTGCCGGTGGGATCGGTCCCGGCAAGCGCCAGACGTTCGTTCAGTTCGGCAATATCCGACAGCGCCGCGTTCACCTCGCCCACGCTCGACACAAGGCTATCGCCAGCCTGCCCGCGGCTGGCCTCAAGCTCAACGGCGGCTTTATTGATGCTGTGCACCAAGGTCTCGGTCCGCGACAGCAGGTCGTTCTGCGCCGCAGGATCGGAGGGGTTATTGGCCAAAAGGTCGAGACCGGCCTGAAACTCCGCCAGACGGGCGGCGGGGGAAACCTCATCGCCCGGCTCGCCCAAGGTAATCAGATAGCTGCTGAGAATCTCGCTCGTGGCAGAGGCTTGGCCCAGTTCCGCCGAAGCGTTCCGCGACATGCCTGCAAGGCGTTCATCCACCTGCCGCGCGATGCGCAGCTCCACCGTTCCGCTTTGACCGTTGGTGGAGACCTGCGCCGCTTCACGGCGGACGTAACCTTCGGTTTGCGCATTGGCGATATTGCCCGCAACAAGGCTGGCGCGACCCTCTGTCGTGCTCAGCCCGCTGCGGGCAATGCTAAAGGCGGATGAGATGCTCATTCATGCACCGGGTTAACGTTTGATACTTAGCGTTTCACTCAGCATTTCGTCGCTGGTGGTGATGATCTTGGCGCTGGAGGAATAGGCCCGCTGCGTTTGGATCAGGTCGGTAAGCTCTTGGGCGATATCCACGTTGGAGCCTTCCAGCGCGCCGCTGTTGATGCTGCCCAGACCGTTCAGCATCGGATTGCCGATGCTCACCGCGCCGGAATCGCGGGTGGCAACATAGGCGTTGCCATCGACCGAGCGCATCTGGTCGGGGTTGGCAACATTGGCAAGCGGCACTTGGAACAGCGCACGGCGCTGACCATTGTCAAAAACCCCATAAAGGATGCCGCTGTCGCTCATCTCGGCCCGCTCGAGGCTGCCGGTCTCAGTGCCGTCATCCGCAAAAGCCGGAGGCGTGTAGTCGCCGGAAAACTGGGTCATCCCCTCAAAGGTGCCGGGCGCGCCGAAATCGATCTCAAGCGGTTGTGGAGTGCCGCCGTTGTTGATCTGCAGGGTCACAACGCCGGTCGCGGGGTCAATCGGCAGGGTGCCGGGCGTGTAGCTTTCGGGGCTGCCTGCATTTACGCCGCTGTCGGTGAAATTCACCGTTGCATCGCCATAGTTGTTGCCTGCCTCATCGCTGATGCTGACGGTCCATTCATTGGCCGTGGTGCCCGGAGCCCAAGACAGGGTCAGCGCGTCGCTGCCGCCCAGTTGATTGACGTAGCGCAGGGTGGATTCGAAGGCCGTGCCGGTGCTGCCGGCCCCGGTTTCCTGCGCAGGCACATTGCCAGACACGCCGACGCGCGCACTGGGCGTACCTTGAACCTGATAGCTGGCCACATTCACGGTGCTGAGGTCATTGTAGCTGGTGCTGCTGACACTGCCGGTGGCCCCGGCTGCATCGGTGGGAAAGCCCGACAGAAAATAACCCGCAGAGTTGCGCAGGTTGCCGTCCTGATCCGGGGTAAAGGAGCCCGCACGGGTCATGTAGTAGTTGGATTCGACAGGATCATTGGGGTTGCGCGACACGACGAAAAAGCCGTCGCCCTGCACCGCCAGATCCGTTGAGCGACCCGTGCCCATGATGTTGCCATTGGCCGAGATATCAGCCCGCACATCCGTGAGCACCCCCGCCTGCGTTGCCCCGGTATTCTGCGTCACGAATTCCGAGAAGGTCCGCCGATAGCCAACCGTATTGGCGTTGGCGATATTGCTAGAGATGTTTTGGACGCGGGAGGAGTTGGCCTGCAACCCGCTGACCCCGATCTGAAGGGCGCTTGTAATGCTCATGACTTGATCCTGCTCGTTCTTGTTATTCTTGACCTATACATGAGAAAGCCGATTCTTCATGACCAAAGCAAGAATAAAATTTGAATTTGATATTTATGTCACTGACTTTCCTTGACATCCGTCACTTTGGTCACGGCTTCAAGGATACGGTCCGCGCTTTCCATGCTCAGCCGCATCACGTCTGATCCCAGCGGTCCCTCCCCTCGGGGCTGTGCGCCGAGCCCGGTGGCGAGGTCTGCCCAGCCGGGCAATTCGGCAAGCGCGGGAAAGGCCGCGGCGGCCCGGGCGACGGTCTCACTATCGCCCGCCTGATAGGCGGCAAGGGTCAGGCGCGTGGCATCGGCAAAGGCGAACTGCGGGGGATGGGCCTCCCACATTTCAAGAAAGGCTTGCCGGGCCGCGCCCCATTTGCCGGTCTCGTATAGCGCCACCGCACGGCTGCGGCGCAGGTCCATGTCTTGGGCGCGCAGGCGCAGGGCGGCCAACTCATCCGTGCGGCCCGCCTGTGCCAAGGCTTCGACCAAAAGGGCTTCGGCCTCGGCCCCCTGATCGTCGGCATAGCCGCTTAGTAAATCTACGGCCGCATCCGCCTGCCCGCCGGCCAAAAGCGCTCGGGCCTCGCCGCGGCGCAGATCGGCCAAAAGGGCTGCGTCCGGGGCATTCGCCCCGACCCCCTCCAAGGTCTCAGCCATCTCACGCAGAGCGCGAAATTCCCGCGCGGCAAGGGCTGTCATACCCGTATCCAGCAAGCGCTGCGGCACGGCGGCGGCATGTTCCACAAAACCCGGATCAAAGCGCCAGCGGGCGCTGATGCGGGCGTGCCCCTCAAGGAACGGCCCCAGATCAAGCTCACCTGCAGCGCCCGCGGCGTAGAATGCGCCGTAGATGTCCCGCGCCTGCGCGCGTAGCGCGTCGGCCTCATCATCAGGGGCGCTGCGCAGCAAATTATGCAAGGCCCAAAGAGCGGTATCGGTATCGCCCTGCTGTGTCGCGACCTCGGCCAGCAGCACCGCGCCCTCGCGGCCAAGGTCATCCCCGCTCCACATCCAGCGTGCGGTTTTGAGCAGCGACAGCGCATCTTTCCCCGGCAAAGTCTCGGTTTCTCGCCCCATCCGAACCAGCGCGAGCCGCGCCCGTTGCGCATAGAGATCGCGGCCCTGCGCGGCTTGGACATACCCCTCAAAGGCCATCAAAAGATCGCCCGACACTTCTGACGCGCGGGCCAGCAGGTAGCGATAGGCGGGGCCATCGCGCAACTCTGCATGTTTGGGAAACTGCGCGGCCAGTGCCTGCGCCACATCCCAATTCTCGGCCTCCAAAGCCGCCTCAAGCAGGTCCGGCAGGACCGCTGCTTGGATCGCGGGTGACAGGGCGCCGAGACTCTCCAACGTGCGCGGCATCAAACGCGCCGCCTCCTCCGCCGCCCCCAGCCGGGCAAAGGCCGCTGCCCGCAGGGCCTGCCCCTCGCTCCACCCGACGGACCAAGACACCGCCTGCCCCAAATCTCCGCCCGCGCCCGCGTCCTCTTCCAACAAAGCAAGGGCGAGGCTCAATGTTCGATGCCGCCGCGCTGCGTCACCTTTGAGGGCCTCGGCGTCGAGTGCCGCCAGAAAGCCTGCCGCCTCAGGGCGCATCATCCATGCAAGGTGCAATTCCGAAAGGTCCAGCAGCGCCGCGGCCCGCTGAGGGGCATCCGGATCGGTCGCGGCGAAAAGCTGCGTCATCAGCGTCTCACGGGCGGCAAGGAAATCCTCTCGCCCATGTTCCACCAAGGACAGAGGCGCAAAGACAGACCCTTCCTCCCCCGCCACAGGCGCGGCCAAGATCAAAGAGAGACCAAGAACAATGTTGTGCAGATGCTTCATTCTATGAATAGATGCACTTTATTCTTGTAAAGATCCATTCTTTATTTCACACTGACCTTCAATAAAGTCACGCCATCCTTGCCCAAACTGAGGCCCGCCATGACGGAAACCAGCCATATCAGCATGTCGCTGGCGACTTCCCTGCAGCGCCAACTCGACATCACCGCCAACAACATCGCCAACGCCAGTACCGCAGGCTACAAGGGCGAACATGTGGTGTTCGAAGCGCTGTTGCAGGACAACACCGCGCTTGGCGACGATCAGGCGGCTTTCGTCAGCGACACGGGCTCCTACATCGACACCCGCCCCGGCGCGCTGTCGCAGACCGGCAACCCGCTGGACGTGGCGCTGCATGGTGAGGGGTGGTTCAGCTATCAAACCGCCGACGGGCAGCAGGCCTTTGGCCGCGATGGCAGCTTTGTCCTCGATCCGGAGGGCAATCTGACCCTGTTGTCGGGGGCCAAAGTGCTCGACGCGGGCGGTGCACCGATCCAACTGCCACCCGCAGGACTGGGCGACATCAATATTTCCGAAGATGGCACAATTTCGGGCAGTGAGACCGGCCCGCTGGGCCGTATCGGCGTTTTCAACATCCCAGAAATCCAAAGCTACAAGCGCCTTGGCGGCGGCATGCTGGTCGCGCCCGAGGGCGCTGCCAATCCCGCCGTGGCCGAAGCCGTGCAGGTGCGCCAAGGCACGCTGGAGCTTAGCAACGTCAACCCGGTGCGCGAGATGACCCGCCTGATCGACGTGCAACGCGCCTATGAGCGCACCAATACCATGATGGGCAATGCGGACGACCTGCGCCGCGACTCGCTCAAACGGATCGCGCAGGCGGTCTGACCCCGACATCCGTGAAACGGAAGGAACGAGACAATGAAGGCACTTAGCATCGCCGCAACCGGCATGATGGCGCAGCAGACCAATGTCGATGTAATCTCGAACAACATCGCCAACGCGAACACCACCGGGTTTAAAGCCAGCCGCGCAGCCTTTCAGGATCTGATCTATCAATCCATGCAGCGCGAGGGCGCTGTCACTTCCGAGGCCGGATCGACCCGCCCCGTGGGCATCGATATCGGCATGGGCGTGCAGACCGCAGGCACCGTGCGGTTGAATACCCAAGGCGGCATGGTCGCCACCGAGAACCAGCTGAACGTCGCCATTGACGGGCGTGGGTATTTCTCGGTCACGCTGCCCGATGGCGGCACCGCCTATACCCGCGACGGGTCGTTCCAACTCTCCCCCGAGGGCGAGATCGTCACGATGCAGGGCTACCGTGTCGAGCCGGGCATGGTCGTGCCCGAAAACACCACGGCGGTTGAGATCAACGAACAGGGCGTCGTCATGGCCTATGTCGAAAACGATCCCGTGCCGGTGGAACTGGGCCAGTTCAGCCTGACCACCTTTGTCAACGAGCCGGGGATGCGCCCGGTGGGCAACAACTTCCTGCTGGCAACCGAAGCCTCCGGCGAAGCGCAGGTGGTGAACCCTGGTGATCCGGGCGCGGGGATGATCCGCCAGGGCTATCTTGAGGCGTCCAACGTGAATGTCATCCAACAGATTACCGATCTGATCTCGGCGCAGCGCGCCTATGAGATGAACTCCAAATCAATCGAGACCGCAGACCAGATGCTCTCGGCTGCGAACCAAATCCGCTAATGAAACGGCTCGCCGCCCTCTTCCTCGGCCTGATGGTGCTGACAGGCCCTGCCCTGTCGGCCCCCATCGGCGTGCTGGTCGAGGAACGCGCGCGCGCCGATTACGCCGACAGCCTGCCGCAAGACGGCGAGTTTGAGATCACGGTTAAGGACGCCCCGGCTGACGCCGTGTTGACGCTGGCAGAGTTCTGGATGGACCCGCGCAGCGGCAAGTTTCTGGCCAATGCGGTGCTTGAGACGGGCGAGGTACAGCGCATCGGCGGCTATGCCCTTGTGACCATGCCGGTCCCTGTCCCCATCACGCGCCTGCTGCCCGATGACATCATCATGGAAGACGACCTGACCGTCATGCGCCTGCCCGTGGGCCGCATCGGCACCTATGTGATGACAGATATGGAAGAGGTTATCGGCAAGCAGGTCCGCCGCGTCCTGACGCCGGGCCGCCCAATCCAGATCCAGTCCATCATCCAGCCCCTGGTCATCAACCGGGGTGAGCGGGTGGAGATCTATTTCAGCGACGGGCTTCTGGCCCTCTCCTCTCCGGGGCGCGCACTTGATGATGCGCATGAGGGGCAGGAAATCCGTATCGTGAACCTTGTCAGCAACAAAACGGTCACCGGCATCGCCACCGGCGAAGGGACCGTGGAGATCATTCGATGACCACCGCTTTTGCGCGCCCCTCTATCTTGATGTTGGGCGCGGCCCTTGCCCTGTCCGCCTGCGATACCGCCGATCACTTCGACCGCAATCCGCAGCCTTCGCCGATCGTGGTGGATGGCCAAACCATCCCTGAAGTGGCCCGCGTACAGGTGCCGATGCCCGCCGTGGCAATGGAGCCGCCGCGCCGTGGCAGCGCCAAGGCCTCACTCTTTTCGGCCCGCAGCCAACCGCTGTTTTCCGATCAACGTGCCGATGACATCGGCGATATCGTCACGGTCGTGATCTCCATCGACGACCGGGCGCAACTGCGCAATTCGACAGACCGGGAGCGCGAGGGGGCAAGCTCAGTCGGATTCCCGACATTCTTTGGTTATGGCGCGAAAATTGCCGCAATTCTGCCCGGAATCAGCGCCTCCGATCTACCAAGCGGCGACATTGTCGAGGTCGGCTCGGCTTCTGAGGCAAGCGGTTCTGGTGCCATCACGCGCAACGAGAGGATCGAGTTGAAGGTCGCTGCGCTGGTCATCGACAAGCTGCCCAACGGCGCACTCGTGGTCGCGGGACGTCAAGAAATATTGGTTAATCAAGAGCTGCGGGAGCTGCGCATGGCCGGGATAGTGCGCCCTGCCGACATCCGGGATGACAACACCATCTCTTATGACAAGATCGCCGAAGCCCGCATCGCCTATGGGGGCCGGGGCACGCTTTCGCGCGCCCAAGAGCGGAGTTACGGCGAAGATGCGATGGATGTGATCCTGCCCTATTAATTCGCGACTTGGTCACAAAGTGAGACCATTGCCGTCGCAATCGACCGTTAAACCTGACGAAAGCTCAGGAAAGGTCGAACATGAAAAAGGCAGCAATCGCATTCGTAGCACTCCCCCTGCTTTGCATGGGTGCAGGCTATGGCGCCGGTCTGGCCCTTGCCCCTGCCCCAGCCGAAGCGGCGGGAACAGAGATCGATGAAAACGCCCCCCATGGCGCGGATGAGGCGGCAAAAGACGCAGCCCATACCCCCGAGAAAGATGCCCATGGCGAGGCATCCGCCAAGGATGAGGCCCAAGCGCCGATGGACAGCTATGAACTGGCCAAGGACCGCACCGTGGTGCGGCTTGGTCAGATGACGATCCCGGTGGAGAAGACCAACAGCGTCTCTTATATCGTGGCGGATTTCGCGCTGAAGATGGGAACGCTGGAATTGGCCGAACGCTACCGCCGGGTCGAAGATGCGACGCGGATGCGCGATTCCCTTTTGCAGGCGATGAACCTCGCCGCCGAAAGCGCCGTGCTGCGCGGGGTGGCGATTGACAGCGAAGCCCTCTCGCGGCTGCTGCGCGATCTGATCAGCAAAGAGCATAAGGGCGTCGACGATGTGATGTTCGTATCGCTCTACAAACAGGATGTGGCGCGGCTCTGACCCGCACCGCGCCGAAGGTTTACAGAACCGAACGCACCACGTTCGACAGCACGGATTCCCCGTTATCTAACTCCAACTCCGGCCCTAGGGCGGTGAAGTTCACCCGCGTCACCTCGGACCGGGTCAACGGGGTCACGCCTACGTCATTGCCAGCGGCATCCGTCGCCGTGATCTCAACCCGGAAAGTATCGGGCGGCACCGGCAGGCCCACTGAATCGAGGCGGTTCCAATCCACGTCGATCACCTCTCCCTCTGCTGTGGAGGGGCCGGGCATCTCGCGGATCAGGCTGCCGTCTTGGGAATAGATGCGGACAGTCACATCCTCCGCCCCGGCATTGAGTTGATAGCTCAGCGGGAATTCATCTTCGGTCATGCGCACTTGGGTCGAGGGGACAAGCACGTCGCGCCCGATCAATTGCAGGTCCGACATCGCGCCGACGGTGGAAAGCATCGTGCTGATCTGCTCAAGGCTCGCGTTGGTCGCGATGCTTTGCTCGACTTGAGTCAATTGCGCCAATTGCGAAACGAACTGCGTCGAATCCACCGGGTTTAGCGGGTCTTGGTTCGAAATCTGCGCCGTCAGCAGAGTGAGAAAGCTGTTGTAGCTCTCCTGAAGCTCAGCCGAAGAGGTCGCCGCCGCCGAGGTGTTGGCGGTGCTCAGGGTGCTTGCTGTGGTCGCGTCAATCATGGTCTCGCCTTTCAGGTGAGGATATCCAACTGCCCGGCGCTCAAGTTTGAGCTGGGGGGTTGCGGCAAGGGCTGGGCGTCACTGCCCGGCGCGTCATTGGCCTGCGCTGCTTTCTGGGTGAACTCTGGCCCCTGCTGCTGCCCGCCGTTGCGGCCCCGGTCGTCGAAGGTCTGGAAATCAAGGTCGGCGTTATCGGCGCTGATGCCGCGCGACTGCAGCGCATCCAGCAGTTGTTCGCGGTCTTGCCGCAACATGTTCAGCACCGAGGCGCTTTCGGTGGTCATGGCGATCTGCATCCGGCCCGTCTCGCTGCGCACGACTTCGATCTCGATCTCGCCCATGCCGTAGGGCGAGAGCGAGAAGCGCAGCTTGTTGTCGGCAGTGTCGAGGCCGCGGATCTGCTGGCTGACATGCTGGCGCAGTTGCTCATCTGGCGCGGCGGCGGGGTTCGGCGCGGGCGCGGGTGTCGGCTGCGGCGGGCTGAGGCGAAGCCCCTCACTCTGCGGGGCTTGCGGTGCGGTCAAAGCGGCGACTTCGCGCAGCGCGGCCTCGGCTGCCGGGGCGCTCGTGCCGGGCTGGGGCGCCTTGGCGACATCGACAGCGGCGCTGAACCGGTCGGTGGCGGCGGTGATGCGGGGGTCTGCGGCTTCTGCGCTCAAGTCCACCTGCGCGGCGGGAACTGTACTGGCCTCGCCAGCCGCAACGGGCGCGGCGACCATTTCTGCAGTCGAAGCGGGCGCCAATCGCAGGACCGGCGTGTCGCCCGAGGTTACCGGCTTGGCGGTGACTTGACCAACGATCCCATCGATTTGCAAAGCCGGCGCTGCCCCTTCGGACATCCCTAAGGCCTGCCCCTTAACGATGGCGATCCGCCCGACGACCGGCACCACCGCCGACGCGATGCTAAGCTGGCTGGCCGGCGTCGGGATGCGCATGGCACGGCCAAGTTTTTCTTCCAGCGCGGCCTCAAGGCTGGGGTCGTCAAACTGGGCCACCGCTTCCAACGCGCCGACGCTGTCGGGCGGCGCCGCGCCCAAGGCTTCGGCAAATGCGGCGAGTGCGGCCTTTGGGGTGACCGGGTTGTTGGTCTCCTCCAGCCCCGCGATGGTGCGATCCATCAAGGCCATCAGCCCCTCTGCCGTCTCAAGGTCGATCCCCTCGGGCAGCGCATCCTCGGCGGTGTCAGTTTCCGGCAAGGGGGTTTGCATGGCCTGAACTTGCGGCTCTGGCGTGGCCTCTTGGCCCGCCATGCCCTGCATCAACGTGGCAAAGCCTTCGACCGCCCCTTTTTGGGGCGGCTGCCCGAGACCTGCGGCTGTCTGCACCGCAGGTGCTGCCTGAAGCTGAGCAATCATTTCACGTCCTCCAACTTGGGCCTCCGCATGGGAATCCGAAGGCCCTTTTGGGATCAGGAGATCCGCACGTTTCCGCGCTGATCTTCGAAGGCGCGGCGCGCGCTGCGGCCTTCAACAAGGGCTTTCAACCGCAAAGTCCACTGATTGAGGGTCACGGGTGTCTCCGTACCGGTCAGGGCCCGCAGCGAAATCTGGGCGCTCTCGGCGGGCTGTGCTGCAAAGACCGAATGACTGTCAACCGGACGGCCCCAGTACTGCCCCAGAACCGCGCTCAGCCCCATGCGGAAGGCCGCAGGCTCAAGCCCCAGCTTGAGCAGCTCGTCCGCCTCTGCCGCGTGATGATATGCCTGACCCAATGCATGCAGAACGCTGTCTTCGTCCATCATCGGGAACAGTCCGCGCCCGATGATCCCGATCAAGACTTCGCCCACCAGCGCACCGGCGGCTTGGGAGATATTTGTGAAATTGTCGCTTTTGCGAATTACGACGAGCGAGCCATAAGGCACATCGGCGTCGAGTTCTTCGGCAAGGATATCGCCAAGGCAGATGCCCGGGATCGGTTCGATGCAATCTGGCATTGCCACCGGGTGACCGGCCCAATCTTGCATCTCGAAGACCGAAGCTTGAACCGGAATCAGCGCCCGGATCAGCATGTTGAAATGACGGCCATCGGCCGATGAGTCCATGTGGCAGGCACCCTTCCAGATGCCACCTATAAGTGAGTTTACCTGCATTTCCGCCTCGTTCAGGACGTTCTGTCCATGGTTTATCCGGGCGTTTTTTAAAAGTTTTTTAGGTGCCCGGTGCTCGTTTATTGCTTTAGGTCTAGATCGCAAGACCTTGACCGTCAACAATTTTTCAAGACCGGATATTATTTTTGGGAATCAGCGGCAGGGATGTCGCACTTTTGCCGAGGCTTGAATTACGCACAACCGGGCCGATAGAGCCTTGAAAAAAGGGCTACTCGGCCTGGTACACCAAGCGAATCGAGATGCGGCGATTTTCCGAAGCCAAGGGATCGATTGTGTTGATCGGTTGTGTGTCGGCCACACCGGAAACCCGCATGAAGCGCGCGCCAGCGATGCCTGCGGCCATCAACGTGCGACGCGTGGCGTTGGCACGATCCGCCGACAATTCCCAGTTTGTGTAGCCGTTGTTCGCGCCAAAGGCGGCGGCATCGGTATGGCCCACGATCTCAACCGGCTGGTTCTGATCGGCGATCACATCACCGATGGCCAGCAGCAATTCACGGGTCTTGGGCGTCACATCAGCACTGCCCCGTGCAAAGAGCGACCGTTCGTCCTGATCCAGCACCTGAACCGTCAGCGCCCCGTTCGATTTCTCCAACCGGACATTGCGCGCCAGATCATTCAGCGTGCTGTCCGAGGTGATCCGCTCGGCGATATCTTCGGCCATGCGGTCGATCTCGGACTGGCGGCGCTCGGATTCCTCAATCGCGGCCAATGTGGCGGGATCGGCGGCTGCTGCGGGCTCGGGCGCTTCGGCATATTCTACGACCACTGCCGCCGGTTTGTCGCGCAGGCGGCTGTCGAAAACCATCATCGGGTTGTCCCGGCCAAAGGTCGGCTTTTGCACATTGCCGGTGTTGTCGACCGCGCCGGTCATCACCCCGGCGGCCATCAGCGGACGCAGGTCCGCCGCCGCATCCGAGGAGGAGCCCCCATCCGACACCGTCGGCGTAAAGTAATTGGCCAGACCGCGCAGCTTTTCCTCATCCGAGGCGGCGAGGATCCACAGCAGCAGGAAAAACGCCATCATCGCGGTCATGAAGTCCGCATAGGCCACCTTCCAACCGCCGCCGTGGTGGGCATGGCCGCCCTCCGCGTCGTAGCGCTTGATGATGATCATCGCGTTCTTTTTGTCAGCCATCACACGGCCTCCCGACTACGCAAGATCGGGCCCGGGGCCAGATCAGGAAAGCTCTGCGTTGTTGTCCGACTTGTCGCGGCTGTACTTGCCCAACCCGGCGCGTTTCGCGTATTCGGCCTTGCGCTTGGAATAGCTCGGTGCGACCAGCGGCGCGTCGGCGGGCAGGCTGAACATCACGCGGTATTCCGCTTCGGTCAGCCCATGTTCGGCCCCGAGGTGGCGCTTGAGCATTTTGAACCCCTTGCCGCAGCACAGGCAAAAGATCGTGTCATCGGTCATGGGCTGCTCACCCGGTGCGGCGGTCATGCCTTGGGCCTTGGGCGCGATGGGCGCGGCGGCGGCGGGGATGTTGGCCAATGCGGTGGCAGGGGCGTCAGCCGGGGTGGCACGCAGACGCTCGACCAAAGTCAAGATATCGTCGATCGTCACGTCGCTCCGGCTGGCGAAACCCGAAACGATGGTCGCAATCGCGGTATCGCTTAGATTCTGCTTGGGGGGTACATTAGGCATGAAGCAACTTCCTTGTTAAGTTAATCTTGCCTTCTGCAAGGTTCGCGAAGCATTCAAGAAGCGCTTCGCAAGGGACGCAGCAAAGATAAATAATTCTTTGCCGTTTATTCTTATCACGATTCGAATTGTATTTGGAACCCGCGCAAGCATTGGCAAGCACTTTTCCGCCATATTGTGCAGAATGCATCACGGCTCCATCTGCGCGACGGTTTTGAAAATCGCGCTCTTCGGGGCCGGATCAGGAACCACGTCATTCCCCGTCGTCTGCGCGATGATCGTGCTGAACAGACCGGTCACCCCCAGCCCTGCCACCGCGATCAGCGGGATATGCAGCGACTTCCACAGGCTCTTGCGCGGTGCGGGCGGCTGCGGTGCCAACGTCGCAGGGTCAAGCAACTCAGGCTCCGGTGCCGGAGGCACGTCAATCGGTGCGCCGAATTCGACAAAGATACCGCGGGGCATGACCGCGACCTTCACTTCGCGCCGCTCACAACTGTCGCTGAACCCGGCGGGGAAAAGCTCGGCCGGGATGTCGATCACCATGTTATCCTTGGGCCGCCACTCCGCCGCGAGCGTGTCGCGGGGGATATAGACTGATGCAAAATCGTCACGAAACGCAATGTCACGCACCAAGGTCGGCACCATGGGCAGCGGCTTTTCCGGGCTGGCCGCGATTCGCATCCGCCCTCCGGCGAGCCACATTTCAAGGCGCACATAGAAACACTCACCCGGCTGCACCTCGGCGGAGGGCATATAACCTTCGGGCGGGCCCGTGCGCAGCTTGCGGCGTTTGCGGGTGCCGATGGGAAAGATCTTGTTGGTGCTGACGCGCTGGAACTGCTCCAATTCAGGGCGCTGGCGCATCAACTCGTCGAAATCCAAGCCCTCTTCGCGGGCGAAGTTGTAGTTGATCAGGTAATCCGCCGCAGTCTCTTCCAGCGTTTTGCTTTCCTGAATTGCCTTCAACAGCGCGTTTTCCTCAGAAAACAACAACCTGCGGCAGGGATGCCCCTCAACTTCGGGGCTGACGGCAAAGCTGCCCACGGGACGATCAAGGATATCCGCAACCCGGTCGAAAACCGCGTGCTCTTCGTCATTGTGAAAGACCACGAACTCACAAAGCCCACCCGCATCCATGCAAAGCAGCAGCCGCATCTCCTCGGGCCAGCCCTGCACGAGCACCGAAAGCTCAGAGGGGTCGACGAAATAGGCGAAGGCGTCGGGCTCTTGCAGAGCGTCGACATCATTCCTCAACTCTTCTTTGACCGAAAAACCACTATTCATCATAGAAACCCAAGTTCTTTCCTAGATAATACTTGTATAGACCCATTCGCTCAAGGATAAAGTAAGAATAGTTTCTTTTTGGAGGCGTGTGCAGCAATGACACTCTTGCTTGGTCTTGTAATGGTCTTCGGTCTGGTCTTTGGCGGCTTCATGCTGTCGGGGGGCAATATGGACATCGTCCTGCACGCCCTTCCCTATGAAGGCATGATGATCGGCGGCGCCTCTCTCGGGGCCTTCGTGATCGCCAATTCCTTCTCGGTGGTGAAGTCATCGCTGGTCGGGGTGATGCGGGTGATCAAGGGGCCGCGTTGGAAGGCGGCGGATTACAACGATCTGCTAGCGCTGATGTTCGAACTGGCGCGTCTTTATAAGACCAAGGGCATCGTCGCGATGGACGAGCATATCGAAAACCCCGAGGCCAGCCCGATCTTTCAACGCTACCCCAAGCTGATGAAAGACCATTTTCTGACCGACCTCATCGCCGACAGCTTCCGCATGATGTCGATGCAATTCGACGACCGTTTTCAAATGGAAGACGTGTTGAACCGCAAGATCAAGAAACACCACCATGAATCACTCGTCTCTGCCAGCGCGATCCAGAGCATGGCCGACGGGCTGCCCGCCATCGGCATCGTCGCGGCGGTGCTGGGGGTGATCAAAACCATGTCCTCAATCGACAAGCCGCCAGAGATCCTTGGCGCAATGATCGGCGGGGCCTTGGTGGGCACCTTCCTTGGGGTCTTCCTTGCCTACTGCATGGTACAGCCCATCGCGGGCCGGTTGGAGCAGATCGAAGAGGAAGACGGCGCGATATATACCGTGATCCGCGACGTGATCGTGGCCATCGTGGCGGGCCACCCGCCGAGCATCTGCATCGAGCTGGGCCGCGGCAATATTCCCACAACAAAGCAGCCGAACTTCTCCGCCGTGGAGGCCTCGCAGCGCGAACTGCCCGCGGTATGATGCGCCCCCTGCCCCTAGCCCTGATTGCGCTCGCCGCGCTTCTTGCCGGGCCGGGACTGGCCGCCAGCACGGACGACGAAAAAGACGCAGAAAAGGTCGACAAGGCCGCCGAAGCGGAAGCCCGCCTGCCCAATTCCATGCGTCGGCACGGGGTAATCGGCCATGTTCCCCCGATGGTGGGGCTACCGCTGCTTGATCCTGAGGTGCTGGAGCGGATGCGCGAGCGGCTCATTGTCCTGTCGCAGGGCGCAAAGCCGTGAAACCGCGTCGCGGCGACGGGCTGGCTGTACTCTCGCGGCTCAAACGCTTTGAGATGGAGAATGTGGCGCTGGAGATGGCCGAGGTGAACCGCGCCCTGACCCAGATCGAAAACGAACGCCACAGCCTGATGGAGCAGCTTAACGATCGTGGCGACCCCGATGCCGTGGAATCGACGCGCGTGGTCTCGGCCTTCATCCGCAACGTCTCGGAAACGATCCACCGGAAAGAGGCCGAAGCCGAGCGGCTGCGCGCCGACAGCGCGGGCATCCACGACAGGCTGAACGGGCTCTTCGCCGAGGCCAAGCGCATTGACCTGATCCGCAACCGCCGCGCCGAGGCCCGCAAGCAGGCTTTGCAAGAGGCCGAAACGGCTGCCCAGGCCGAAGGATTCCTGTCGATCTGGCTCGACGATCAGCGCTAGCGGGTCTACCCATTTACGGGAACTATTTCCGAAAATTCCCCTAAATAGCGAATATCGGACAAGAAAAAACCGCAATTCAATTCCATCAAAGCCGCATTGTATATGCCGCCCCGGGGAGGGGCGCTGAGGCCGATGAGTTCGTATTTCGGCTTCGGTATAGTTTGAGAGGAATTACGATGAAGCGAAGAGGATTTTTCACCGCCGCCGCTATCGGTGCTGCGTCATTCCGTGTCAGCCCGCTCTACGCGCAATCGGCGGGGGTGACCCTTGCCGAGGTGCAGGCCCTATTCCAGAGCCGCGATCTGGGCGCGCGCCGTATGGTGCAAGACAGCCTCAAACACGAAGGCTACTACACGGGGGCCATCGACGGCGCATGGGGGCCGGGGACCGCAGAGGGCTTTCGCGCGCTCATGGCCTCCGACCGCTACCAGCGCCACGCGCCGACATGGACTTTCGCCCATGAGATACAGGTCAGCGAAACGATGTTTTTCCTGACCTCCGACGCCTATATGTGACCCCTGCCGGGGCCCTTTGGGGCCTCGGACTTAGCTGGCTTCCGCGACCGCCAGTTCAGCCATGCGCAGCGCTGCCTCTCGGGTTGCCGCCACGGCGATGAAGCGCGCGTTGTGGCAGAATTTTGCCCCCGGCACGCCGCTTGCAGCCTCCAATTCGGCATCCGTTAGCCCGGCCCAAGCCTCGGGCAGATCGGCGCGGGCCTCGAAGCTATCGCCGCTTTTGCGGATCGTGGTCAGGGCCCAATCGTCCCCGCGCGGGTGCACGACGAAAAGCAGATGATCCGCTCCGGCCTTTTCCACCGCCGAGCGGAAGGGCATGCCCGTCGGCAGTTCCAACACGCGCCCGCTGCCTGCCGCCTCAATGGCCTGCATCACCATCAACTCGGCCCGGCGTTTGGCGGCTTTGCCTTTGATCGCGGCTTCGACAAAGGCGCGGGCAACTGGCAAAGCGGCCATGAAAGCCCGGTCGTCGGCATCCTCGCCCCGTTCATCGAAAACGGGTTTCAGTGTCTCCAACAACACTGGCAGGGTCATGCCCGCCAGCGGCCCCGCCACCGAGGGTTCAAGCGCGCCATTGTCGATGAGGTCAACCGGCAGCACGAAACCTTGGTCGAAGCTGCGGTGAATATCCTCCACATCCGCCTCGGGCAGGTCAAAGCTGCGCAGATAGTCGCGGCCATAGTGCTGCCAAATCAGCCCGAAAGAGCTGAAAGGCTGGCCATCTTCGCGCAGCGGGCCGGGGCGCTGGTGGTGGTCAAAGATCAACGCCTCGGCGTCATAATCGCGGCCTACGTCATAGATGATCCGCCCCGCGCCCGGCGTGATCCACTGGGCGTCACGGCTGCGCAGCAGCGTCGCTTCCGGGTAGAGCCGCGTCAGAATGACGGAGGACAAAAGCTCATCCGCGTGAAAGCCGCCCGAATGGGTGACGAGATGGGTGATGGTCATGGGGCTGGCTCCGCTCGGGCTGGGGAAATCGGTCTTTCGTGGTGGCTCGCGCCCCCATACTGCGCGGCGCGGGCCAAGTGCAAGCCGCCCGCCTTAGCGCGACAGCGCGACCAGCGTGGCCGAGACGGGATCAAGGATGAAGGCACCGACCTGTGCCCGGGCCTCCGCCAGCCTATCGCCCCCTTCCGGCATCAACTGCACGAGAGACGCAAAGCGGTTGTGATGGGTACCATCCACCGCGCCAATGGCCGAGATATCGACCAGCAAAACACCATAGCGCTTGGCCAGCGCCTGCACCGCAGGCGTGCTGGCGTTGGTCCGCCCGATCCGAGGCCGCGCCCCGGCAAGACCCGCCGAGATGCGCAGCGCCCGATCATCCGGCGCGACGAGGATGGCCATGGGTGGATCAAGTGGCCCGATCACCTCAATCTGTTTGCGAAAGACATCCACGTCGATGTCGGGGGCCGCAAGCACGACATCGCTCAGCCGTGCGATCACCTCATCTTGCCCCGACAGGCGCAATTGCCGCAGCGCCTCGGCCACCAGCCAGCCGCCCATGCTGTGACCGAAAAGCGTGATCTCCCCCACATCGGGATCAGCGGCGAGGGTGCCGAGCATGGCGACCAGTTCATCGCGCGAATAGGCCGCTGCGTCTTTGTCGGCGACATAGCCCACCACTGTTCCGGCAGAGGGCCAAGCAAACAGGATCGGCTGTTCGGGCAGATGCCCGTCTGCCGCCACCTGCGCCAAACGGAACAGCGATTCGGGAAAGGTCTGGTTGTAGCCATGGACAAAGACCATCACATCCTGCCGCGCCCGCCCTGATCGGCGGATATCTAGCCCGCGCAGGGGATCACGCGCCGTCACCGCAAAGCTGCGGCTCGGGTCGGGGTCTTCGTCAGGCCATTCGATCTTGCTGGCCTCATGATTTGGCGGGATGGCGATGGTAAACCGCTCATAATTGAGCCCACGGGCCCGGGCATCGCTATAATGCCCCGACTGCGCGTCGCGGCCCCGGGTAGAGGCCACGGTGATCGCCAAAGACCGCGCGGAGCCGTCTGCCGGCACGACGGTCAAAATCTCTCCGCCCGGGCGCGGCGCGCAGGCTGACAGCAGGACGACCAAAACCGCGCAGAGCGACTGCACCCCCCTGCCCCCGATGCTATGTCTTTGCATGTCGCGCCCCAACCCCATCGTTCCCCCATCGTTCGGCGCAGTTCTAGCCTGATCACCCAAGGAATTCATAGATCAAAGGCCAGACGCCGCCCGTGTGCTACGGCTGGCCCGCTTCCCCGCCCGCCTCTGCCGCCAGCAGCTTGCGGCCCGTGTCGAGCACACCGTCGACGATGTCATTGGCAATCGCCGCGCTCAGCGCTGCGCCATCGCGTGCGGTTAGTGCCGCCAACACCTCTTTATGTCGGTCAATCTGATAGTATTCCGCCACCTCAGTGATGACCTGCCGCTGAAAGGGGCCGAGTTGCAGCCAGATGCTTTCGATCATCGGCAAGGACGCCTGCGCCGGGTTCACCGAATACAGCATCCGGTGAAAGGCTTGGTTCTGCAGCGTCAGTTGGTCCGAGTCCCGTTCCGCCACAAACCGATCCATGCTGCCGTCAATCTCGGTCAGCCTGTCGATCACGATGTCCGAGATATAGGGCAAGGCGCGCAAGGCGGCGTGGGTCTCGACCGCGATGCGCAGGGCGACCAGTTCCTCGAACCGGTCAGAGGTCATCAGCGGCACGGTCAGGCGGCGGTTGTCCTTGATCTGGATGGCATGTTCCGAACTCAGCCGCCGCACTGCCTCGCGCACCGGGGTCGGGCTGAGGCCAAGACGCTCTGCAATGCCGCGCATGGTCAGCGAGGTGCCGGGCGTGATCGCGCCAAGCATGATCGCATTGCGCAGCCGCTCATAGACATATTCCTGCGTCGTCCCGCCCGGAATCTCAGGGATCTCGGGGATGTTGAGCGCGTCGTTTTCGGTGTCGGTCATCGGGCCGCCTTTGGTCTTTCGCCGCTGACCATACGCTCCGGGGCGATTGACAGACAAGCGAATAGTGGTATGACGTTTCCCTAAATGGTATCACATTTTCAGGTTCGATATCGAAAGGAACCCCATGTCTCAGAGCAAAGCCGAAGCCTGGCTGGCGCAACATCCCGAAATCGAATCCATCTTTGCCTGTGTCTGCGACCTTAACGGCACCATGCGCGGCAAGCGGGTGCCAGCCGATCAAGTCTCCAAGGTTGTCGAAGGCGGGCTGCGCATGCCCCTGTCCATCGTTGGCATGGATATTTGGGGCGAAGATGTCGAAAACAGCGAACTGGTGTTTGAGACCGGGGATTCCGATGGCCTTTGTGATTTCACGGGCCGCCCCTTGATGCCCATCACATGGACCTCGCGCCCGACCGCGCTTGCGATGCTCTGGATGCGTCAGGAAAACGGCGCCCCCTTCCCCGGCGATCCGCGCCGCGCGCTGGCCGAAGTGGCGGCCAAGTTCAAGGCACGTGGTCTCACCCCCGTGGTTGCGACCGAGTTGGAGTTCTACCTCGTTGATCCGTCCGAGGATCACCCGCAGGCGCCCTGCTCTCCGGTGACCGGCAAGCGGCTGGATTCCGACGGCGCACTGTCGCTGGACGAGTTGCAGCATTTCGATGAGTTCCTGAACGAGGTCTATGACGCCTGCGAATTGCAGGGCATCCCGGCGGATGCGGCGATCTCGGAAAACGGGGCGGGGCAGTTCGAGATCAACATGCGCCATGTGGACGATCCGCTGCGCGCGGCAGATGACGCGGTGCTGTTCAAACGGCTGGTGCGCGGCATCGCCCGCAAACACGGCTTTGCCGCAACCTTCATGGCCAAACCTTATGGCGATCTGGCAGGTAGCGGTTTTCACGTGCATTTCTCGCTGGTCGATGAGAACGGCGTTAACGTCTTTGACAATGGCGGGGATGAGGGCACATCCCTGATGCTCAACGCCGTGGCCGGTCTGCTGGCAACGATGCAGCAAAACACGCTGACCTTCGCGCCGCATGAAAACTCCTATCGCCGCTTGCTGCCGGGCGCCCATGCGCCGACCAATGTCGCCTGGGGCTATGAGAACCGCACCGCCGCGATCCGCATCCCCGGCGGAGACGCCAAGGCCCGGCGCATCGAGCACCGTGTGGCCGGTGCCGATGCCAACCCCTATCTGGTGCTGACCAGCATCTTGGGCGGCGCGCTTTTGGGGATCGAGCAAGACATGCAGCCCGTCGCCCCGATCACTGGCGACGCCTATACGATGAAGCTCGACAACCTGCCGCTCGACTGGGCCACGGCGATTGATGCCTTCCGCAAAGGGCCGGATGTGCCAGGCATCTTTTCCTCGCGGTTGCAGACCATGATGGTCGAATGCAAAACCCAAGAGTTGCGCAAATTCGCGCGGCAAGTGACCCATTTCGAATATGATACCTATCTGGAGATCGTCTGATGTCTCGTCCCCCCTACGCCGGTGACGGCAGCCATACGTCAAGCTACTACGCGGCCTCGGCCAATCCCTCACCTGAGCGCCCAAAATTGCAGGGAGATCACGAGATCGACGTTTGCATCGTCGGCGCGGGTTATAGCGGCCTGTCGACGGGTCTGCATCTGGCCGAAAAGGGCTATAAGGTCGCCATCATCGAAGGCGCGCGCGTGGGCTGGGGGGCCTCGGGCCGCAATGGCGGGCAGATCGTCAACGGGCTCAACGCCAGCCTGCAAACGATCAAGCGCCGCTATGGTCAGGACACGGCGACTTTCGTAGCCGGGTTGGTGCAAGAAGGTGGCGAGATCATCCGCGAGCGGGTCCGCACCTATGACATCAAATGCGACCTCAAGGAAAAGAACATCTTCACCGGCCTCACGCCTGCGCATATGCGCGAGTTGGAAGAGCGGCAGAAGCTCTGGCAGAGCTACGGCATCAACAATCAAGAGATGCTGGACAAGGACCAGTTGCGCGCCCACATCAATTCCGACCTCTATGAAGGCGGGCTGATCGACCATTCGGGCGGCCATATGCACCCGCTCAACCTCGCCCTCGGTGAGGCGGCGGCGTTTGAGAAAAACGGCGGCACGATCTATGAGATGTCCCCCGTGACGGATGTCGATCACGACGCCCCACGCCCCGTGGTCAGAACCGCCAAGGGCACGATGACCTGCAAGACGCTGGTGCTCTGCGGCAATGCCTACCTTGGCCATGTGGTGCCCACGCTGACCCCGCGCGTGATGCCCGTCTCGACCCAAGTCATGGCAACCGAACCGCTGAGCGAGGCACAAGCCCACGCGCTGCTGCCCACCGACGCCTGCGTCGAAGACATCCGCTATATCCTCGATTATTACCGTCTGTCGGGCGACAAACGCATGCTTTTCGGGGGTGGCACCGTCTATGGCGGCGCTGACCCGCGCGACATCAAGGCCAAGCTCAAACGGAACATGGACAAGGTCTTCCCCCAACTCAAAGACGTGAAGATCGACTATGCCTGGAGCGGCAATTTTGCCCTGTCCTTCAGCCGTGTTCCGCAGATGGGCCGGATCGGCGACAACACCTATTTCGCGCACGGCTACAGCGGCCATGGTGTCACCGGCTCGCATACCTTCGGGCGCATCCTTTCGGAAGCGATCGACGGCGATCTGACCCGGTTTGACGTCTTCGCCAATGTGCCGTGGTTCCCCTTCCCCGGCGGGCGCATGTTGCGCGTGCCCTATTCGGTCGTGGGATCGTGGTGGTACGGGCTGCGCGACCGTTTGGGGGTCTGAAACCTTTTGACAGGGCTGGGGGTTTCTTCACAATGACCGGGCGCATCGCCCGCCGTGACAGGAAGGACCCCCATGCCCGATCAAAAGCCCGTCTCTACAATCGTCTTCGACGTGAACGAGACCCTGCTCGACATCACCACTCTGGAGCCACTGTTCGCGCGCCTCTTCGGCGACGCCTCGGTCCTGCGCGAATGGTTTGCCGAGTTGATCCTCTATTCCCAGACCATGACCCTCTCGGGACGCTATGCCCCCTTCGGTGCGCTGGCGGGGGGTGTCTTGCAGATGGTCGGCGCAAACAAGGGCGTGACGATCAGTGATGAGGACGTGGCCGAGTTAAAATCTCTCATCGGCTCCATGCCCGCCCATCCGGATGTCGCCCCCGCCCTGCGCAAGCTGCGCGAAGCAGGTTTCCGGCTGGTCACGCTGACCAATTCGCCCCCCTCTCCCGCGCCGACACCTTTGGAGAAAGCCGGCATCGCTGACTTCTTCGACCGCAGCTTTAGCGTTGATGAGGTGGCAAAGTTCAAACCCCATCCGGCGACCTACCAGATGGTGGCCGATGCGTTGGACCTACAGACCGATGACCTTTGCATGGTGGCCTGCCATCTGTGGGACACCATCGGCGCGCAGGCGGCGGGCTGTAAGGGGGCGTTCCTGACCCGCCCCAACAACAACCTGATCGAGGCCGAAAACGTGCCGCAGCCGCACTACCTCTCGGACGATCTGGTAGACTTGGCCCAGCAGATCATCTCCGCGAACGGGGGCTGAGCCTCAGCCGCCCATGCGCCGCGCCAGCCGCGTTTCAAGCTGCACCATGGCGTCATAGATCTGCACCGCAAACAGCCCCACCGCCAGCCCGCCCTGCACCACGAAGGCGGTGTTATTGGTCAAAAGCCCCGCGATGATCACCTCACCCAAGGTCCGCGCCGCCACGGTCGAGCCGATGGTCGCCGTGCCAAGTGCGATGACCACCGACAGCCGGATGCCCGTCAGCGTCACCGGCAGGGCAAGCGGCAGTTCCACCCTCCACAGCCGTTGCCAACGGCTCAGCCCGATGCCGCGCGCGGCCTCCATCGTTGCGGGCGGCAGATTGGTCAGCCCCGTCACCGCGTTCTCAAAAATCGGCAGAAGCCCATAAAGAAAGAGCGCCACCAGCGTTGGCCCGGCGCCAAAGCCCAAGGCGGGCACGGCCAGCGCCAGAACCGCGACGGGCGGAAAGGTCTGCCCCATGTTGGTGATGGTGCGTGACAGCGGGCGGAACGCCGCGCCCGCAGGCCGGGTCACAAGGATCGCCAGCGTCACTGCCACCACCGTCGCCGCAGCCGAGGCCATCGCGACCAGCGCCAGATGGCTCAGCGAGAGCGACAAAAGAGAGGCGCGCGTGTAGATCACCGGACCATTGGCCGGGGCCAAAGGCGCAAGCAGCGGCGTGAACCACTCAGGCCGCAGGACCAAGGCCAGCAATACCGCCACCAGAAGCGGCCGCAGGAACCAGCTGATCCTCATGCGTGCTGCCCGGCCCGGGCGCGGATTGCGTCGAGGGTCACCCGACCCATCGGCACCCCGTCTTTCGCCACCGGCACCGCTGGGCGCCCCGTCCATAGGCAGGCCGAGAGCGCGTCGCGTAGGCTGGCGTCGGCGGACAGCACTTCGCCTTCGGCGCTGCCCTCTTCCACCAACTCGGCGGCGGGGATCAGCGAGAGAAGCCGCAGGGGCCGCTCCACATCGCCGACCATATCCGCCACGAAATCGGTCGCGGGTTTCGCGATGATTTCAGCCGGTGTGCCGTGCTGCACCAGATGCCCCCCGTCCATCACCGCCACCCGATCACCCAGCCGGATCGCCTCTTCCATGTCGTGGGTCACCAGCATGATGGTCGAGCCAAGCCGCTGCTGGATGTGCCGCAGGTCTTCTTGCGCGCGGGTGCGGATGATCGGGTCCAACGCGCCAAAGGGTTCGTCCATCAACAGCAGATCAGGCCGCGAGGCCAAGGCCCGCGCCACGCCGACACGCTGTTGCTGCCCTCCCGACAATTCCGCCGGATAGCGGTCGCGGAATTGCGCAGGGTCCATCGAGAATAGCGCGAGCAGTTCATCCACCCGCGCCGCGATCTTGTCGCGCGGCCAGCCTAGCAGTTGCGGCACCGCGCCGATATTGCGCCCCACGGTGTGATGCGGAAACAGCCCGTGCCCTTGGATGGCATAGCCAATCCGCCGCCGCAGGATATGTGGCTTGACCGAAAGGGTGGAGTCGCCGTTGATCCGCACCTCCCCCGAGGTCGGCTCCTCTAGCCGGTTGATCATCCGCAAAAGCGTCGTTTTCCCTGACCCAGAGGTGCCGACGATCACCGTGATGGTTCCCGTCTCAACCGTCATCGACACGGAATCCACCGCCCGGATATCGCCATAGGTCTTGGTAATGCGGTCGATCTCGATCATGTGCTGTCCTTTGGGGTCTTGCGGGTCAGTTCGACCAATATGTCCATCACGATAGCTGCCGTAAGCGCCAGCACCACGGTCGGCAAAGCACCCAGCAGGATCAGGTCGGTCGCGGTCTGGTTCAGCCCTTGGAAGACGAACGTGCCGAACCCGCCGCCGCCGATCAGCCCGGCGATGACCGCCAGCCCGATGTTCTGCACCAATACAATGCGCAGCCCGGTCAGGATGATCGGCAAGCCCAGCGGCAACTCTACCCGCAACAGACGCTGAAGGGGCGTCATCCCCATGCCCCGCGCGGCCTCAAGCGCCGCAGGCGGGGCGGATGCGAGCCCCGCCACCGTGTTGCCGACCACGGGCAGCAACGAATAAAGCACCAGTGCGAGAAAGGCGGGCGCAAAGCCGATGCCCGCAATGCCAAGCGCCCGCGCGCCGGGCAAGTTCGCCCCAACCCAGCCGAGGATCGGGATCATCAAGCCGAACATGGCAAGCGAAGGGATGGTTTGCAAAAAGCTCAGCACCGGCAAAGTGGCACCGCGCAGACTGGCAAGGCGGTGGCAGAGCACCCCAAGCGGGAAGCCAATTACCGCTGCGGCGGCAAGCGAGCCGAAGGCCAGCCCGAGATGACGCAAGAATTCCCGCCCGAAAGCATCCGCCCGGCTGGCGTATTCCTGCATCACCGACAGGTCAGACAGCGCGCCCGACCACAAGATCGCGCCCAGCACCGCGAGCACCGCCACCAAAACACCGCCGCGCATCAGCGGCCCCGGTGCCATAGCGGCCAGCGCATCGGCCATGAGCAACATGAAAACAACCAGCAGGCACCAAAAGCCCACCGAGGGCGAAACACGGGCATAGTCACCGGCCTCGGCCAGCAAACCGGACGCCCCTTGGGTCAGCAGCCACAGCAGACCGCCGACGCCCAAAGCCGCTCCTGCAATACGCAGGCTGTTCCGTCCTGCGGGGAGCCCCATGATCAGACCCGCAGCAATCGCGGCGAGCCCCGGCAGCACAACGGGCAGAGAGGCCACGCCCCATGCCATCACCCCTTCACCCGCCACAATCCGATTGGCGGCGAGGGTCATGAAAGGCACGCAAAGCGCCGCCGCGCCCAGCACGGCGAACAAAAGCCCCGGCGCAGAAAACCCTGCGCCGGGGCCGGTCAATGTCCGCGTGGCGGAGATCAGTCCAGCACCCCGGTCTCGGTCAGATAAGCGCGGGCCACGGCCTCCGCTGGCTCCCCGCCGACCTGAATGCGACCGTTAAGCTTTTGCAGTGTCGCCATGTCGAGCCCGGCGAAAATCGGGTTCAGCACCTCGGCGATTTGGGGGTATTCCTCCAGCACTTCGGCGCGGACGATGGGGGTGGGTTCATAGACCGGCTGCACGCCCTTGTCGTCTTCCATCACCACAAGGCCGGTCGCACCGACACCGCCGTCGGTGCCATAAACCATCGCCGCATTGACGCCGGACGTGCCACGCGCCGCCGCCTGAATGGTCGCTGCCGTGTCGCCGCCCGACAGGATGACGGTCTGGTCTTGGGTCAGCTCAAAGCCGTAGGTCTCCTGCATCGCGGGCAGCACGGCAGGGGAGGACACGAATTCGGTCGAAGCGGCAAGCTTCACCTCACCGCCCTCGGCCACCCATGCGCCGAAATCGGACATGGTGGTGAGGTTGTTTTCCTCGGCCAGCGGGCCGGTCACGGCGATGGCCCAAGTGTTGTTGGCCGGGGCGGAATCGAGCCAAGTGACGTTATTCTCACCGCCGTCCAATTCCTTGGCCCGGGCATGGGCCTTGGCCGCGTCTTTCCAGACATCACTTTCCGCTTCGTTAAAGAAGAAGGCCGCGTTGCCGGTGTATTCGGGGTAAATGTCGATCTGGTCCGACAGGATCGCTTCGCGCACCACCTGTGTGCCGCCCAGCTGCAGACGCCGCTCAACCGGCAGCCCTGCGTCTTCGAGCGCCAGTGCGATGACATTGCCCAACAGGCCGCCTTCGGTGTCGATCTTCGACGAAACGGTGATTTCCGCCGAGGCGGCAGAGGCCAGCGCGGCGGCAAGACCAGCAGCGGCAGCGGTAGAGAGAATGCGGGGACCCATGGGCGAGAACTCCTTGAAAGAATGGCCTGACACAGCGACATGCCGTTTGAAAACGGTAAGGTAGCTGGCATTTTCGCGAAACCAAGGCGGGATTGCAGGGCGGCGCGGAATTTTTACCGCCCGGGTACGACAAAGGGCGCGCCCGGAGTGACCGAACGCGCCCTTTGCCTTGCCGTCACGCGCCGATCAGGCGGCGCGGGCGGCCTCCGCCTCACGCGCGGCGCTGCGCTTGAAAAAGAGGAAGTACAGCACCGGTGCCGCAATCAGGGTCAAGACCGAGGCAAAGGCCAGCCCGCCCATGATCGTTGCCGCCATTGACTGGAAAAACGCATCCGACAAAAGCGGCAGCATCCCCAGAATGGTTGTGGCCGCAGCCAAGAACACCGGGCGCAAACGCGAGGTCGATGCAAGCACGATGGCCTCTTTCAGGTCCATGGTCGGATCAGCAGCACGGGTAAGGTCGATCTCTTCCACCAGCACGATGCCATTCTTGATCAACATCCCCGAGAGCGACAACAGCCCCAGAAGCGCGGTGAAGGTAAAGGGCAGCCCCGTCCCGAGTAGCGCAAGGCTGACCCCGTTGACCGCCATCGGCACCAAGAGCCAGATAATGATCGGCTGTTTCAGCGCGTTGAACAGCAGGACCGAGATCAGCACCATGATGATGAGGCTGAGAGGCAATTGCTTGCCCAAGGCGGCCTGCGCTTCGCCCGCGCTTTCCAACTCACCACCCCACTCCATGGCATAGCCTTCGGGGATTTCCATCGCCTCAATGGTTTCCTGCACCTCGGCCTGCACCTGTGCCGCCGTGACACCGCGCGGGATATCGGCCCCCACGGTGATCACATCGGCCCGGTCGCGGCGGTAGAGCAACGTGTCCTGCGGCTCGAACCGGAAACCGTCGATCACCTGCTCCATGGGTATCAGCGCATTGGTGTTTTGCGCATAGATCACATGATCGGTCAGCGCCAGATCGGCATCCTGCGGGGCGCGGATCACGATGGGGATCTGACGATCCCGCTCGCGGAAGGTGCCGCCGCTGGTGCCTTCGGTGGCGAACTTCAGGGTCTCCGTGATCTCGGTCCGAGAGATCCCTGCGTCCTGTGCACGCTCCTCGGCATAGATCGGACGCAGCACCAATTCACGCTCGCGCCAATCCTGCCGCGGGGTGATGATATTGTCCGATGCCGCCTGCATCCGCGCCATGGCTTCATCGGCCAGATCACGCAGCACATCGGGATTGCGACCCGAGAAACGCACCTCGATCGGGGCACCGCCGCCGGGGCCAAAGGCCAGACGCTTGGCCCGGAACTCCCCCTGCGGGACCGCATCGACGGCAAACGCCTCCAGCGCGTTCATCTCATCTTGGATCACCTCAAGCGAGGTGACCCGGACGATCAGATGCCCGTAGCTGGGGTTGGGGTCTTCGGCCTGATAGGTCAGCATGAAACGCGCCGCCCCCTGCCCTGCGTAAGAGGTCACGTCCTCAACATTGTCCCGCGCCACCAGCCAGTCTTCAAGCACGGCCAGATCGTTGGAGGTCTGGTGGATCGACGACCCCTGCGGCAGTTTGTAGTGCACGAAGTACAGCGGTGTGTTGCTGTCGGGGAAGAACTGCTGCTTGATCTGTCCAAAAAGGGCATAGCACACCGCCGTCCCGGCAATCAGCGCCACGATCACCAGCCAACGCAGCTTGAGCGAGGCACGCAGCACGGCGGCATAGCCCTTGAAGATCGCCCCGTCATAGCCGCCAGCCCCGCCTTCGGCCCCGCGCTTGAAAAAGTAATGCCCCAAAAGCGGCGTCGCGGTGATGGCCAAAAGCCAAGAAAGCAGCAGCGAGATCGCGATAACGGCAAAGAGGGAGAACAGGAATTCACCCGTCGCATCGGGGCTTAGCCCGATCCCGGCAAAAGCCATGATCCCGATGACCGTCGCCCCCAGAAGCGGGATCTGTGTCTTGCTTGCTGCCTCGGTCGCCGCATCGCGAGAGCTTTTGCCCTGCTGCATCGAGATTTGCATCCCCTCGGCCACAACGATGGCGTTGTCGACAAGCATCCCCATCGCGATGATCAACGCCCCGAGCGAGATACGCTCCATCTCAATCGCGCCGAGCGCCATGAAAAAGAGCGTTCCCACCACCGTCAGCAACAAGGTGGAGCCCACCACGATCGCCGCGCGCCAGCCCATGAAGACGGCCAGCACGGCCACCACGATGGCAACGGACATGGCAAGGTTTAGCAAAAAGGCGTTCGATGCCTCTTCGACGACCGTGTGCTGACGGTAGATCGATTCAACCGAGATGCCCAAGGGCAGCGTTTCGCGCAACTGCGCGAGCTTGTCGTCGACCCGTTTGCCGATGTCGACGATGTTCTCGGTCGCGATCCCGGCCACACCGACGGTAAAGGCCTCCTGCCCATTGTGGCGGATCACCAGATCAGGGTCGGCTTCGCGGGTGCGGTAGATATTGGTCACATCGGCAAGGTTGATGACCTGACCGCCAACCCCCACCGACAGCGCCGCAATTTCGGACACACTGTCAGAGCCTTCGGGCCGCTGGATCAAAGTGCGCCCGTCCGCGTCTTGGATGGCGCCCCCGTCGACGATCTCATTGGCGCTGGATACCGCGCCGACGATTGCCGTGGGTGGGATGCCAAGCGTGGTGCTCAGCGCAAGCTGCGGCTCGACATAGATCACCTCATTAGGCACGCCCGAGAGCGCCACATCCGACACGCCATCGACCAGCAGCAATTCGCGCCGCAGATAGGTGGACAGCTCATTCACCTCGGCATCGGAGTAGCCTTCGGCGGTGACGGCGTAGTAAAGCCCGTAAACGTCGCCGAAACCGTCGTTCACATAGGGCTGCGTCGCCCCGCTCGGCATCGCGGCCTCGTTCACGCGGTTGCGCAGTTTGGTCCAGATTTCCGGCAATTCAGACCCGTCAAAGGTATCCTGCATATTGACCGTGATCCACGACAGACCGGGCTGGTTCATGGATTCGATGTCCTTGATCTCGGACATCTTCTGGATTTGAGATTCCAGAGGTTCAGTAACCTCTAGCGCCACCTCCTCGGCAGAGGCACCGGGGTATTGGGTCACGACCACGGCGGTTTTGATGGTAAAGGCCGGGTCTTCGAGGCGGCCAAGGGTTGCAAAGCCCCAGATGCCACCCAAAAGACAGATCAGCATGATGATCCAAGTATAGACGGGGCGGTTGATGGACAGACGTGCGATATCCATGCGCTCAGTCTCCGAAGCCGACGAAGCGGCGCACGGCGGCGCCGTCTTCAAGCTGGCTTGCGCCACTCACCACGATCTCTTGCCCATCCGAAAGGCCCGTCTCGACTTTGACATCGCCGCGCGCGGTGGGGGTGATCTCAACCGCCGTGAGGGCGACCGTGCCCTCGCGTGCGCCGGTGGGGTCAAAGACCATGACATAGGTGCCCCGGTCATTGCCCACCACGATGGCGGAATCGGGCACGATGATGCTCGACCCGCCGATGTTCAGCGTGGCGCGCACCTCAACCGAAGCGCCGGGCAGCGGCAAGAAATCCTCGGGCAAGTCCGCGCCAAGGGTGATGCTGTAGGTCTGGCCGACATCCGCCGTCTCGGCGTTGTATTCGCGGATCTGCATCGGGTAGCTATTGGCGTTCGCCGGGAATTTGGCCATGAACCGAACGTTCGGATCGCGCCCCGCGCGGAGGAACAGGGTCTCGGGCACGTCAATTTCGACCCGAAGCTCGGACATGTCATGCAGACGCACCACCGGCGTGCCCGCGCTGACGGTAGAGTAGTTGGGCACCAGGCGCGAGGCCACGATCGCATCGAAAGGCGCGTGCAGGGTGGCATTCTCAAGATCACGCTCGGCGTTGCGCACGGCGATATCGTTCACCGTCACGGCGGTTTCGGCGTCTTGCAGATTGACCTCGGCCACCGAAGACCCCGCTAATTTTTGATAGCGTTCCATGGTCCGGCGGGCCTGCGCGTCATTGGCCTGCGCTTGCTCTAGCGCCAGTTCAAACGGCTCTAGGTCCATCCGAGCGACGATTGAATCCTTGCTGACCGTGGCCCCCTCTTCGACCGGAAATTGCTCAATCTGGCCGCCGACCTGAAAGGCAAGGTCCACGGTTTCACGTGCAACCACCTTGCCGAAGAACACGCGTTCCATCTCGGCATCGCTGACTTTGACCGTCTGCAGCTTGACCACCGGGATTTCGGCAGCCGTGGCCATCGGCGCGGCCAGACCGCCGGCCAAGGTCAGCGCAAATCCCATTAGCCGCCCTGCGCCCGAACCGCGCACTGTCTTAACAAGCCACCTGGCCATGGTCAGTCTTCCTTATGAATAGCATCCGGCACGGGTCCAAGGGCGGCGGTCAGACTAAGTTGTTTGAGGGTGCGCAGCTGCGCGAGAAAATGGTCACGGTCCAGCGCATGCATGCCGGCGGCTTTGGCGGAACGCTGGATAAAATCGGCAAGTGCCTCGACGGTCAGGCCATTCCGGGTGAGCGCCGCTTCATGGGGCTGCAACACCTCGGCGATAACGCCACGGAAACGCCCTGCGGAACATTGCAGCGCCTCCTGGCTGACCGCATTGGCCCCGGCGATGAAATCCTGCGCGTTGGGCATCGCCTGCATGGTGTCATAGCCGCGCACCGCCATCCGGTCAAAGATCAGGTCCAGCTGTGCCCCCAGATCGGGTGCATTGGGCATCTCTTCGGCGATCTCTTGCAACGCCAATTCGGTGTAACGCCCAATCAGCCCGCGCAGGATGTCATCTTTGTTGCGAAACCGGTTGTAGAGCGTCTGGCGCGAGACACCCGCCTCTTCGCAGAGATCGCCCATGCTGGTGCGCTTGACCCCATAGCGGGAAAAGACATGCAACGCAGCGTCAAGCACGGTCTTTTCAAGTTCGGTCATGCGGGCTCCTTGGCTGTCGTCAAGGGCAATTGGACAGTTGGACCGAATATGTCAACCTGTAAATACTTGGCCATGCGGCAGGCGCAGATCACATTCGCGTTTCACACATGATCCGGGCCTAGGGCGCGGAAATCAGGCTTCCCAGATAGAGCGTGAGCGGCAGAGTGAAAAAGCTCAGTAATGTCTGCGTGGTGATGATGGCCGCCATCAGTGGCGCATCGCCCCGCATCTCACGCGCCAGCGTATAGCTTGCCACCCCGGTCGGCAGGGCCGCGAAGATCAGCGCGATTTGCAGGGTCAGTGGCGCAGGCGTCAACACCAGCGCCGCCAGCAGCACCGCCAGCGGGTTCACCAGATGTTTGCCCACAATCGACAGCCCGATGACCGAGACAGACCCCGAAAGCCCGCGCAGCCGCAGATTGGCCCCAACACAGAGCAGCATGATCGGCAGAGCCGCATCGCCCAAAATCCGCGCGCTTTCGTGCAAGACCGGCACTTCGTGCAGGCCCGCGAAGTTGAAAAGCACCCCAGCGAGGATGCCGAGGATCAGCGGGTTCTTGACCAGCCCTTTCAGGATAGATTTCCCGCCCCCGCCCAATTGCCGGGTCATCAGCGTCACCACCGTCACATTCACCACCGGCACCAGCAGCGCCGAGCCCAGCACCGCGATCTGTAGCCCTGCCGTGCCAAAGACGGCTTCGGCAATCGCAAGGCCGATGAAGGTGTTGAACCGCGCACTGCCCTGCAGCAGCGAACTGGCCTGCGGCGCGGCATAGGCCCGCCCAAAGAGCCACCCGCAAAAGATCGCCGCAAAGAACCCGGCATAGAGCAGCAAGGCATAATCGCCCAAGCCCCCGCTGAGGTCCGCCGCCGAGATCTTGGCAAAGAACAGCGCAGGCATCAGCACCCAATAGACCAGCCGGTCATTCAGGTTCCAGAATTTGGTTGAGGGGATGCCGCCCCGCCGCAGGCCATAGCCCATGAGGATCAGCGCAAAGACCGGCGCGATGGCCAGAAAGATAGTGAACATATTAACCGCCCGGAAGGATCGCGCGGACCCTAGGCGGCGCTTGGCCCGGATGCAACAGGGGCCGCTGCCTCAATTGAGGGCACCCCGGCCCCGTAGGGCCGGGGCGTGGATCAGTCGCTGCCGTGTACGGCGATCTGCGCATCGGGCGCGGGGCGGAACTTCCACTGGATGGCAAAGATCAACGCCGCTACCGCGATGCCGATGAGGTCGGTCACCAAACCGCCCGCGATCATGCACAGCGCGGCAAGGATCAGACCCAACCGGATGAACCACGCCGCCCTGCTGCCCGCAAACCAGCCCTGCATCCCCGAAGACAGCAGATAGACCCCAAAGATCGCCGTGATGCCTGCGCGGATCACCTCGAACCATGTGCCGTCCATCAGGATCGCGCCGTTGTAGAAGAACATGAACGGCACGATGAAGGCCGAGATGCCGATCTTGAACGACGCCACCGAAGTCTCCATCGGGTTGGCGCCCGAAATCCCCGCCGCCGCGTAACTGGCCAGCGCCACGGGGGGCGTGATGGCCGAGACCACGGCGAAGTAGAAGACAAAGAAGTGTGCCGTCAGCAGCGGAATGCCTAGTTGCACTAGCCCCGGTGCCACGACCGACGCCGCCACCGCATAGGCCGCCGTGGTGGGCATGCCCATGCCGAGCAGAATGGCGATACACATGGCAAAGAACAGGGCGAGGAACTGGCTCGCCTCCGCCAGACCCAGCAGCACCGAAGAGAAGCGCGCGCCGACGCCGGTCAGGCTGATGACACCCACGATGATACCGGCACAGGCACAGACCGCGATGATCTGGATCGACATGATCCCAGCAAGGTCAAAGGCTTTGACAATGCTGCGTAGCCCCATACGGAAGGGGGTGAACCACGAGACAACCGCCGCCGCCGCCGTCGCCAGCGTGCCCGCGCGGATGATCGAATAGCCCATGAACAGCGCATAGATCAGGATGATGATCGGGATGAACAGGAACACCCGGCGCAGCATGTCCTTGAGCTTGGGCAGCTCTTCAGAACGCATCCCGCGCATGCCCAGCTTGGCCGCTTCGAAATCCACCATGAAGTAGATCGACACGAAGTAAAGCACCGCCGGGATGATCGCCGCCACGGCGATGTCGGTGTAAGGAATGCCCGTGATCTCGGCCATGATGAAGGCACCTGCGCCCATGATCGGCGGCATGATCTGCCCACCGGTCGAGGCGGCGGCTTCGACCGCGCCTGCGGTGCGGGCCGGGTAGCCGACTTTCTTCATCAGCGGAATGGTCAGCGAGCCTGTCGCCACCACATTGCCCGCCGAGGTGCCGTTGATCATGCCCATGAGGCCCGAGGCAAAGATCGCAACCTTGGCCGGACCGCCGCGCGAACGTCCCGCAGCGGCAAAGGCGAAATTGACGAAGTAGTCGCCCACTTTCGACGCCTGAAGGAAGGCCGCGAAGATGATGAACAGGATGATATAGGTCGAAGAGACCGCCGTGGTCGGCCCCAAGATGCCCGCATCGGTGTAAACTTGGCTAAAGAACCGCGTCCACTGGATGTTGGGCGCATTCAGGAAGCCCGGCAGCATATCCCCCACAAAGACGTAGATGAGGAAGATGCCTGAGATCACGATCAGTGCCAGCCCCGCCACGCGGCGCGTTAGTTCCATGATCAACGCGGTGCCTGCGACAGCGGCGATGGAGATACCGATGGGCGCGAAGGGCGTGCCCGTCGAGTTGCGCATCAAGGTGCTGTACATGGTGATCAGATAGATCGCCACGGCGATGCCACAGACCGACAGCAACAGATCCGCAGGCGAAACCTGCCCCCGCTCACGGCCCCGCAGCCAACCGACGACGATCCCGATGGCCGTCGCGGCCACCAGCGGCAGGCCGTAGTGGTAAATCTCAAGGTTTTTGAACTCGGGGCTCATGCCGTTCCACTGCACCCCGGAGTTGATCTGGCTGGCGATGCCCAAGGCAGTCCAAATCGAATAAAGCGCCGGGATCATCGCAGCCCATGCCACGAAATCCAGCGGGTGGCGGCCCTGCCCGGTGCCTTCATCGACAAAGCCCCGCGCGGAATAGAGGGTGAAGCCAAGGATCAGCGCGCCCGCGATGTGCACGATGCGGAAGTTCCATGTCTCCATCGGGAAAGTCGGCAAAAGCGGGAGCCGCACGCCGGTAAGCTCGCCAATCGACATGCCGTTCAATGCGGCCATGTGGAAGAAGGCATAGATCGCCGACATCGCCGCGACGACCAGATAGGTGCGCCCGGTGAATATGCGGCGGTTGCTTTCAACGGGTTCGTCGTCAACCCCTTCGGCGACAATCGGGCCTTGAGGGTCGGCGCTATGCTGGTCTGTCATGGAAGCTCCCTTTCCCGGCAATCAGGCGGGATGATGGCAAGATGCCGCCCCGATTAGGGACGGCATGCAAGTTTGTCTAGGCGTTTGCTTAGTTACCGTAGATCATATCATCGGAAATATCGGCATCCGCGTTCTCTTTGAACCATGCCGCCGCGCCGGGGTGCCATTTCAGAACGGTGTTCTTTTTCCAGTTCTCTGGCAGGGAGGACGCAGCCGCCTTGTGAATGCCCTTCATCCGCTCATTGTCGGACATGACCACATCCACAGCCGCTTTCACGAAGGATTCCGGCAGATCGCAGTTGGCGATGGCGAAGTTCCACATGGAAACCGAGCGCGCATCTGCTTCAAGCGTGGTGTAGGTGCTGGATGCGATGTCGAACTGAGATACCGGGAATTCTTCGAGCAGTTTGGCCTGCTCTTCCTCGGTGAACTCGATGATGTTCACATCCGTCTGCACTTCGAGCTGGCTGACCGCGGGGACCGGCACGCCGGCAGCAAAGGCGATCACGTCCAGCAGACCGTCCTGCAACTGGCCGCCCAGATCGGTCCAGCCGCCGTTGCGGCGCTCATACTCGACGCCCAGCGTGTCCATCATGCGCGGGAAATAGGTGTCGGAGGTGGAGCCCGCCGGACCAAAGCCGATCTTGGCACCCGCCGGAATGTCAGCCACGGTTTCGATGCCCGAGGACGCAAGCGCGGTCACCGAGAAAGGTGTCTGGTACATCGGGAACATCGCGCAGGCTTGGGTCATTTCCAGACCGGGTGCGATGGGGTTGGTGCCAGCCAGCGATTCCGCCGCCGGACCCATCGTGGTCATGCCGAAGGCCGCCTCGCCGGTGTGGACCAGCGCCATGTTCTGCATCGGGCCGCCGGTGACTTCGCCGCCGCCTGTCAGGCCCAGTTCTTTGGCCACGAGGTTCGCCCAGCCGGAGCCATAGGCGAAGTAGGTGCCGCCTTGGCTGGCTGTGCCGACGGTAAAGCTGCTGGGCCAGTCGGATTTATCAACGTCCTGTGCGGCGGCAGCGCCTGCCAGAATGGTGGTTGCAGCGAGGATTGCGGTGAATTTCATGTCTCTCTCCCTTGGTTGCTCTTAACGGGCGTCGGCACAGGGTGCCGCGCGCCGCTGCTGTATTCAGCTTGTCCGGCCAATTAACTGTACTCTGATATGCAGAGGCAAGACCGAATTTGCCGCCAATCGCGAGATGAGGAAGAAAGAGGCAGGCTACCGTGGGGTCAAGGACGATTTCCTTAGCGCTCGCCGCCCACCCTCCCTCTTCAGAGGGAAAGTTAGGGCAGCAGCCAGTCCCTACCCCGCCGCAAAAGATACGCGGCGGGGCCGGAGTATTTCAGGCCGGATCAGACCTCGATCACCACCTTGCCGAGGGCCTGCCCGCTTTGCAGCCGCGCATAGGCCTCGCCAACTTGGCTCAGATCAAAGGTCTTTTCGTCCAGCAAGGGTTTCACCGCGCCCTCATCCACCACCGTGGCGAGGTTGCCAAGGATCTCTCCATGTACCGCGCGGTTCACGTCGTGCAGCATCGGCAAGAGCATGAAGACCACGTGCAGGGACAAGCCGCTGAAGTGCGCCGGGGTCAGGTCGATTTCCGAAAGTGCCACGGTTGTCACCACATGGCCGTTCAGCGCAGTGGCAGCGAAAGAGTTGGTAAGATTGTCCCCACCGACGGTGTCGAACACTGCATCGAACCCGCGGCCAGAGGTTTGCGCGGCCACATAATCTTCGATTTTCTGGGTCTTAAAGTCGATCGCCCGCGCGCCATAACCTTCGATCACCGCAAGCTGGTCATCCCCGGTACCGGTCGAAGAAACCTCGGCCCCCAGATGCCGGGCCAGTTGGATTGCCAGATGACCCACGCCGCCTGCGCCGCCTTGGACCAGCACCTTCTGCCCGGCCCCGACGCCCGCCCGGTGAAGCCCTTCCCAAGCGGTGATGCCCACCAGCGGCAGGGCAGCCGCCTCGCGCATCGACAGCGATTTGGGTTTATGGGCGATCAGCCGCGCGTCGGCGCGCATGAGTTCGGCCAAGGCCCCTTGCAGATCAGCCAACCCACCGGCGCAGCCATAGACTTCGTCACCAACAGCGAAACCAGTGACACCTTCGCCCAGTTCTTCGATCACCCCAGCGAAATCCATGCCTAGAACGGCAGGCAGATCCGGCGACAGGGGCAGGTCTTTGCCCGCGCCCTTGATCATGGTGTCGATGGTGTTCACGCTCGTCGCTTTGACGCGCAGCACCACATGACCGGGGGTGGCCAATGGGCGCTGCAGTTCGGCTTCGACAAAGGGAGCATCAGCGCCGTAGCTGGTGAGGGTCATGGATTTCATCGGTCTATCTTTCGCTGAATGTTGCGTTGAGGCAGATATAGACCAGCGGGATACGCTAGATAATCCGGCGACAGCTGAGTTCATTTTCTTGATATTGAATACAATATCAGCCGACTGTACGCTGGCCCTGCGGATAGCCCGCAGCAAGGACAGCCCCATGGACATCGACAACCTGCGCCTTTTCGTCATGGCTGCCGAACGGCTTAACATCTCGGCCGCCGGGCGCGCCTTGGGGATGGCCCCTGCCGTGGCCAGCGCGCGTTTGGCCAAGCTTGAACAGGAACTCGGGGTTGAGCTTTTGCGGCGCACCACGCGAAAGGTGTCGCTGTCGCTGGATGGGTCCGACTTTCTGCCCTATGCGCAGGAGATACTGGCGCAGGCCGATGCCGCGCGGGCCATTCTGGGCGGGACAAAGGCGGGGCCGAAGGGCATTTTGCGCTTCGCCGCCCCCAGCAGCTTTGCCCAACGCCATATCATGCCGCTGCTGCCAAAGTTTCACGAAACCTACCCTGAATTGACCCTCGATCTGCGCCTCTCCGACACCCGGTTTGACGCGATCGAAGGCAGTTTCGACCTCGCCCTGCGCAGCGCGCCTTTGACCGACAGCAGCCTGCGGGGGCGCAAGCTGGCCGATGACACCCGCGTGCTCTGTGCCGCGCCGTCCTATGTGGATACCTATGGGATGCCCGACACCCCTGCCGACCTGCGGGGTCATCACTTTATCGCATGGGGCGATCTTGAACCGCGCGCGCTGATCGGGCCGGAGGGCGAGGCCGCCACGCTAGCCCCGAGCGAGATGACCTGCCGCGTCATCATGGACGACGGCGATGCCCAGCGGGAAGCGACACGCGCGGGGGCTGGCATCTCGGTCAATTCGCTGTGGAGCGTGGCGGATGAACTTGCCTCGGGCCAGCTGCTGCGGCTGCTTCCGGGCTGGCGGATGAATGACCGCTCGGTGCTTTGGCTGGTCTACCCGCGCTCGAACGTGCTGACCCCCAAGACGCGGTTCTTCATCGACTTTCTGATTGCCCACCTCGGCAACCGCCCCGATTGGCGCGATTGAGAGGGCCCGGCGTGCGCCCTAGAAGCTGTGCCAAACCCCGACTTTGACCTTGGTCACGCTATCGGTGAATTCATGGGACAGGCCGAACTCCAGAAAGCTGTTCTCGGACACTTTGACCACATGCGACGGGGCGAAGACCAATGTTTCATCGCCGTCAGAGGGGGCCGCGAATTCCAGCTTGAAAATCGACAGGTTGCCATTGGCGTGGTTGATGCCAAAGGAACTGTCGATCTTGCCCAGACCTTCGCCGTCTTCGTAGAGGGCATAGGTGCTTTCCACCCCCAGCCAGCCGTTGCCCCATGCGCCCGACACCGGGCGGCCCCATGACAGGCCGGGCCGCAGGGCCGCCACCGCGCTGCCATCGCGCTCGGCCCAGCCAAGACCAAGTTCAGCGGCGAAAACGTTGTCCCCCTCAGGTGCCCCCAATGGATAGCGCAAAAAGGCGATGGCGCTGACCTGACCGGCGTCTCGGCTTTTGCCGATGTCGAGACCGAAGGTCAGTTTCTCGGTGACACCGTATTCATAGTAAAACGCCCCGTAATCGCCGAAGTCGGGGCCATCTACCGTGGATTCATATGACAGCGTTACAAAGCTTTTGTCCTCGCCCCGCGGCCAAGCCGCCGAAGTCACCTCGCTTGCCGAAACGGTCAATGCCGCAAACGCCGAGAGGAAAACGAGGCCGGACCATATGCGCCGCGTGGATCCTGTGGGCATCTGTGCTGTTTTGGGCATGATAAGTTCCGCTTAATCAAAGCCGCGAGGGGCTGCGCGATGAGGTATTAGGCGATCGACCGAATGAAATCCGCCAGCTTTAGCGGTTTGAACGGTTTGTGCAGAATGTAGTCGGCCCCAAGGGCGCGAAACTTCTTTTCCGATTCCGGCGAGGTTTTGGCGGTGCACATCACGATCTTCGTGTCGTCCAAATCCGCATTGGCCCGCGCACAGCGCAACACCTCCATGCCATCGGGGGGCGGCATCATCACATCCAGCATGATCACGTCGAAAGACTGGGTTTCCATCGTGGCAATCGCGTCCAGCCCGGTGGCCGCGAATGTCGGTTCGATGTCATCTTCGGTCATGATCGCAAACTCGATCAACTCGCGGATGTCATCCTCGTCATCGACGAACAACACTCTCATGCCGGGGCCCCCTGCTCGGGCGTGGCACCAGTATCACGGGCGAACCGCACATAGAATGTGGTGCCGGGGTTTTCGTCTCCGTCTTCTTCAGAGCGCGTCTCAAAGCTTATATCGCCATCTTGTCGCAACACCAACTCCCGCGTGATGGCCAAACCCAGCCCCGTGCCATTCGCTTGGTTTTCGCGAGAATGCACAGGGTCAGCGAACCTTTTGAACATACGATCATGCGCGGATCTAGGGATGCCCGGCCCCGCATCGCAGACATAGAACGTGACCCATTGATCGTCCACCTCGGCGCCGATTTTTACCGTCCCGCCGCGCGGCGTATATTTGACCGCGTTCGAGATCAGGTTGGAAAAGATCTGCTGCATGCGCACGGTGTCCACCTGCACATAGGCCTCTTGCGCCGCGTTTGGCCCTGCGTGAATGTCGAGTTGCACATCACGGTTCACCCCATAGCCGGTGTTGGCGGCAATCGCCTCTGACAGCACTTCCGACACCGCGACCCGCTCGGCTTGGATGCTGAGTTGGCGTTGGTCAATAGCCTGAAGGGTCAGGATGTCATTGACCAGCACCAAAAGCCGGTCGGCGTTGCGGGTGGCCATCGACAACAGTTTGCCCGCGTTCTTTGGCATGGTATCGCCAAAGCGGTCGTGCAGAATTTCAAGCGACCCGGCAAGGGATGTAAGCGGCGTGCGCAATTCGTGATTGACCGAGGTAACAAAGGCCGTGCGCGCCGCCACCAGACGCTCTTCGGCAGAGATATCCTGAAGCACGTTATAGGCGATATAATCCCCATGCAGATGCAGTTTCATCACCCGGCATTGCACCGCCACACTCTCGTTCTCTGCCGTGGGGATCTGAACGCGGTGAACGGCCACGTCTTCGTCCATCTGCGAAAAGGGAGGGACCATGCCGCGCAGCTTTTGGACGGCGTCGATATCCGATGAGACGCCCATCAGTTGCCGCGCCTTGCGGTTGGAGCGGTGCAGCTTGTTGTTGTCATTGTAGACGATCAGCCCGTCGCCGACATTCTCGAAAATCGCGTCGAATTCGCTCTGCGCCACACGAATGCGCTCGCGGTCGCGTTCGGAGTTGCGCAGGGCCTGCGCCAGTTGGGTCGACTGCCGTCTGGCGCGGATCGCCGCGTTGATCACCGTCAAGAACAGGATCGTCGCAAGGCCCGCAAACGCCACCGTGCGCTGCCAATAGCTTTGCATGACCGCCGCTTTGCTGCGCGTCACGTCGATATAAAGGTCAAGCGCCGGGATCTCCTTGCGCGCGCGGAACACCGGCGTGTCGGGGTCACGCTGGGGCCGCCCCGAGGCAAAGGCGCGCTCTCCGTTGGAGGTCACCACCTCGACATACATGTCCTGTTGCAGCCCATCCAACGCAAGCAGCTGGGAGTAGTAGTCTTCGCCCAAGGACGACGCCAGCACCCCGCGCGGTTGACCGTCGATGCCGATCAAGGGCCATGCAATCGGCGTCAGCCGCCGCCCTGTGGCGCGCGATACGATAGGCACCCCGACCGTGTATTCATCAACATCAAGCCCGATCGCTGCCTGAAAATAGGCCCGGTCCCCAAGGTACTGCCCCATCAGAGGTTTGATCGTGGCCCAAAGCACGACCCCATCCGCACCGATCAGCACCAGCGCATCGACCTGTTTGGTCTCTTGCACGGCGGAATTCATCAACGCGCCATATTGCGCTTCGAATTGATCCGGGTCGCTCAGACGCGCGGTCGACAGCTCGTCGATGAGCCCCCACATCCGCACATTCGCAACCGAAAGGGAGGCATCGACCGCCTGCTCATAAAGCTCTGCGAAATGCTCAAGCTCCACTTCCGCACGGGTCGTGGCGCGGTTGTAGTCGGACCACGTGAGAAACGCGAGCCCAACGAAATAGATCAGAACGACCGTTGAGATCAGTCCCCAAAACAGGGTTTGCGAGCGTGAGGAAGGCTCCGCATCGACTTTGTTGGTGGGCTCAGTGCTGACCATTCCTTGGCAGATGTCCTATATCGTTGGCGGCAAGGCAGATCGTGCCCGTCGCGCCTGTTTTTCCAGCACTTTCGACGCCCTGAATGCCCCGCGCAAGCGACGTGGCGACAGCCGCGTCGGAGGGCGGTACGACACAGGCACTGACGCTCAAAGGACGGGATGTCCAGCCTTCTTTCACAGAGGCCGACGCCTCTGCCACGGCAGAGATATACTGCTGCGCCCGCGCTTCAAGCTGCGCGTGATCGGCATGAAGCGAGCCGTAGACGAACAGGTCATCCTCCCAATGGGAAAAACCGTCCCGGGCGGGGATATCGACCTTGCCAAAAAGCCCAGCCACAAGGTGCTGAAGCTCTTGCCGCTGGCCACGCGCCGCGTCTGATTGATCGCGGTCACCGTCGATCCGAAACACGATCAAGCCAAGGTCTTTTTGCATCGCGGGGGACAACGACATGAGGTTGCCCTGAAAGCCGCCCTTGCTGCCAAAAAGGCTGGGCACCGTGGCCTCTGAAAAGCTCTGCACGGCGCGGCGGCGCGCGCCCCGGTTTTCGCCCGACCGGCGGCGGTCCAACTCTGATTTCAAGCGCAGGCAACTGCGCATTCGGGCCTGAAGCTCAATCTGGTTAAAGGGCTTGGTGACATAGTCATTGGCCCCCGCCATGAAGGCTTCGGAAAGGGAGCCCATATCTGTCCGGCTGGTCAGCATAATGATCGGCACATCGCTCCATCTGTCTAGGGCACGGATACGGGCACAAAGTTCGATACCATCGATATCGGGCATCATTATGTCCATCAGGATCAGGTCTGCGGGGGGCTCATCGCTTTCGATCGCGTCAAGTGCCGCGCGGGGATCGATGAAGCTGACGACATCGTCGAACCCAAGCTCCGAAAGCGTGGCATTGATGAAATCCTGCGCGATGTCCGAGTCGTCAACTGCGATAATTCGTGGGCTCATGACTTTATTTCCACTCGTTAATTCTTTCAAAAACAAGCCATTGGCTGTTCTGAAAAACCTCCTCATACCCCGGCAGCTGCGATAGTCTCAGCTGCGGGAACCTGCGCAGAATTCTGTCTGCTGTGATCTGCCCCTCGGCCTGCCGCGGGACGACGATATAGTTTGTCCGCGGCACGCCCCCCTCAAGCGCCCAGTCGTAGGCAGGCTCTCCGGCGATCACCAGCCGGTCTATATTCCCCAAACCGACCACGATCTGGGGATTTTTTTCAACATCTACCATAATTTCAGACTTGTCGCGCAAGAATGAAACAACTTCCTGCGTGGGGCGCGACGCTGCGTTCTCTTTCCCAAGCATTGCATTGGTCCAAACGCGGGTTTCGTTATGGGCGACATGGCGCATGACAAGCGCAGAGGTCAGCAGCGACAGCGCCATCAGGGTGATGGCAATGGGTTCGCGCAGCGGCAAGTTGGGCCAAAAGCGGATCGCGGCGATCAAGACGCCCAGCATGGGCGCCAGCGCCATGGCCGGGTCGCCTTCGACGTGGAAAAACGTGTTCAGCGTATACCCGCCCAGCACAGCGCCCACGGCGGCCAGCAGCGGCATGAACAGCCGCGGGATCAAGATGTTGCGCAGGATCGCGACAAAGGCCGCGGGGCCAAGTCCGGCCAGAATGACCAAATGCTCGCGCAGGGTCAGCGGCGTCGCGGTTTCCGACAAAAGCGGGACAAGGCGGCTGTCGAAGATCATGCTGACAAACATCAGCGACCCCACGGCGGCAAGCACCGGATAGAACATCGCCACAAGATACCCCGTGGAAGAGGCCGCAATCATGCTGGGCCGCGCCGCCACGATCATGAAGGGCATCGCCCCCAGGCAGAGCATCAGACCGTAGCTGTCCGAAAGCGCCACCACCAAAAGCCCCACGGCCACTTTCATCATGTCGGGCGCGTTGCCGGTCAGCCGCAGATTAACGATGCCGCGCGCGAACAACCATGTGCCCAAGATACAGAACATCGTTTCAGGCCCATCGGCCAAGGCGCGTAAGAAGAAGGGGTTCAACGCCAGCAGAAGCACGACCAGAGCCGCAGTCACACCCGAAAACTGACCCGTATCGCGCAGATTGAGGAACCACATAACCAGCAGCCCCGCCCCCACCAGCGCAGAAAGCACGAAGGGCACTGGCACCTGTGTGGCAGGCAAGACCGCCTGCCCCAACAGCGACAGCGCATAGGGCACGGGCGGATAGAAGGCATCCGTAGCCTTGAACTGCACCGGCCCGTCGATCTGCACGATGGACTTGGCCCAAAGGTCGGTCACATCCATTGACAGAAAGCCATGCGCCTCGGTCCAGCCGAGGCTGAGCAAGAGCACCAGCGCCAGCACGACAAAGCCAAAGGACCAAAAGGCGGCGCGGATCATTGCGTGGCCTCCGTCGCTTCGGCGCTGGCTTCGGCGACCTCATTGGCGGTGTGTTTGGACAGGCCGTGCTGGGTCTTCTCCCAGTAGAACGGGTTGAAGATCAGTTGCGACAGCGCCTTGTAAGAGGCCACGGTCATCAACACCCAATAGCCCACCACCGTGATCCCCCAAGGGGCCAGATCGGTCCATCTGCGCCTAAAGGGCGCGACCATCGTGAGGTAGATCAGCAGCCCATTGCCCGCCAAAAGGTTGACCAGCGAAAGATACAGCACCGGCAGCGGGAAATAGGGGGTGATCACCTCGGTCCCGAAGATCAGCCAAATGGCAAAGATCGACCAGAACACCGGGTTCAACAGATGGAGTGGTTGCCGCCCTCCCCAGACGGCATCGCAATGTGCCAAGGTCGTGGTGTTGAAAGCCACACAAAGAGGAGGACGGCGAGATGAAGGATATGATGATCGGGGTCGATCTGGCAAAGAATGTTTTTCAAGTTCATGGGGCGCTGCACACGGGGGAGATTCAGTTTCGCAAGAAGCTGACGCGAACGCAGTTTCCCGTGTTCATGGCTAAGCAGGAGCCAAGCTTGGTTATCCTCGAGGCATGTGGCAGCGCACATTATTGGGCGCGCGAGATGGAAGCGCTTGGACATGAGGTAAAACTCATCGCGCCACAGTATGCTCGCCCGTTCGTGAAGCGCCAGAAAAACGACGCTGCCGACGCCGAGGCGATTGTCATCGCGGCTCGCCAGCCCGAGATGCGCTTCGTGGAGCCTAAAACAGTCGAGCAACAATCGCGCGCGGCAGTTTTCCGTGGCCGGGAACGCCTGGTGCATCAGCGGACGGCGGATGTGAACGCCTTGCGGGCGCTGTTGTATGAGCATGGGCATGTGTTTCCTCAAGGGATACGCAGTCTTAATCGCATCACAGCGCTTGTAGAGGATAAGACTGCCGACTTGCTGTCATTGATCCGCGAGGAGTGCTTGGACCTGCTGGCGCAGATTGCAGAGAAAACGGCGCGTATCAACGAACGCACCGCGAAACTCGAGTCGCTGGCCGCTGAGTCAGACAGGGCGCGCAGGCTTCAGACTATGCCCGGTGTTGGGCCACTGACGGCCATCGCTGTAGAAGCGTTTGGACCTGATATGGCGCAGTTCAAAACGGGACGTGACTTTGCGGCTTGGTTGGGTCTGGTGCCCAAGCAACATTCTTCGGGAGGCAAAGAACGTTTGGGGCGGATGACCAAGGCCGGGCAAGCTGATATAAGACGTCTCTTGATCATTGGGGCAATGTCGCGGCTGGGCTGGCTCGGACGGCGCACAATTACGGAGGGCAGCTGGCTATCACGATTGTTGGCGCGCAAGCCCAAGATGCTGGTCGCTATCGCGCTGGCCAATAAGATGGCCCGGCAAATCTGGGCGATGCTGACAAAGAACGAAGATTACAAGGATCCGGCGCTGGCAGTCGCGGCATGATGCTCTTGTTGAACTGCTAGCGACGGTGCCAAGGGGAGTGTAAGAAGACGACGACCTGAATGGGCAAAACGATCGAATAGATCTGGATTGGGAAAACCAGTTAGGGCCTACGAGCTCAGAGCTCGCTCAACAGATTTGGACCTGATCCGCTGATCACCATCCCGGCCCGCGGCTTTTGGAAGTGCCGCATCTCGAGGCCTTACAGAAGACCGCACTCGATCACTCGCCAATAGGGTCAAAAAATTCTTGCACTACGGGCGGCAACCACAGAAGGCCCGACAGCACCGTGCCCCCGATGAAGAAGATAAAGCCAAAGACCCCCGCACTGCCGACCGATTGCCACAGGTGAATCGGTCTGCGGCTGTGCACAAGGAAGGTCTGCATATAGCCCTTGATCCAGCGCGACCGCTGGCGCACCCAGTTCGGGATCGAAACATTGGCCTCTTCAAAGGTCGTGGAATCGATGACGCCGACGCGGTAGCCCTTTTGCGTCAGACGAATGCCCAGATCGGCGTCCTCGGTCACGTTGAAGGGATCCCATGCGTTCAACTCGCGCAGCACGTCCATGCGGAAGTGGTTCGAGGTGCCGCCCAGCGGGATCGGCACACCCAAACGCTCCAACCCCGGCAGCATCAGGTCGAACCACAGCGAATAGTCCAAGGTGAACATCCGTGTCAGCCAGTTTTCCCGCGCGTTGTAGTAGTTCAAACGGCACTGAATACAGGCGGTATTGGGCGCGGATTGGTTGAAGGCGGCGATGACCTTTTTCAACTGATCCGGCTCTGGCTTGTCCTCGGCGTCAAAGATCACAAGGAAATCGCCCTGCGCATAGCGCAGCGCAAAGTTGCAGGCTTTGGGCTTGGTCTGCGGATGCGAGGCCGGCACGCGGATGATCTCAAACACGCCTTCGAGGTCCAGCTTGCGCGCCGCGTCGATCGTCTCGTGATCACCCTCTTCCAGCACGATCTTGATGTCGAGCTTGGCCAGCGGGTAGTCGAGATTGCGCAGCGCTTGGGCAAGGATCGGCAGCACCTCAGGCTCGCGGAACATCGGCACCAGCACGGTATAGATCGGCAGGTCTTCGTCGCGCAGCAGCGACGCCTCAGCCGCGATGGCCCGCGATGAGGTCTCCTGCGCGGCACCGCCCAGCCAGACCAGCAGGGCTTTGAACAGGAAGTTTCCGGTGTAGAACACGGTCAGAAAGACGTTCAGCACGATCAGCGTGACCACTGGCGAAAACGCGAGCCCCAGCAACAGGGCCGAGACCAAAAGGTAAATCACCAAGATCTGCGGCGGGGTCACCACATTCTGCGCCGACATATCCGGGTCAAGCTCTGCCAGAGCAAAGACCGCTTCATGGGAATGTTTCTCCCGGAAGGCGCGTTGTAGCTGCCATGACACATCGAAATGCGATGCCACCACGATGGTCACGCCGGTGCCGTAAACCTCGCGGATGTGCAGCAGTGTGCGCGGCCCGGGCCGCGAGGTGGCCACCGTCAGGGTACCATCCTCTGCCCGGCCAATCGGCACCGTCATAAACTGGTTCATCACCACCGGATCATACTGCCGGATCAGATCATCATCGGCGCGGTCTTCGATCAGATCGACCAGCGTCAGCCCGTGGTAAAAGGCGATCTCCCGGTAGAGTGTCTGCGTGGTCAGCCAGCGCCGCGACAGGAGAACTTTGACCAGAGAGACGTTCCAGTCTTCGGCCAAATCCTCTGCCGCGTCGAGCTGTTCAGCCGTCAGCGCGCCACGGTCAAGCAGCAGCGAACCAATGGCTTCGCTTTCGGCATCCAACGCCACGGTGACTTACGTCTCGTCTTTGCCGCGACGCGCGCGGTAGACGCGCTGGAAGACGATCAGCACAAGCAGCGTCACCAGCACCCAGATGGCCCCAACGATCCAAGGGCGGTACTTGGCCAGCATCTGCGCAAGGCTGCTGCGGTCAGGGTAGACGACATCAACAAGCGGGCTGCGGTCAGTGGCAGTGGCAAGGATCACCCCGTCCTGCCCGAGGAGGGCCAGATCGCCCCGGTCCAGCATCATGGGCCGCTCGGGCGTCAGTTCCGGTGCCGGGCCGTTGCCCGGACGCAGCCACAGACCACGGGTATCGCCACGGGTGACGATCTGCACCACACCAAGGCGCGACAGGTCTTCGCCCGAATAGATCAAGTTGTCTCTACGGTCGCGCACCTCAATGCGGCCCTGATCAAAGGTGATCAGCGGGTCGCCATCTCCGGGGTTTTGCTCAGAGATCACAAAGAAAGGCTCGTCCCCTTCAAGCGCGTCGACCGAGGCGCGGGGCAGGATGGTGGCACGGTCCGGGATCACGCTGCCCGCAACGCCTGCGAGCCACGGCAGTGTTTGCGCGAAATCCAGCGATAGATCGGGGTCGAGCACGACCTGAACACCATTGCCGAACTCCTGTCGCAGGGCAAAGAAATCCTGATCCTGCGGCGCGGCATCGGAAAGCAACAAGGCGCTGCCGGGCAGGATTTGCGCCGGATAGCCCTGCCGCTTGAACCGGCATTCGCCGCCCGTGGGCTGACGCTGGATCGACACGCGCAGCAGGTTGTCGCGCCCCAGCAGGCCGCTGGGCACAGAAAAGGTCAATTGCTCGGGCTTGCCACTGCCAAGCGGGCGGTTGCCCAAAAGCGTGTCATTCAGAAAGACCGAGGCCGTCGCCCCGCGCCCTTCGGGATCAAGCGCTGCGGCCACATGCAGGTTAACACCGGCCACGCCCTTGCCCGCTGGAAGATCCGAGGACTGGAACGGAACAAAGAAGTCTTCGGTCGAGACCACGGCGCGCGGGGTGAGATCGGCCTGCAAAGCAGAGAGCGGCAAGCGGTCATCGAACAGAGCCTGAGCCCCTGCCACATCGACCACGGTCGCATCCGTGTTCGACAGGGCCGACCATTCCGACATCATCTGCCACAGCCCCACCTGCGGATCACTGCCGCGCAGGGTCAAGACCGGCAGGCCCGTTTGGGTATCCACGGCCATCTCACTCGCCACGCCAGAGGCAGTCACGTCAAGCTGGATGACACCTTCGGACCATGCGCCCGCCGGGCTTGCCGTTTCCTCAGCAAAGGTCAGTCGCCCTGCCTCGGCGTCAAACAACGCCGCGGCGCGGGTCGCGGCAGCCAGAGCGGCGAGGGAATCGTTTCCGTTGATCGCAAGGCGCGTATTCGCAGGACGCAGCCCCGCGAAGGCAGCCGATGTGTCGATTTCCGAGGGGTCCAGTTGCAACGTCACGGAAGACGCCGCCGTGATCTCAAGGAAATCCCCCGAGGCACGCTCGTCCACACAGACCCGATCACTGAGGGCGCCGGAATAGGACAGGCCCACGGCGATAAACCCGCCAGAGACGTCTTCGGGGCTGAGCGGCACGGGCAGGCTCAGGCGCCCTGCCCCATTCGGCAGCGCCTGCGATGTCACGGGGCGGCCCGCGACCGACACTTGCAAATAGCGGTCCACCTCGGTGGTGGAGGCGTGTTCAAGCTCCAGCTGCAAGCTGCCCGAGTTCAGCGCATCCGCGTCGGGCAGCGGAATATAGATCGTCGCGTTTCCAGACAGTTGTCGGAAGGAAATGCCGTTTTGAAACCCAAGCTCCGCCAGATCGAAGGTCCGTGCGATCAGCCCCTCTTGGACCTGCTCCGCGGGGGCACGCGCCGCGTCCTCACCCGTGGTCGTTTGAGCGTGAACTTGAAACGGCAGCAAAGCCGCCAGCAAACCAATTGCGGGATACTTCATGGAAAGGCTTTCTTAGATATTTTCGACGACGCTATTGGCATCGGCCAGAGCCGTCTCAATTATACGAACATCATCGGCTGACAAGGGCGAAGAGGACTCATCGGCATCTTCGGCGACGCGCAGCCCCTTGCGCAGACAATCTTCAATCTCAAGGTATTCCAGCATCGCGGCGTTCCCGGCCAGATCGTGCAGCATGCGGTGGACCTTGCGCGCTTTCGTCTCGCGCGGATCGGCCCCGTCCGTCTCGCGCAGTGCGTCAGAGACGGCCTGCAAGCGATCCGGGATCCCTTCGATAAAGCGTTTTCGCGTGGCGGCAACGCGCTGTTCATATGTCTCGGTAGGTGCCACAGATTGTCCTTCGTACCAGCCCGCAACCGGGCATAGATCGCGCGTTTAGATTATTGTTCGAAACCTGTCAGAATTATGGCGTGGAGGGTAAATCCCCACGTTTTTAAGAGAGAATGCGCAAAATTTGGGCCGTTGAATTTGGGCAGTCACTGTGCTGCCCGCCGAATGCACGCCCCGCTCAAGACGACCACGCCCCCGGCCAAGATGAAAGACGGGCGCGGCATGTCGCGCCCGTCTCTTGGTATCAGCTTTCCAGCGCCGCGAGGACCGCATCAGCGGTGATCGGCAGATGCCGTACCCGCGCCCCGGTGGCGTTGAAGATCGCGTTGGCAACCGCCGGCGCGATGACCGTGGTGCCCGGCTCGCCGAGACCGACGGGCGCTTCCGTGCTCTCGACAAAGGCCACTTCGATGTCCGGCACATCAACCATCCGCAATGGCGTATAAGACCCGAGGTTGAGATCAACGACATTGCCGTCTTCGATCCGCGTGCCCTCATGCAGTGCCATGGACAGGCCCCAGAGCGCCGCGCCTTCGCATTGCGCGCGTGCCCCATCGGGGTCGACCACGGTGCCACAATCGAAGGCCAGCCACATCTTCTCGACAGCGACCTCGCCCGTTTCGGCATCCACCGCCAGTTTGACCGCGGCTGCGGTCCAAGTTGGCATGGTCCGCGACTGACCAAAGGTGGTGGCGATCCCGATTGCCGTGCCCTCGGGCAGGTCGGTCTTGCCGTAGCCTGACATCTCGGCCACGCGCTGCAAGACAGCCGCCTGACGCGACGCACCGCCCACCGCATTGGGCGCAGAGCCCGCGTTGATGCCTTCGGCCTTCAGGTGATCCAGACGGAACTGCAACGGATCGGCATCGACCTTATGCGCGGCCTCGTCCATGAAGCTTTCGACAGCAAAGTTGGTCCAGCCCGGCCCGACCGAGCGCAGCCAACCGGGACGGAAGGTCGCATTCGCCAGATCGTTGGAGATCGCCCGCACGCGGTGCGCGCCCACGCTGTACCAGTGATCCGCACCGTCGATGGCAAAGGGATCATAGGGTTCTTCGTTGACGCCTTTGGGCATGAAGCCCGGTGCCATCACCTGCGTCGGCCAACCGGCGGCGGCGTGGTGTTCCATCCCCGTGACGGCCTTGGCATCGTCAAACGCCATGCGCAGTTTCTGCACCGAAGGCGAGCGAATGCTGTCAAACTGAGCGTCTTCCTCGCGGGAGAAGACCAGTTTCACGGGCTTGCCGACAGCTTTGGAGGCCAGTGCGGCGGGCACGATATAGTCACCGTTCAACCGGCGGCCAAAGCCCCCGCCCAGCATGTAGCTGCGCATCACGATTTTATCGGCAGGTACCTCAAGCGCCGTGGACAGCGTCGGCAGGATCAGCGATTGCCACTGGTTGCCCGCGTGAGTTTCCCAGACGCCATCGGCGTTCTGGAAGACGGTCGCGTTCACTGGCTCCATCTGGAAGTGCAGCACGGATTGCGTGGTGTACTCGGCCTCAAGCGTCTCGGTGGCGGCGTCGAAAACGGCGCTGGTCTCGGGCTGTTCGGTGTGCAGGATCGACCCGGCGTCGCTTCCGATCAACTCGCGCGAGCGGGCTTGGATATCGTCTTCGGAGACATCGGCCGTCTCGCCTGCGGTCCAATCGACGCTGATCTCATAGGTGGCCATCCGCGCGGCGTGGAGCGTTTTGCCCAGCACCACAACCCAGCCCGGCACGGTGCCCGACGGATCATCCAGCACGACAGTCTCAAGGTAGCCTTTGACCTCTTTCGCGGCGCTGTCATCGACTGAATTGACCTTGGAGCCATAGCGCGTCGGCGGCAGCATCGGCACGCCGTAGACCATGCCATCGACCTTGGCATCCAAGCCATAGATCGCCTGACCGGTGGTCTTCGTATCCAGATCAAGAGGATGCACGTCTTGGCCCACAAGGCGCAGATCGGCATGGGGTTTCAACGGCAGGGCTGCCAATTCGTCTTCGGTAAAGCTCCGGTCGAGCCCTTCGGCTACCAGATCGCCGTAGCTGATGCTTTGCGTGCCATCGGTCACGGCACCGTCGCGTGCGGTCAGGCCAGAGGCATCAACGCCCCACTTGGCCGCCGCCGCTTCGATTAGCGCGGTACGGCCCGCAGCGCCTGCCTGACGGTAGACCGGCCAGCTTTGCCAGATCGACCAGCTGCCGCCGGTGACCATCAGGCCCCATTTCTCGGCTGAATCCACATGGGTGATGTGCACATCTTCCCAAGCCACTTCCAGCTCATCCGCCAGAATACGCGCGATGGCGGTGCCGACGTGCTGGCCCATTTCGGCGCGGATGATGTTGACGTTGACCTGACCGTCGGCGTCGATCCAATACCACATCGACGGCTCGAATGTCTGGCCGTTTGGCATGATCGGTGTGCCATCCGGCACGGCAGGGTTCATCGCGGCGTTCGACGCCTGTGGGAAGCCAAAGGCAACGCCCGCGGCGGTCATGGACACCAAAAAACCACGGCGGGTCATTTGCGATTGATTGTCGGAGCCTTTCAGGCGGGACATCAGATTAGCCATTGTCGGAACCTCCCATTGCGGTGGCGGCGTCGCGCACGGCTTGACGGATACGGGGGTAGGTCATGCAGCGGCAAAGGTTGCCGGTCATCACCGCGTCGATGTCTTCGTCACTGGGGTTCGGCGTGTCTTGCAACAGCGACGCCGCCTGCATGATCTGGCCCGACTGGCAGTAACCGCATTGCGGCACGCGCAGGTTGCGCCATGCTTCTTGAACGGGGTGCTTGCCCTCTTCGTCCAGCCCTTCGATCGTGGTGACCGACAGGCCCTCAACATCCGCCAGATAGGTGATGCAGGACCGTGTCGCCGTGCCGTCGATATGCACGGTGCAAGCGCCACAGGCGCCGATGCCACAGCCAAACTTGGTGCCGGTCAGACCGATTTCATCGCGGATAGCCCACAACAGGGGCATGTCCGGGTCTGCGTCGACAGAGATTTGCCGCCCGTTCAATTCGAATTTTATCATGAAGTGGTGTCCCTTGGGGTATGCTTTGCCTGAGGGGAGCGCGCGTATAGCTGCCCTGATGTGAACGGTTGAACATAGTCCCAATGTCCTGAGATGACAGCGCAAGACTGCGCTGATCACGCGATTGTCAGATCACCCGCGCCGCCCCTTAGACGTGCTGCCCGCCGTTCACCTCAATCTCGGTTCCAGAGACATAAGAGCTTTCTTCGCTACACAGGAAATAGATCGCCCGCGCCACCTCATCCGGCTGGCCGAGGCGGCGCATGGGGATGTCGCGTACAATCTTGTCGGTGCCTTCGCTGAGGATTGCCGTCTCCACCTCGCCCGGTGCGATTGCGTTGACCCGCACGCCGAGGGGGCCGAAATCATGGGCCATCTCACGGGTCAGCGCAGCAAGCGCCGCCTTTGAAGTGGCATAGGCCGCCCCGGCGAAGGGATGCACCCGCGACCCGGCGATAGATGTGACATTCACCACCGATCCGCGCCCGGCAGACAGTTCATCCTGAAGCCCCCGCGCCAGCACCACGGAGGCAAAGAAGTTCACATGAAACACCTGTCCCCAGGTCCGCAAATCGGTGTCGAGCGTGCTGAGCCGCACGCCATCTTCACCCTTTGGCGAAATGCCTGCATTGTTGACCAGCGCGTGCAGGGGGTTGCCGTTCAACAGCCGCTTGACCTGTGCGACGGCCTCTATCGTCTGGTTCGGATCGCTCAGATCGACCTGCACATGATCCTGCGCCCCACCGGGCCAAGGGCATTCGGGCGAGAACGCCTGCCGGGAACAGCCAATCACCCGCCAGCCCTTGCCCGCGAAAGCCTTGGCCGTGGCATGACCGATGCCCCGGCTCGCCCCCGTCAAAAGCAGCGTCTTTTGGTCGTGGTCCGCAGTATCCATCGCTTGATCCAAATCTAGCATAACGCCTGAAATAGCGCCCTAGTCGGCAGCCGCCAGCGCGCGTTCATAATCCTGCCCCGGAATAGCGTCGAGCAGGCTGCGCGTATAGGCGGTATCGGGATCGTGCAACACTTTGCTGACCGGCCCGGCTTCGACGATCTGGCCCTTTTGCATGACGATGATCCGGTCGCAGATCCGCGCCGCGACCCGCAGGTCGTGGGTGATAAAGAGCATCGACAGGTTCAGCCGGGTCTTCAACTCGGCCAGCAGATCAAGCACCTGCGCCTGAATGGACACGTCGAGCGCCGAGACGGCCTCATCCGCAATGATGATCGACGGCTCCAGCGCCAGCGCACGGGCAATGCCGATCCGCTGCCGCTGCCCGCCTGAAAACTCATGCGGGAAACGCTTCATCGCGCTTTCATCCAGCCCAACCAGTTCGAGCAATTCGCGCGCTTTGGCCTTGGCCTCTTTATCCGGCGTGCCATATGCGATCAGCCCTTCGGTGAGGATGCGCGACACGCGGGCGCGCGGGTTGAGCGACGAAAACGGGTCTTGAAAGATCATCTGCAACTTGCGCCGCTGCGCGCGCAATTCCGCGCCGGACATATGGGCGATGTCGACATCATCCATCAGCACCCGCCCGCCATCTGGGTCCAGCAGACGCACCAGACAACGCCCAACGGTGGATTTGCCCGAACCGGACTCGCCGACGATGCCGATGGTTTCACCTGCGTAGAGCTCAAAGCTCACGTCCTGCACGGCTTTCACCACGCGGCGCTTGCCAAAGAGCGTGCCAGAGCCGGTCGAAAAGGTCTTTTGCAGCCCTTCGACCTTGAGCAGCGGCGCGCGCTCGACCTGCTCGGGCGCGTCGGTTTGGGTCAGCCGGGGAATCGCGTCGATCAGGGCGCGGGTATAGGGGTGCTGGGGTTTCAGCAGCACCTCCTGCGCGGGGCCAGCCTCAACGATCTCACCTTTTTTCATGACGATCACCCGGTCGGCGATATCGGCCACCACGCCAAAATCATGGGTGATGAAAATCACCGCCATGCCGCGCTTGCGCCGCAGGTCTTCTATCAGCTTGAGGATCTGCGCTTGGGTGGTCACATCAAGCGCCGTGGTCGGCTCATCCGCGATGAGGATGTCAGGCTCGAGCGCCAAGGCCATCGCGATCATGACCCTTTGTCGCTGCCCCCCCGACAGCTGGAAAGGATAGGCCCGGATCGCCGCTTGGGGGTCGGGGATGCCGACCTCCTCCAGCAGTTTCAACGCCCGCGCGCGCCGTTCCGAGCTGTTGAGCGCGCCATGCGCCTCGAACACCTCAGCGATCTGCGCGCCGACGCGCATCAGCGGGTTCAGCGCGCTGAGCGGTTCCTGAAAGATCATCGAAATACGGCTGCCGCGCAGCTTCAACATCTCTTTCTCAGACAGGCCGAGGATCGACTGGCCGTCAAAGGTGATGCTGCCCTTGTCGGGTTCAACACCTTGCGGCAGCAGCCCCATCACCGCATTGGCCGACATGGATTTGCCCGACCCGCTTTCGCCAACGATGCAGAGGATCTCCCCCGGTGCGAGGTCAAAGTTGATGTCCTTCGCGGCGTAGAGCCGGTCGGCCCCCACGGGCAAAGCGATAGACAGGTCACGGATGCTAAGCAGGGTCATTCGGATTTCCTCGTCAATCGCGGGTTCAGCGCGTCGTTCAGACCTTCGCCGATCAGGTTCAGCGCCAGCACGGTCAAAAGGATCGCCATGCCCGGCAGGAAGGACAGCCACCATGCGGTGCGGATCACGGTGCGTGCAGCCCCGATCATATAGCCCCAAGACATGATGTTCGGATCGCCCAGCCCCAGAAAGGACAGCGAGCTTTCCAGCAAGATCGCCTGCGCCACCATGAGCGAGGCCAGCACAATAATGGGCGGCAGCGCGTTGGGCAGGATGTGGCGGGTGATGATCTGAAGGTTCCCGAGGCCCGACAGGCTCGCCGCCTCGACAAACTCGCGGGTTCTGAGCGACAGCACCTCGCCGCGCACCAGACGCGCCACGGGGGGCCATGAGACGATGGAGATCGCGATGATGACGAAGGTCAGGCTGGGCTGAAAGATCGCCAAGAGCACGATGGCAAGCGCAAAGCTGGGGATGGTCTGAAAGAATTCGGTAAAGCGCATGAGCGCGTCGTCAATCCGCCCCGCGAAATACCCCGCGGCTGCACCCACCGGCACGCCAATGGCCAGCGCTACGATGGTTGAGACCAGCCCGACCAGCAGGCTCACATAAGCCCCATGTGCCAGCCCCGCCAGCACATTGCGGCCAAGCGCATCTGTGCCCAACATCAGCCCGTCTTGGGTAAACGGCGGCAGGAAGGGACGCTGCACCATTTTCCACGGGCTTTGCGGGAAAAGGATGGGCGCGAGGATGGCAGCGGCCACGACGAAGGTCAGGATGACCAGACCAATGACCGCGCCACGGTTATAGCTGAAACGTTTCCAAAAGCTCATCATGTCGTCAGCCTTATCCGCGGATCAACAATGACATAGATGACATCCGTGATCAGGTTGAACAGCAGCACCATGGCCGCCGAGATGTAAAAGACCCCGAGGATCACGTTGTAATCCCGCTGGTTGATCGCCTCGAACATCAGCCGCCCGATGCCGGGCCATGCGAAAACGGTCTCGGTCAGGATCGCCCCGCCAAAGATCTGCCCCGCTTGAAGCCCCGCAAGCGTAATGACCGGCAAAAGCGCATTGCGCAGGATGTGCCGCCGTTGGATCACGCCGCGGGTCAGCCCTTTGGCACGGGCGGTTTTGACGAAATCGAGCCGCGAGACTTCAAGCATCGAAGCCCGCGTCATGCGCATATAAATCGCGGTAAAGAACAGCCCCAAGGTAGAGGCCGGGAGGACGAGGTGTTTCGCCACATCCAATACATGGGCAAACCCCGTATAGCCCGCCCCGATGGTCGAATACCCAAAGCCCGGCAACCATTCGAGCCAGACCGAAAACACCAGCGTCGCCATCAGCGCCACCCAGAACAGCGGCGTGGCATAGAACAGCAACGCGAAGGTCGAGATGATCGTGTCACCCCACCGCCCCTGCCGGGCGGAGGCCGCGACACCTGCGGTCACGCCCAAGACCAGCGACAGCACAAAGGCCACGCCGGTCAGCAAAAGCGTCGCTGGCAGACGGTCGCCGATCATCTCGGCCACCGGCATCTGCTGGCGGAAGGAATAGCCCAGATCAAGCTGCACCGCGCCTTTGATATAGAGCCACAGCTGCATGTAGAGCGGCTGGTCCAGCCCGAAACGCGCCCGCAGGTCTGCAAGGAATTTCTCATCCGCCGCCCCGGCTTCGCCCGCCATGACCGCCGCAGGGTCACCCGGTGCCGCATGGATCAACAGGAAATTGAAGACAAGGATCGCCAGCAGGATAAACACCGCCTTGACCAACCTGCCCAATATGAAACGTATCACGCTATCCGCCCCGTGTTGTTCTAAGATCCGCCCGAGCCGCCGAAACGGCTCGGGCCTTGAGCGTTGTCGCTTTTTTTACTTGTCGAGCCACACGTCGCGGAAACCGTCGTTTACGCCAAAGGCGGTGTTTACGGGGTTCTTCACGTCGCAGCGGTAAATGGTGGGGAAGCCCAGTTCCAAGAGCCAGATGTTCGGCACGTCCTCGACGATTTTGTCTTGGATTTCCTTATAGGCAGCCTTGCGCTCTTCGGGGCTGGCCATCAGTGCCGCTTCGGCGAACAGCTTGTCCGTCTCGGCGTTTTGATAGTTCGCCACGTTGTTCCAAGGCGAACCGGGGGCAGCATTGTCGCCCATATAGGTCCGCGAAACACCAAGTGCGGGATCACCGTATTGGTAGAGGTAGGTAAAGGCGAGATCATAGTCGCGGTCTGCGACCTTCTGGTTCCAACCCGCCACGTCCGAGGGCACGATCTCGGTCGTCATGCCGATCTCGCTCAGGTTTTGTTTGACCGCCTCGGCCCAGCGCTGCCACGTCTCACCGTAAGGCAGACCCAAGATGCGGATGGTTTCACCGTCATAGCTGCTTTCTTCCAGCAGTGCTTTGGCCTTTTCCGGATCATAGGAGATATCCGGCGTATCGCCGTCATAGAAACGGGTGGAGGACGACAGCGGCCCGGTCGAAACCTTGCCCAGACCATTCCAAAGCGCGTCCTTGGCGAATTGACGGTCGACGCCATGCATGATCGCCTTGCGCACTTTCACATCATCAAGCGGCTTGTTGTCGTTGTTCACCCACATCCAAGACAGCGGGCCGAAGTATTCCCAGCCCTTGTCGGTGATGCAGGTGTTGTCCATCGCCTGAATACGCGCCACGTCGAAATTCTCGACCGAGCCGCCGGGCAGCACGTCGACCTTGCCGGTCTCATAGGCCACCGCACGCGAGGCCGCATCGGGGATCACGTGGTAATAGACTTCGTCGACGTAGGGTTTGCCTTCCATGTAGTAGTCTTCGTTCTTGACCAGATGGATAAAGCTGCCCTTTTCCCATTTGTCGAACTTGAAGGGGCCGGTGCCGATGGGCGTATTGTTCGCCTCATTGTTGGCGAAATCCGTCCCTTCGTAGATATGCTTGGGGATCATCGGCGCGGTGCCGGGCTCGAAGATGCCGATGAAGGGGCCGAAGGGCTGCTTGAGGTTAAAGACAACCGTATATTCATCCGGCGTCTCGATGCTTTCGACATGCTCCATATAGGTGCGCATCCGCGAGTGGCTCTCGCGCAGGAACTTATCCATGGAGAATTCGACATCCGCCGAGGTGAAGGGCTCTCCGTCATGGAACACCACACCTTCGCGCAGCTTGAAGGTATAGGTCTTGCCGTCCTCTGAAATCTCCCAAGATTCAGCCAATTGGCCTTCGGGTTTCAGATCGAAATCATAGCGCAGCAGGCTTTCATAGATATCGCCGCCGACCATCTGTGTCGGGCCGTTCTGCACAAGGCCGATCATCAGGCTGGGCGGTTCGGGCTGGATCACGACGTTCAGCGTGCCGCCGGATTTCGGCTCGCCATCCTGCGCGGCCAGTGGTCCAGCCAGTGCCAGCGCCAGAACGGCTGCGGTTAATTTGGTAGTGTTAAGCATTTCAATCCCCATTGGTTGTGTTGAATCTTGGCCCTTTGAAAGCGTCCGATCTGACGTCGGCTTCTTGCAGTCGGTTGGGACAAGGCCGCGCGGTGCGCAGGACTTGGAAAAACTCATTCACCTATGGTGAACGATTCGATATATCTGATGATCCCCTCCTTTGCGTCATCTATGTCTGCGCGCATCTCCGCGGCAGCCGCCGCAGGATCGCGATTTTCGCAGGCGGCAATGATCGCCTGATGATGTCGGACCAGCCCCAGCTGTTCCCGAGCATAGTACCCTGCAATCAGCGGCCCCATGCGCAGCCACAGCCCACTGAGTATCGCCAGCAGAATGGGCATCTCAGCCGCCTCCACCAATGCGAAGTGGAACTCTTGATTGTACTTCACCGCCTGCGGCCAGCGCCCGGCCACGGCTGCGGCTTCATTCCTCTCCACGATCTTTTTCAGGCGGCGGACCTCCTTTGGGCCCACCATCTCGGCGGCGCGGCCTGCGGCAAAACCCTCCAACTCGCGCCGGATGCTTGCGATCTCAAGATACTGCGCCTCTGTCAGCACCGGCACGCGCACGTCGCGCATGCTGCGCTGGATCAAAGCCTCATCCCGCAAAAGCCGCTGCACTGCGTCGCGTACCGGGGTCGAACTGGTGCCCAACCGCTCAGCCAACCCGCGAATGGTGACCTTTTCATTCGGGCGCAGCTTGCCTTCTACCAAGTCCTGACAGACCCGATCATAGATCGCATCGCCCAATGAAACTTGACTGATCTCGGCCATCGCGCCCTCGTCCTTACCGACCGAACCATGGCCAGTTTTGATGCATGATGCATCATTTCTATTGAGCCTGCAAATTAAAACTGCAATGCTCTGCCGCAACGACATCAGACCACAGGGAATGTGATGAAAGTCTTTTTCGACGAACGCCAGCTTGGCCATGCACCGACCCACTACTTTCGGCGCGGCGCGGCCATGCCGCATCAAGAACAGCCACAACGTGCTGAAATTCTACGCGATATGTTAATCGGCGAAGGGTTTGAGATTACCAAACCCCAAGACCACGGGCTTGCCCCGATCAAGGCCGTGCACAACCCTGACTATGTCGACTTCCTGCCCGACGCCCATGCCCGTTTCGTCGAAAGCGCGGGCCCTGATGCGCTGGCCATCCCAACCATGCACCCCGGCGTGCGGCGCGGGAAAGAGCCCAAGGACATTCACGGTCAATTGGGCTGGTGGATGACCGACACCTCGACCCCGCTGACCGAAGGGTCATGGGACGCGGCCTATTGGTCGGCCCAAACCGCCATCGAGACGGCCCAGACGGTGGCGGCCGGTGCCCGCGCCGCCTATGCGCTTTGCCGTCCGCCCGGCCACCACGCGATGCGCGATTGCTCAAATGGGTTTTGCTTTTTCAACAACGCTTGCATCGCGGCGGAGCATCTGACCCAGACCTACAAGAAAGTCGCGCTGATCGACATCGACGTGCACACCGGCAATGGCTCGCTCGACATCCTCTATGAACGCGGCGACATCTTCTTCTGCTCGCTGCATCCCGATCCGGCCACCTACCCCACCTTCTACCTCGGCCATGCCGATGAGACGGGCGAAGGCGACGGGGCGGGTAAATCGCTGAACCTGCTGCTGGAACAGGGCGCGAGCCAAGAGGAGGTGCTGGCCCTGCTCGACAAAGGCATCGCCGCAATCCGTGATTTCGGAGCCGAGGCGCTGGTTGTCTCGCTGGGCTTCGACATGGCCGCCGACGATCCGCTGGCCGCCGTGAAGGTCTACCCGACGGGTTTGCCGAAATGGCGCGGCGCTTGGCAGCGCTCAACCTTCCCACGGCATTGATTCAAGAGGGCGGCTACCTTGGCCCCTCCCTTGCCGATAACGCAAAATCATTTCTTACGACATTCCGCGAGGCCACAGCATGAGCAAGACACCCAAAGAGATGAACGGCGCTGAAAGCGTTGTCCGCAGCCTGCACGCAGGCGGGGTGGAGGTCTGTTTCGCCAACCCCGGTACCTCCGAGATGCAATTCGTCGACGCGCTGGACCGCACCAAACTGATGCGCTGCGTCTTGGGCCTGTTCGAAGGCGTGGTGACGGGCGCCGCCGATGGCTATGCGCGCATGGCTGGGAAACCGGCAGTGACCCTGCTGCACCTCGCGCCCGGCTTTGCCAACGCTGCCGCCAACCTGCACAACGCCCGCAAGGCACGGGTGCCAATGGTGAACCTTGTGGGCGATCACGCGCTGCGGCACCAGAAATACGATGCCCCCCTCTCGGCAGATGTCGAAGGCGCATGCGCGCCGTTTAGCGATTGGGTGCGTTCGGGCCGAGATGCGGGCAGCTTTGCGGCGGATGCGATGACCGCGCTCGCCGTGGCGCAGAGCAAGCCCGGCAAGGTCGCCACACTGATCGCCCCTGCGGACATCGGTTGGGATGCGGGCGGCAAAATGGCCGATGCCATGGCCCCCGCCGCCCCTGCCCCTTTGGATGAACGCGCTCTTAACGCGGCAATCAAAGCCTTGGAGAGCGGTGAGAAAACCGTGCTGCTGGTCGGCAGCGCGGTGCTGGAAAGCCAAGAAGCGATGGCCCTGCTGCACGGCATCGCAGAAAAGACCGGGGCCGACATCCTCGCGCCCACCTCGAACCGCCGGATGGAGCGTGGGCAGGGCCGCTTTGCGATCAACAAAGTCCCCTACCCGATCAACGCGGCCCTTGAATGCCTTGCCCCCTACAGCCGCGCGATCCTGATTGAGACGCCACCTCCCGTGGCCTTCTTTGCCTATCCCGGCAAACCGAGCCTGCTGCTGCCGGTCGATTGTCATACCGTCACATTGGCCGCCGTCGATGCGGACGGCTCCACGGCTTTGGCCGCACTCGCAGACCGCATCGGCGCGAAACCCGCCACCCCGCGCGACCACGAACGACCCGCCGCACCGCAGGCAGGCGGCATCACCCTGCAAAACCTCGGCGCGGCCTTGGCGAACGCATTGCCCGAAGATGCGATTGTGGTGGATGAAGCCGTCTCCTCCGGCGGAGCCACCTTCCCCGCGGGCGACAGTGCGGCGCCGAACACGTGGCTGGCCCTGACCGGCGGATCCATCGGCATCGGTATCCCGCTTTCTGCCGGAGCGGCCATCGCCTGCCCCGACCGTCCGGTCATCACGCTGCAGGCAGATGGCTCGGCCATGTACACCATCCAAGGACTCTGGACCCAAGCGCGCGAGAACTCCAACGTCACCACGATCATCCTCGCCAACCAGTCCTATGAGATCCTCAAGGGCGAATTGCACAACGTCGGCGCGCAGCCCGGCCCCGACGCGCTGAGCATGCTGAACCTCGACCGTCCGCAACTGGATTTCGTCGCCATGGCCAAGGGCATGGGCGTGCCGGGCAAACGGGTCGAAGACATCGCCGACTTGATGCGCACCATCGAAGAGGCCGCAAAAGAGCCCGGCCCCTTCCTCATCGAAGCGATGCTGTAACCCACCGAAAGGACACGACATGACCCTCGATCCTGATCTGAAATCCCGCATCCTTCAGGCTGTCGAAGATGGCTTCGCTGAGCAAGTGAGCTTTTCCCAACAACTCGTGCAGACCCCTTCGCTGCGCGGCCATGAACATGCGATCCAAGACCTGCTGTTTCGCAACCTGCAAAGCCGTGGCTACGCGATGGACCGTTTCAAGATGGACCGCGCCGCGATTGAAGCGCACCCCGGCGGCTCGAGATACTCAGACGATCACTCTGACGCGCCCATCGTCGTGGGTATCCACCGCCCGCGCGATGAGGCGGGCCGCTCGCTGATCCTGCAATCGCATCTCGACGTGGTGCCCGAAGGGCTGCACGACATGTGGGATGATCCGCCCTTTTCGGCCAAGATCGACGGCGACTGGATGTATGGCCGGGGCGCGGGCGATATGAAGGCGGGTGCTGCGGCGAATATCTTTGCCCTAGACGCGCTGCGCCGCATTGGGCTGCAACCAGCGGCGACCGTCTATGTGCAGTCCGTGGTCGAGGAGGAATCCACCGGCAACGGCGCGTTGCAGACCTTCCTGCAAGGCTACACCGCCGATGCGGTTTTCATTCCCGAACCCGAAGAAGAAATGTTGGTGCGCGCCAATACCGGCGTCATCTGGTTTCAGGTGCAGGTGCGCGGCGTGCCCGTCCATGTGCGCGAAATGGGCGAAGGGGCCAATGCCATCGACGCGGCCACCCGCGTGATGACCGCCCTGCGCGAGATGGAGGAGGACTGGAACGCCGAGAAAGGCGACCACCCGCATTTCGAAGACGAAGCGCATCCCATTAACCTCAACATCGGCAAGATCGAAGGCGGTGATTGGGCGTCATCGGTGCCGTCATGGTGCAACATCGATTGCCGCGTTTCCATCTATCCGGGCCGCAACGCCGAAGACGCCGCGCGGGAGATCACCGAGCGGGTCAAAGCCTTTGCCCAGACCGACAGCTTCCTGTCCAACAACCCGCCCAAGGTGGTCTTTAACGGTTTCCACGCCGAAGGCTATGTGCTGGAGCCCGGCAGCGATGCCGAAGCGGTGCTGGAACGCGCCCACGAATACGCCATCGGCGCGCCGCTGCAGTCCTTTATGACAGCAGGCTATCTCGATACGCGGGTCTATGCGCTGTATAACAAGATCCCGGCGCTCTGTTACGGGCCGAAGTCTCGCAACATCCACGGGATCAACGAATCCGTCAGCCTGAGTTCGGTCAAAAAGATCACTCAAGCCATGGCGCTGTTTATCGCCGAATGGTGCGGGACCGAGGGCATCACCCCATGACCGAGGTCGGGATCACGCCTCAGGGCGGCTTGCCCCCCTTTCTCAGCGGTGTGCTGGCCGAAGAGAGCGGCAACAAGACCGATCTTCTAGCGCAAGATCCGCCCGCCTTTGACGCGGCACGCGCGGCAGAGGTTGCCTTGCAGCGCTATGGTATCTCGGGTGAGATCGAACCGCTTGCCGCTGAGAAAGACGCGAACTTCCTGATTACCCTCACTACGGGCGAAAAGGCGCTACTAAAGATCACCAACGCCGCCGAAGACCGCGCGGTGACCGACATGCAGACTGCCGCGCTCATGCATCTGGCCACCGCTGATCCCGAACTGCCCGTGCAACGCATCTGCGCCAGCCTCAATGGCAAGGCGGCCGAGGTTGCCACAGCGGCTGACGGTCAGCCCCATGTCGTCCGCCTGATGTCTTTCCTCGGCGGCACCGTCCTCAGCAATGCCACGCCGCGCCCCGGCCTGCACCGCGCCTTGGGCGATTTTCACGCGCGGGTCGCCCTTGGGCTGCGCGGTTTTTTCCATCCGGCGGGGGGGCATTTTCTGCAGTGGGACATCAAACAGGCAGGCCATCTGCGCCCGCTGCTGGCGGATGTGCAAGACGCCGAGCTGTGCGCCCAACTGGGGCGCACCCTCGATCACTTTGATGCAGAAGTCGCGCCCCAGCTTCCACATCTGCGGGCACAGGTCGTTCATAACGACTTCAATCCGCACAATATTCTGGTCGACGCGCCAGAGGCCCAGCACCCCGTCGGACTGATCGACTTCGGCGATATGGTGCATACGCCGCTGGCCTGCGATCTGGCGGTGGCCTGCTCCTATCAACTCGGCCAAGGCGCGGACCCGCTGCAAGATGTTTGCGAGATGGTCACGGGCTTTGCCAAACGCCTGCCGCTGGAGGCTGAGGAAATCGCGCTTTTGCCCAGTCTGATCCGGCTGCGCCATGCCACCACCTTGGCGATCGGCGCTTCCCGCGCCCGGCGCTATCCCGACAACGCCCCCTATATCCTGCGCAACGCCGCCGCCTCGCAACGCGGGTTGGCCGCACTCGACCATGTGGGCGACGCCGCCGCGATCAAAGCCCTGCACCGTGCTGCGGGAACGGAGTGACCGATGACCATGATCAACGCCTATGACAGCGCCCAAGCCGACGCCCTCAGCCCGGACGACCGCGCCCTGATCGACCGCCGCGCCAAGGCGCTCGGCCCCGCCTACCGGCTGTTCTACGACCAGCCGCTGCATATCACGCGCAGTGAGGGTGTCTGGCTCTGGGATAAGGACGGACGCAAATACCTCGACGCCTATAACAACGTCGCCTCGGTCGGCCATTGCCACCCCCGCGTGGTCGAGGCGATCACCCAGCAGTTGGGCGTGTTGAACACCCACACCCGCTATCTGCATGAAAACGTGGTGACTTACGCGGAACGGCTGCTGGCCACCATGCCCGGCGCACTCGGTCATGTCATGTTCACCTGCACCGGGTCCGAGGCGAATGACATCGCCCTGCGCATCGCCCGTAGCTATACCCGGCGCGAGGGCGTCATCGTCACCCGCCTTGCCTATCACGGGCTGACCGAAGCGGTGGCGGAACTGTCCCCATCCTTGGGCGATTTCATCCCGCGCAGCCCGCGCATCCGGCTGATCGACGCGCCCGACACGCTGCGCATTCCAGCCGCGGAGCAGGGCGCGAAACTCGCCGCCGATCTGGCCCAAGCGATTGCCGAGATGCGCGCCGATGGGATCGAGCCTGCGGCTTTCATCGTCGATACGATCTTTTCCAGCGACGGGCTGCACCCCGATCTGGCAGGGTTCCTGCAACCGGCGGTCGATCTGATCCGCGCCGAGGGGGGGCTCTTCATCGCTGACGAAGTGCAGCCCGGCTTTGCCCGCACCGGCGACGCCTTCTGGGGGTTCCAGCGCCACGGGCTGGTGCCTGACATGGTCACGATGGGCAAGCCGATGGGCAATGGCTTCCCCCTTTCCGGCACCGCGATGCGGCCAGAGTTGGTGCAAGAATTCGGAGAAAAAGCGCGGTATTTCAACACCTTTGGTGGCAACCCGGTGGCCGCGGCTGCGGGTATGGCGGTGCTTGACGTGATCGCGGATGAAGGGTTGCAGAACAATGCTGCCACGGTCGGCGGGGCCCTCAAGAACGGCTTGCAAGACATCGCGGCGCGTTACCCCGAGATCGGCCATGTGCGCGGCGCGGGGCTGTTTCTGGCCGTTGAATGCGTCACTTCGCGCGCAACCAATGCCCCCGACGCCGCCCGCGCCAAATTCGTGGTGAACCACATGCGCCAGAATGGCGTCTTGATCAGCGCCACCGGGCCGGGGGCCAATGTGCTGAAGATCCGCCCGCCCCTTGTGTTGCAGCAGCCCGAAGCCGCTCTGTTTCTCGACGTGGCAGAGGCCGCCTTTGCCGCGGCGCGCGCCGCGGGTATATAAACCGCCAGCGCCCTACTCCGCCTCGCGCAAGGACCGCTCCCGCGCGCGGGCCTCGGTCAGCCATTCCGGATCCATCTGCGGCACCGAGGTCAGCAACCGTTTGGTATAGGCCTGCTTTGGCGCGCCGAAGATCTCATCGCGCCCGCCCTGTTCGACGATCTGGCCGTTCTTCAGTACGATCACCTTATGGGCAATCGCCTCAACCGTGGCCAAGTCATGGGTGATGAACATGAAGGTCAGGTCCAGCTCGGTCTGCAAACGCACCAGCAGCCGCAAGATCCCCTCGGCCACCAGTTGATCGAGCGCACTGGTCACCTCGTCGCAGATGATGAACTCCGGCTCGGCGGCCAGCGCGCGGGCGATGCCAACGCGCTGCTTCTGACCGCCGGAAAGCTCGCTGGGTTTGCGGTCAAGGAAGGCGCGGTCAAGATCGACCAAATCCATCAGTTCCTCCACCCGCGCCCGAAGCACCCGGCCCTTGCGGCCCGTGAACTTGCGCACCGGGCGGGACAAAATCTCGCGGATATTGTGGCGCGGGTTCAACGAGGTATCCGCCGATTGATAGATCATCTGGATATTGCGCAGCGTCTCGGCCCCGCGTTTGGCCAATCGCGGTTCCAGCGGCGCGTCGTTCCAGAAAAACTGCCCCGAGGCGGGGGGCAGCAGCCCCGCGATCACCCGCGCGAGAGTGGATTTCCCCGACCCGCTTTCCCCCACCACCGCCGTGGTCTGGCCGCGCGGAAAGGTGAAGTTGAGATTATCCAGCACGGTCATCGGCCCATAGGCCGCCGAAACCCCCTCGCAGCGGATCAGCGCCGGAGCCTCCCCCGCCTCAGCGTCGGGGCGGCGAAACGACCGCACGGCCCAGAGCGAGCGGGTGTATTCCTCCTGCGGAGCGTCCAGCATGGTCTTGGTCGGTGCGGTCTCGATCGCCTCACCATCCTTCATCACGCAGATGCGGTCGGCCATCTGGCTGACCACCGCCAAATCATGCGTGATGTAGATCGCCGCCGTGTCATATTGCTCTACAATGTCGCGAATGGCGCCTAGCACTTCGATCTGGGTGGTGACGTCTAAGGCGGTCGTTGGCTCGTCAAAGATGATCAGGTCGGGGCGACAGGCCATGGCCATGGCCGTCATCGCCCGCTGCAACTGGCCGCCCGACACTTGGTGCGGATAGCGAAAGCCGATCTCTTCGGGGTTGGGCAGTTGCATCTGGCGGTAGAGGGCCACGGCGTCCTGCTTTGCCGCCGCGCGGCCCGAGACACCGTGCAGGCGCGGCGCTTCGGTATATTGGTCGATCAGCGTCTTGGCGGGGTTAAAGCTTGCCGCGGCGGACTGGGCGACATAGGCGATCCGCTTGCCGTGCAGACGGCGCAAGTGCCCGCCCGCCATGCCGATCAATTCGGTCCCGTCGAATTCGACGCTGCCCCCGGCGAAACGGACCCCGTCGCGGACATAGCCCATCGCCGCCAACCCGGCCGAGCTTTTGCCCGCCCCGCTTTCACCGACAAGGCCCAGCACCTCCCCTCGGTCGAGTTCCAGATCAAGCCCTTTGATAATCACACTGGGCCGCGCGCGGCTGCCTGCCTCAAGCCGGAGACCGCGAATGTTCAGAAGATTTCCCATATGCTTGGCCCCTGCTCGGTTAACTTTTCAGACCGCTGGCGCGGTGCAGCATCCAATCGACGATCAGGTTGATCGCAACGGTCAGCAAGGCGATGGCCGCCGCCGGGATCAGCGGGGTGATATCCCCAAAGCTGATCAAGGTGGCGTTTTCCTTTACCATCGATCCCCAGTCCGCCGTGGGTGGCTGAATCCCGATGCCGAGAAAGGACAGCGCCGCGATAAAGAGGAACACGAAACAAAAGCGCACCCCAAACTCGGCGATCAAGGTCGACCAGATGTTGGGCAAAATTTCGCGGCGCAGCAGCCATGGTGTGCGCTCTCCGCGCAGCCTTGCGGCTTCGACGAAATCAAGGCCGACCACATTCATCGCCGCAGCCCGCGACAGCCGGTAGACCGGCGCCACATAGATCACCGCGATCACCCCGACCATATTCGGGATCGACGGGCCGACGATGGCCAAGAGCATCAGCGCCAAGATCAACGGCGGCACGGCCATCAGCACATCGACCAAGCGCGACAGGACTTCGTCCAGCCAGCCGCCTTTGAGCGCGGCCAGCATCCCCAGCGTTGACCCGACCGAAAAGGAAATAGCCGTCGTCAGCAGCGCCAGCCCGACCGTATTGCGCGCCCCAAAGATCATGCGCGACAGCATATCGCGGCCCAGATTGTCGGTGCCCAGCGGATGCGCCGCACTCCATGGCAAATAGGCATCGCCCACCACCTGCGTCTCGCCATAGGGCGCGACGATAGGCGCGAATACCCCCGTAAAGGCGACGATTGCCAGCACCACCATCCCAAAGATCGCCGAGGGGGGCGCGGATTTCAGCAAAGATTTCATCGTTATCTCCCGTGCCGCAGACGCGGGTTCGACATAATCGAGATGATGTCGGCCAAGACGTTGAGCGTGATATAAACAGCGGCAAAGAACAGCCCCACCGCCTGCACCACCGGGAAATCCCGGCTGGAGACCGCATCGACCAACAACTGCCCAAGACCGGGGTAGGAAAAGACGACCTCTACCACCACCACGCCGACCACCAGATAGGCAAGGTTCAGTGCCACGACGTTGACGATCGGCGCCAATGCATTGGGCAGCGCGTGCTGCACGATGATGCGCCAGCGCGGCACACCTTTAAGGCGCGCCATCTCAATATAGGGCGAGGCGAGCACGTTGATGATGGCCGCCCGCGTCATCCGCATCATATGCGCCACGACCACCAGAATAAGCGTCAGCGCGGGCAGAAAGCTGCGGTAAAGCGCGTCCCAGAGCCCCGTGGCGCTGTCGATCCGTGCCAGCGTCGGGAAGACACCCGCCTTGATCGACAGGAATAGGATCAGGACATAGCCCACGAAAAACTCGGGCATAGAGATCGCCGAAAGCGCGGTCAGGTTGACGCCACGGTCAAACAGCGTGTTGCGCCACAGGGCGGCCAGAAGCCCAAGGATCACCGCCAGCGGAGCGGCGATGGCGGCGGCATAGGTGGCCAGAAACATGGTATTGGCAAGCCGCGGCCCCAAAAGCTCGGACACCTCGCGCCCTGAGGCCAGCGAGGTGCCAAAATCACCGCGCAGCACACCACCAAGCCAATCGAAATAACGAAGATGCGCGGGCTGATCGAGGCCAAGCTCGGCGCGAAAGGCGGCGAGGGTCGACTCGGTCGCCGATTGGCCAAGAATCTGCTGCGCCAAATCACCGGGTAAGAGTTCGATGCCAACGAACATCAGGGCGGATACGACAAAGAGGGTCAGAATGCCGAGGGACACTCGGCCGATAACAAGCTTCTGAAGCCGGGACATTTTAAGGTTTTCTCCGGCCCGGTTCGGGCCATTGGTGCGGGAAACGGACGGCCCCTTGGGGCCGCCCGGATGAGGCTGTGGCTTAAGACATCCACCAGCGTTCGATGAAGCGCTGGCTGTCGAGATCCCACATCTCGGACACTTCCTCAGGCATCTGAACGCTTTCGCTCATGGCCGAGACATATTGTCCAAAGGCGGGGATCAGCGCGCCGCCCTGCTCTTTCACGATCTTTTGCATCTCGCCGTACATCTCGGCGCGGCGGGTCTGGTCCAGCTCAGGCCGCGCTTGCAACAGCAACTCATTAAAGCGCTCGTTGTCCCATTTGGTCTCGTTCCACTCCGCATCGGCGGCATAGCCGGTCGAGAACATCAGGTCAGGCGTCGGACGCCCACCCCAATAGGAGCAGCAGAAGGGCTTTTGCAGCCAGACGTTCGACCAATAGCCGTCATCCGGCTCACGCTTCACCTCGATGTTCAGCCCCGCAGGCCGCGCGTTTTCGGCAAAGAGAACCGAGGCATCCACCGCCCCGTTAAAGGCAGCATCCGAGGTGGACAGCGTCACATCAAGGCTTTCAAGCCCCGCCTGTTTCAGGTGGTACTTCGCCCGCTCCGGGTCATAGGTGATCTGCTCAAGGTCGTCGTTGTAATAGGGCATCGAGCGCGAGATCGGTTGGTCGTTGCCCACGGTACCATAGCCGCGCAGAACCTTTTCGATCATGTCTTCGCGGTTGATGCCGTATTTCAACGCCATCCGCACGTTCACGTCATCAAACGGGGCCGTGTTGGTCTGCATCGGCATGATGTAATGCAACGTGCCGTCTTGGGTGTGGATCTTCACGTTGGGCGCGCGGCCCAGAAGGTTGATCGTCTTGAGGTCGGGACGGTCAATCAGGTCAACCTCGCCGGTCATCAGCGCGTTCATCCGGGCCGCCGGATCGCCGACTTTCAGGATCACAACCTTGTCGAAATGCGCGCGGCCCTCTTTCCAGTAGTCATCGCGGCGCGTCAGTTCGACCCGTACGCCCGGCTCGAAAACATCGATTACATAGCCGCCGGTGCCGATGCGGCTGTTGGGGTCGATCGTGCCATCGCCGGTATCTTGGCGAATGCCGAGGTGGTAGTCATTGAAGATAAACGGGAAATCCGCGTTCCCTGCGGCCAGTTCAAAGATCACGACCTTGTCGCCATCGGCGCGGATGTCGGTGATCTGCTCTAGCAGCGGTTTGATACCAGATTTGGACTCTGGCCCCATGTGGTGACGGATCGAGGCGATCACGTCATTCGCCGTCGCCGTTTTGCCGTCCGAGAATTGCGCGTTGTCGCGCAGGCGGAAGGTCCATGTGGCCGCGTCGCTGCTGGCCTCAAAGCTCTCAGCCAAGTCGGGCTGCGCGGTGCCGTCGGGGGCAATTTCCGTCAGAGTGTTGAAGACCGCATAGCCGCTGGCGAACATGAAGTCGTTGTTGAAGGTTGCAGGATCAAGGCTGTCGGAGGTCGACCCTTGGGTAAAGCCAACCCGCAGAGTGCCACCCTTTTTGGGCTGGGCCTGTGCCCGTGCGCCCTGTGGCAGGATCAGCCCTGCCCCCACCGCAGCCGCGCTCCCGGCTAGAAAACCGCGACGGCTCGGTCCGTTTTGACGTTTTATGAAATTGGTCATTGTATCCCCCTATGTTTGTTTTCTTGGTCAAACGCTCTGACAAAGCGCTCGGCGTAATGGTCGGTTACGCGGCGTTTGCCGCCGCCTCTCGCAGAGGCATGGGCCAGTCGCCCCGCCTGCTATCGCGGTCGAAACACCGCCATCGCTGAACGACAGCGCGTCTCTGCCTGCAATGCGATCAGCCGCGGCAGTTTGCCCGCCGCAACGATCTTGGTCATAGGCATAGCCGGTTCCACCGCCGGGGTATAGATGCCCGGCGCGCGTGTTGCGAAGTTACGCTACGGCTAGAGAGTTTTTTCGGGGAGAACAAAGTGTTGTGGTCGGGCCGAGAATGCGCCGAGCGCATCGACCTTTGCCGCGAGCGCCGCAAGACCGAGGGGCTGATCCCGCCCCGTCCGCGGCACCGCTTAGGGTATTTTTCGCCCGACAATAATAACTGGGCGATACGAGAAAGCAGCGCGGGAATTTCGCACTGCTTTCGCGTTCACTTCTCTTTCTTCACCGCCTTTTGCGGGTTCTTTGGATCGAACTCCTCAGGACGGTGCGCCGCGCCTTCGTGGTCATCCTGCGCATTGTGGCGCTCCCGGTGGGGTGGGCGTTTCTCTTTGGCATGATCTGGCTCGTTTGGCATGACGTTCTCCTTTCGGGCTGTTTGTGCGGCAGCGATCCGCAGTCGGGAATTCATTAGCGCGGACGCCGACCATCTATTGCGTCCCTAAAAAGCGGAGCGTTCGAAAAATTTACGGCTACAAAGAACTAATATTCGCCTCGGAGGTATGGTTGCACCACGAAGTTGCGATGAGAGGAAACCTGCGCATTACGCTTGTGACCAAGCCGCCGGTTTCACCTCTTGGGTCCAAGGCCAAAACCGCCCACCTCAAAAACGAGCCCCTAGTCGCGTGCCTTTTCCAGCAAGGCGACCAATTCACGGAACTTCTGGCGCTGCTCTTCGCGGTCGCCCGATAGGATCGCCTCTTCCATACAGTGGTTGGCGTGATCCTCGATCACCAATCGCTCGACCGCGCGCAGGGCCGAGCGGACGGCGGCGGTTTGCACCAGCACGTCCACGCAATACCGCCCCTCGTCGACCATCCGTGTGACGCCGCGCAACTGCCCTTCCAGCCGCGCCAGTCGCTTGAGGATCGCTGCCTTGTTCTGCTTTGCTTCCACGTTTGATGCCTCCACCTAACGGAACTAAGACGACCGTGGCCAGTTAACATACCATAGGGGGGTATCTAGGGCCGCCTCATTCGCATTTTGCCGGCGCGTTGCTAGGCCCGCATTGGCTTTGGCGATCATAGCCCCCCTTGTCCTTGATTGCCACGGTGCGCGCCGCAATCGCGCAGAAATTTGAAAGAGGAGACACCCCATGTCCTACTGGCGTTTCGCCGCAATGATCGCGACTTCGACCATCGTGATGTTTGGCCTGATGTACCTGAACACCTACGCCTTCGAGCATGTCTTTTTTAGCGAAACGCGGACCTATATGGCGCTGCTGATGGGGGCTGTGATGGCGGTCATCATGCTCAGCTTCATGTTGTCGATGTATTCCAACAAGGCCATGAACATTGCCATCTATATCGGCTCCATCGCGGTCTTCGCCCTGACCCTTTGGCTGGTGCGCAGCCAAGTAACTGTGGGCGATACCAGCTATATGCGCGCCATGATCCCGCACCACTCGATCGCCATTATGACCTCTGAGCGGGCAGAACTTTCGGATCCGCGCGTGCGCAAGATGGCCGATGGCATCATCGCCGCGCAGCGTAAAGAGATCGCCGAGATGCGCAGCTTGATCGCCGACATCGAAGAAAACGGCGATGCGGTTGATCCGGAATTGGGCGAGACCGAAAGCCAGCCCGAAGTTGGTACGGTGGACGAGGCACTATCCTCCGCAGAGGTCGCAAAAGTCGACCCGGCGGGGCTGACCCCTGAGAACGTCGAAAGCCTGCTTGGCAGCGCCGCTACCTGCCAGTTTGGCCGCACCAACGAAGGCGACCCAAGCCTTGTGATGGCGGGCAACGTCGGGGGGATCAAACTCTCGGGCACCTTGATCGAATTGCAATCCGATGAGGCCATTGACCAAGCCGCGCTTGCCGATGGCGCCCGTTTCACCGCCGATGGCGTTGACGTGACCGTCACCCCCCTTGCCGGGGCAGATTGGACCGATACCGAAAGCAACCTGCGCCGCTCAGAAGCCGAGATGAAATTCCATCTCGACCGCGGGCTGACCGTTGGCTACCGCGGATTTTTGGACTGCTCGAACGAGATGTGACCGTCGCCAAGGGGGGCCTGCCAACCGGGTGGGCCTCCCGTCGACTTTCGAGGCTTTGATGCAAAGGTCGAAGATTTAACCGCAATCCTTCCAGCGCTGGACACGTTGACAGGCTCTGCGACTTACGACATTGCTAACCCCTATGCGTGCTCTGGCAAACATAACAGACCTCTGCCGCGCCCTTCTGGGTGTGGTTCTGGCCTGTGGTCTGTTGCTGCTTCCGCCCTCTTCGGTTCATGCCGAAAGCGGAATGCACGAAAGCGAGCAGGCGGCGCATCACGCGGGCCACCAGATGACCGCAGCGTCAGAACTGCAACAGGATGTTGCCGCGCTACCTGATCTGACAGACATACCAGAGAGTTTCGAAGGCGAGCCTTGCTGTGGTGGCATCTGTCTGACGGCGGCGCTGACCGCATCGCAGGACGCCAAGATAACGGCCGTGCGATCCGTTGAATATGCCAGCGTGTCGCATTCTGTCGCCTCTGGCCAGCCCACGGGCCAATTGCGCCCGCCTCAAGCCTGAGTTGATCCCGGCCCCCTGACGGCCTTTGCATCTGCGGCGTCTGGCTGCGGGTAAGATCACCTCATTCTCAGGCAAAAAAACCAATGAAATTACCACTGATTGCAGGGGCGATGTCCCTGACCCTTGGGGCTTGCGCCTCGACGCTCCCCCCATTTCCAGACGTCACAGCCGCCTATGTGCAGCAGCCCACGCCTCTGCCCGAAGTCGCCGCGATGACCGCCGCCGACAACAGCACGCGCGGCAGTGCCACGACCGCCGAAGAGCAACCCTTTGCAGGCTACCGTCGTCGCGGCGTGGTGGAGCCGCTCGATTGGCGACGATTGAACGCTGAACAGGCACCTATGCAAGGGATGGATATGCAGGGGATGAACCACTGATGCGTTGGAAATTGAAAACCGCCGCAGTCATTACACCACTGATCTTGGGCGCCTGCACGGCAACGGACCTGCCGGTGAGTTTCTCGGCCCGTGATGCTGGCTTTGCCACTGTTGAAGCGCGCACCTCCAAGGCCATCGGCAAGCGCACCGTCTGGGCGCAGTCGCAGGCCGAGACCGTCGCCGCCTCCAAACAGGTCCGCGCCATGGTGCAGGGCAAGACGATTAGCGCCGAAACCGCGGTGCAGGTTGCGCTGTTGAACAACAAGGGGCTTCAGGCATCCTACGCGCAGATCGGTCTGTCGGCAGCGGAAGCATGGCAACAGTCCACGCCCGAGAACCCCGTCGTCTCCATCGGTCTTTTGGGCATCGGTGCGCCCGAGGTCGGGCTGTACCGCGCCTTGGAGAGCATGATCGCCGTTAACCTTCTGGACGCCCGCACCCGCAAACAGCGCATCGCCGCTGCCGAGGCCGAGTTCCAGCACGCGCAGATGCAAGCCGTCAGCGACACGCTGGCGCTGGCCAATGAAACACGCGAGGCTTGGGTCAATGCGGTCGCGGCCTTTGAAACGGTCAGCTATCTGAAACGCGCGGCCGTCACCACCGATGCGGCGGCGGAACTGGCGCAGCAGCTGGGCAAGACCGGCGCGCTGAACAAAGCCGCGCAGGCCCGAGAGCAGGCGTTCAACGCCGAAATGGCGGGCCAATTGGCACAGGCGCGGCTGGACGCGCAATTGGCCAAGGAGCAACTGACCCGGCTTATGGGCCTTTGGGGGCAGGACGTGGCCTATTACGTGCCCGATGCCCTGCCGCGTGTGCCGAACACGGTCAGCAGCCACCGGGGCATCGAACGGCTGGCACTGGCCAATCGGGTTGATCTGGAAGTCGCCCGGCTGGGGTTGGAGGCCACGGCCAAAGCCTATGGCCTGACCGATGCGACCCGTACCCTGACCGATCTCGAAGTCATCGCCGGGGCCGAAATCGAACGGGAGGAAGAGAACGGCGAGATTGAGACCAGCGTGTCACCGCAGGTCGAGTTTGAGTTCGTGATCCCAATCTTCGACAGCGGCAAAGCGCGGCTGCGCAAGGCCGAGCTTAGCTATCTGCAAGCGGCCAATGTGCTGGCCGAACGCGCGGTGAACGTCCGCTCCGAAGCACGTGCTGCGGCCACGGCCTACCGCTCAAGCCACCAGATTGCGCGGCACTATTCGGACGTGGTGCTGCCGCTGCGGCGTACCATCGATGAGGAGGCACTGCTGAGCAACAACGGCATGATCACCAGCACCTTCGACCTGCTGAATGACGCCCGCGAAAGGATCGGGAGCCAGCTTGAAGCGGCCAATGCCAAGCGTGAGTTCTGGCTGGCCTCGGCTGGTCTGACTGCCGCAATCTACGGCGGTGGCAGCGGCGGCGGTGGTGCCGGTGGAGAGACACAAATCGCCGCCGGTGGCGGCGGCGGACATTGAGACAAGGAAGCAACCAGATGATGAACAGACGTCAACTGCTGGGGGCCGGTGCTGCGGGTGCAACGCTCGTGTCCTCCAAAGCATGGGGGCAGACCATGAATATGGGCCTGCCCGAAGCCGCCGTCATGGACAGCGCGCTGACCCAATCGCCAACCCGCCCCACCTCGGGGCCGGATTACAACCCCGTAGTCACGCTCAACGGCTGGACCCTGCCGCACCGGATGAACAACGGTGTGAAAGAATTCCATCTCGTCGCAGAACCGGTGGAGCGCGAACTGGCCGACGGGATGGTCGCACGGCTCTGGGGGTATAACGGCCAGTCCACCGGCCCCACCATTGAGGCGGTCGAGGGTGACCGGGTGCGCATCTATGTCACCAACCGCCTGCCCGAGCATACCACCGTGCATTGGCACGGGCTGATCCTGCCCTCGGGCATGGACGGCGTCGGCGGGCTCAGCCATCCGGGCATCCCGCCGGGCAAGACTTTTGTCTATGAGTTCGATCTGACCAAATCCGGCACCTTCATGTACCACCCGCATGGCGATGAGATGGTGCAGATGGCGATGGGCATGATGGGCATGTTCGTGGTTCACCCCAAGGATCCGGACTTTATGCGCGTCGATCGGGACTTCCTGATCATGCTGAACGCTTTTGATATTGATCCGGGCACCTACATACCCCGCATCATGACGATGACGGATTTCAACCTGTGGACTTGGAACAGCCGCATCTTCCCCGACATTGACCCGCTGGTGGTCAATCAGGGTGACAAGGTACGGGTCCGCGTGGGCAACCTCACGATGACCAACCACCCGATCCACATGCATGGCTATGACTTCAAGGTCACCTGCACCGATGGCGGCTGGGTGCCGGAATCGGCGCAATGGCCCGAGGTTTCGATCGACATCCCCGTGGGCGCCATGCGCGCCTATGAGTTTGTGGCCGACCATCTGGGCGACTGGGCAATCCATTGCCACAAGTCGCACCACACGATGAACGCCATGGGCCATGACGTGCCGACGCTCATTGGCACCAGCAGTTCCAACATGACACGTCAGGTCCGCCGCGTGCAGCCCGAGTTCATGCCCATGGGCACGGCGGGCATGGCAGATATGGGCGAAATGTCGATGCCGCTGCCTAACAACACCGTGTCGATGATGGCCGGTTGGGGGCCACATGGCCCACTGGAAATGGGCGGCATGTTCTCGGTCGTGAAGGTGCGCCAAGGCATCGACGCGGACGACTACGAAGATCCCGGCTGGTATGAAAACCCTCCGGGCACCGAGGCGTATGAATGGACGGGCGAGCTGCCGGAATTCGCGCAGAACCACAGCCCAAAAACCAAGATCACGCCGAAACCAACCTCCGAGGGCTAAGCGGCCCTTGGACCATAATGACCTCTAAAACCATACAGGAAACACCATGAACAAACTTCTTCTTTCGACCGCCCTCAGCCTTCTCATCACCGCCCCCGCCTTTGCCGCGGGCACCCATGGCGGCGGTCATGACGATGATGGCCACGGCGACATGCACAAAGAGATGGCCATCGGCATGCCTGGCAAGGCCGAAGCCGTGGACCGCACCATCGACGTGACCATGCGCGAAACCGACGACGGCGAGATGATTTTCGAGCCCGCCGCGTTCGACATCAAGGAAGGCGAGACCATCCGCTTTGCCGTCACCAACAAGGGCGAGATCGAGCATGAGTTCGTGATCGACACGATGGAAGGCAATGCCGAGCACAAGGAATCCATGGCCAAGATGGACATGGAGCATGACGACCCGAACTCGGTGCGTCTCGACTCCGGCATGGAGGGCGAGGTGATCTGGACCTTCGCCAACGAAGGTACGTTTGAATTCGCCTGCCTGATCCCCGGCCACTACGAATCCGGCATGCATGGCCCGATCACCGTGGCGCAGTCTGATGAGGCTCCCGAGACACCTGCCGTCTACTCAACCGGGAAGATCAAGAAGGTCGACGCCAAGGGCAAGAAGGTGACGATCATCCACGGGCCCCTCGAGAACCTCGACATGCCGTCGATGACCATGGTGTTCAAAGCCGATGAGACGCTGATCGCCAATATGAAGGAAGGCCAGAACATCGAATTCGTGGCCGACCGTGTGAAAGGCAAGCTGACCGTCACAGCGATGAAGTAAGCGCCGACAGCAGGGCCGGCGAACGGGCTGGCCCTGCTCTTTCCACCAAAAAAAGGCAGTTCGAGCAATGAGAACGCGTGGAACCATCGCCCTTTGGGCCATCGCTGCACTACAGGCAATTGTGGCAATCTTCTTTACCGTCTGCTTCTTGTTGGACGCTATGGGAATGGAGCCTGAATTTCTGATCTGGCAGAGCCATGAGTATCAGCAAACGATCTTGGCCATCGGGTTGAACCTCGGCGTGGCGCTTGGCTGGATCGCCCTCAGAACAAGTCTGCAACGTGCGCGGCTCGCCGAAGAGAAGATGCGCCGATGCACCTCGGAGTTTTCGATGGTGATGACGCAGCATTTCACCGATTGGCGTCTGACCCCCGCCGAGCGGGATGTAGCGGTGTTTTTGGTCAAGGGCCTGAGCACCCGCGACATTGCGGACCTGCGCGGCACTTCTGAGGGGACGATCAAAGCGCAAACAAACGCGATTTATCGCAAGGCTGCCGTTACCGGGCGCACCCAGTTGCTCAGCACCTTCATTGAGGATTTGATGGATGACGCATGGGTGCCGGCGGACGCCCCGCAAACTGCGGCTGTGAAGGGCTTAGCGATAGGCCCTGCAACCAGATCAAACGCCGCCCCGGCGTAATCGCTCCAGGAAACGCCCCCCTCCCCCACAAAACAGGTTGCCCCTTCATGATCCAAGCAATGCTTCTATCCGTTCTGGTCGTCAGCATCTGCACGGCGATCCACTATCTCGTGCTCAAACGGGTTTCCGATACCATCGCGCAGCGCAAGAGAGCTGCGCATGGCCAGAACCTAGGCTTGGCCGTCGGCGCAATCACAATCGCGCATGTCATCGAGGCTTTAATCTATACGCTGTTCTTCCTCTGGGCCGTGCAGGGTTTGGAAATCGGCGCGCTGAACGAATCCGGCCCGGCGGGCAAGCCCCCCACAATGATGGATTATTTCTATTTCTCGCTGGTCAACTTCACCACCTTGGGGCGCGGCGATTTGACCCCTATGGGGCATCTGCGCTTCATCACCGGGATAGAGGCATTTCACGGCTTTCTGATGATTACGGCGTCAGGCAGCTTCGTGCTGCAGGTCATGGCGGGACGCGCCCCCCTGTCGGACAAGGGGTGACCCAAATGGTTCGGCCCATTCTCTTTCCCGATAGAGAGCGCATAGGCGGGCCACCTCCAACCCGTCATCGACAGTTGGAATTGGCCCCGGCAGGACATACTAACACGCCTCGGACATCGGCGCGCCCTGTGCCCCGTGGCAGCATCAACCGCAATTCATCCCGATAAGGCATGACATGAACAGAAGACAATTCCTCGCCAGCGTTTCCGCCGCTGCGGTTCTGCCCCTTCCGGGCTTTGCTGGCCAGACGCCATTGAAGCTGAAGGCCGAAACGGTAAGCCAGCAAATCCTTCCCGAAGGCGAAGGCACCACCGCAATGCTGGGGTTCAACGGCTCGATGCCGGGACCAGAGATCAGGCTTAAACGGGGTGCGCGGGCATCGATTGAGGTCGAGAACGGACTTGAAGAGGGCACCGCCGTTCACTGGCATGGCATCCGGTTGGAAAACCGGATGGACGGTGTCCCGGTGCTGACGCAAGACCTCATCAACCCCGGTGACAGCAAGACTTACAGCTTCGTGCCGCCCGATGCGGGGACCTATTGGTATCATTCGCATTATATCTCGCAAGAGCAGGTGGCGCGCGGCTTGATGGGGCCGCTGATCGTCGAAGACGACGCCCCCCTCGATCTGGATCATGACATCACCGTGATCCTGTCCGATTGGATCATCGACGAAGATGGCAGCCTTGTTGATGAATTCACCGACATGCATAGCGTCGCCCATGCGGGCTATATGGGCAATTTCGCCCGCGGCTTCCTCTCGCGAAGCGAGGTGCAGCAAGGTGATCGCATCCGCCTGCGGCTGATCAATGCGGCGACGAATCGTATTTTCCCCCTAAGCATCTCTGGCGTTTCTGGTTCGGTTGTCGCCCTGGACGGCATGGCACTGCGCCAACCCCGCGCGGCCTCTGACCTCGTTCTGGCGCCGGCCCAGCGGGCCGACCTGATCGTCGATGTCACCGGCCCGGTCGGCTTTGACATGCCCACGCGACAGGAACCTTACCGTCTGGCCGAATTGTCCATCTCTGGCGAGAATACGGATCGGCAATCGGGGCCTCTGCCGACCTTGGCGGCACCGGACCTCCCGGCACCGGGTGCCCCCTCCCAGCACCTGACGCTGACCATGATGGGCGGTGCCATGGGCGGGCGGCACGGCGGCGCCAACATCTGGTCCTTCAACGATGTCTCGGACCTTCCGGACGCGCCCTTCGCCGCCATCGAACGCGGCGAAACGGTACGTATTACATTCGTGAATGATACCGCCTTTCCGCATGGCATCCATCTGCACGGCCATCATTTTTATGAACTTGCCGCCGATGAAAGCCTTGGCGATCTGCGCGATACGACTTTGGTGGCGGCCGGTGAAAGCCGGGATGTGCTGTGCGTTTTCGACAATCCAGGCCGCTGGCTGATCCACTGCCATATGCTAAGCCATGCCATCGGAGGGATGCGAACATGGGTAGAGGTCACATGATACGATATTCACTTCTTGCCCTTGTCTGGGCGACCACGGCGCAGGCGGGCCACGAACTTGAGGGCCGCGACATCGATGCGGGTCGCACGCTCTATGCCGAGACCTGCGCGGCCTGTCATGGCGCCAACCTCGAAGGCCAGCCTGACTGGCGGACACCGGATGAGGACGGCATTCTGCCAGCACCCCCTCATGATGCCACAGGCCATACCTGGCACCACGACAATGCCCTGCTCTTTGAATATACCAAGCGCGGCGGCAGCGCCGCATTGGCCGCGCGCGGGATTGATGATTTCGCCAGCGGAATGCCCGCCTTTGAAGGGGTGCTGTCGGACGCGGACATCTGGGACATTCTCGCCTACATCCGATCGACTTGGCCGCCCCGCGAACAGGCCGCTCAGGCAGGTCGCAACCGGCCACATTGAGGCCTTAGGCATAGAACGCCAGCTCAGCAGTGGCGTTGATGGCCCAGATCAACAACGCATGCCACAGACCTTCGCGGTGCTATGGCATGCGCAGCCGCCCCTACCTCTTGGGCTTCTCGCCTGCCGCTGCAAAGGCAGCTTCAAGGTCGGCCTCCGTCGGAAAGCCGATCAGCACACCCGCCCGCGCTTCGTTGAGGTCGACCCCGCGCCCTTCAATTTCAGCGTCGGACATCGTAGTGCGCTGGCTGATGCGGCGGGTCCATTGAAAGAACAGGTTTTGCAGCCGTTCGCATTCTTGCGCGGAATGCGGATCATCGCCCAGATCGTTGAACTCATCCGGATCGGCCTGCAAATCGAACAGCATCGGGCGGAAGCCTTCGGCAAAGACGTATTTCCAACGTCCATCAAAAAGCATCGTCAGTTTGGCCTCGGCAACGCTCACGCCCAAACGACGGCGGGCTTGGCGGAAGGAGTAGTCGTATTCGGAGATGACAAAATCGCGCAAGGAGTCCGCCTTGCCCTGCATGAGCGGACGCAGGGACTTGCCCTCGATGATATGCGGAACAGCGGCCCCATCGAAATAGTCGAGGATGGTCGGCACCACATCAATCGCTTCGACCAGCGCGTCTGACACCGTGCCGCGTGTGGCATCCGCCTCCTTGCTTGGGTCGACAACGATCAGGGGAATGCGTGCTGAAGGGTCGTGGAACAACTCCTTCTCGCCAAGCCAGTGATCGCCCAGATAGTCGCCGTGATCCGAGGTGAAGACGATCATCGTCTCATCAGTCAAACCCTTGGCGTCCAGAAACGCCATAAGTTCGCCCATCTGATCGTCGATCTGTTTGATCAACCCCATATAGGCGCCGATCACCTTGGTCCGGGTGATGTCACTGGTGAAGGCTTTGGACACCCGCTCTTCCATGAAGGCGCCGAAGACCGGATGCGGGTCCGTCTTTTCGCCCGCGCTGCGCAGCACCGGCTGATGGGTCTCTGGCGGGTACATATCGTGGTAGGGTTCGGGCACGATATAGGGCCAGTGCGGTTTGATGTAGCTCAGGTGCAGGCACCATGGTGTGTCGCCCGCCTCTTGAATGAAGTCCATCGCACGGCGGGTGATATAGGGGGTCTCACTCTCTTCATCCGATGCACGGGCCTTGGCGTCCGAATTGTCGAGGAACCAGCCGCTCAGGATGTTGCCGTCTGCATCCTCGCCACTGTTGGCGACGCTGTCCCAAGGGTTTTCATCCTCCCAGCCGCGGTCTTTCATGTAGTCATCATAGGCTTTGTTGCGCTTGCCGTAACTGGTGCTTGGGTGCAGCCCGTCGTCGCGCTCATAAGGCTCGAAACCACATTCAGACACCAAAGCGCCGATGGTGCTGTCGGGGGCCAAACCGAGGCGTTTCATCCCCGCGGCATCGGCGCTCATATGGGTCTTGCCGCAGAGTGCCGTGCGCACGCCCAGGGGGCGCAAATGGTCGCCCAGGGTCATCTCGCCTACTTTCAGCGGCACGTTGTTCCACGTCGATCCATGCGAACTGACGTAGCGGCCCGTGTAGAAAGACATGCGCGATGGGCCGCAGATCGTCGACTGCACATAGGCGCGATCAAACCGCACGCCGCGTTTGGCCAAAGCGTCAATATGCGGCGTATCAAGCCCCGGATGCCCTGCGCAGGACAGGTAATCCCATCGCAGTTGATCACACATGATGAAGAGTACGTTTTTTGTCATGATGGCGTCCGGGTCCGAGGTGTATTTAAGCTATAGCAGAGGGGACCGGGGCTGGGCGCGCCCCGGTCCTTGAGGTTAGGCTTTCGCCGCGTCAGGGATTTCGACCCCCAGTTCGGTCAAGGCACGCAAAGCGCCGGGGTGCAGCAGCAGGTTGATGTCTTGCACAGCGCCCGCTGGCGTGATTGCCCGCAGCCAAGGTGCACTTTCGCCCGCTTCTTTGACACCCTCGTAGAAGGCTTTGGTCATCTGATAGATCATCTCCTCGTCCGCGTCCTTGTTGGTGACGATCCCAACGGTGACGCCCAGTGTCGTGACATCCCCCTCATTGGCCTGATTGTCGCCATAGATGCCCGCAGGCAGCGTGGCCGCGCTGAAGCCCGGGCGGCCAACAAGCGCCTGAACGCCTTCGGTTTCAAGCGTATCGGCAGGTATACCAAGGAAGCGGATCTTGTTGGTCACCGCGATTTGGGTCAGCGCGGGGCTGGGGGCATTGGTGGGATTACAGTACACGTCGAGGTTGCCGTCTTGGAACGCCGCCGCGGCCGCGTCCCAGCCGAGTTTGACGGCTTCGTAATCAGTGCCCTCTTCCAGCCCGGCCACGGCTTTGAACAGACGTGCCATCGTGGCGTAGGCCGCGCCTCCGGGGGGGCCAAGGAACACGCGCTTGCCGGCGATCTGATCTATCGATGTAATACCAGAGGAATCGTAAACGGCGATGTGATAGACACCCATCGGAAAGTTCAGCACGGTGCGCAGGTTGTTGACCAGTTCAGGCGCCTGTTCGATCTTCTCATACATGGCGGCCTGGCGGCGCATCAGCGCATGGATGGCGGGCGAGGACATGCAGAAATCGCTGCGTCCCATGGCCACTTCAAGCACATGGCGCGTGGCAGCGCCCGTCGCGTTCAACTGAATCTCATAGTCTGGCAGCGCGCCGTTCACGATGCTCGCGAAGGTGGTCATCACAAGGTTCGGGCTAGTGCCAGGCCCAAGCGTCGACATGCGCAGGATATCTTTCGCAAAAGCCCCGCCGGGCAAAGCGGCGAGCGCGGCGGCACCTGTGGCGGTGCCTAAAAAACTACGGCGTGAGAATGTTGGGTTGGTCATGGGTTGTCCTCCTCTGGATTATGAAACTTCGGGCGTCATGAACGCCCCGAACCGAACGGCGGACCAAAGCGCCACGGTGGCTGCCACGGCAATCCACGACACCAGCGGTCCGAAAAACAAAAGGGCAAAGGCAATCCCGAGGCCCAAGGGCGCATAGCCCGCCTTGCCTTTCGCCGGGTAGCAGGCGCGCGAGATATGCAGCACCGCCAAAGTAACGAACAGGATCGACTGCGCGGACTGTACCAGCGGGTAGCCCGTCCCAAGCAGCATGGCCGGCTGATAAATAAACGCGAAAGGGATCACGAAACCGGGCAATGCCAGTCGTGACGCCTCGATCGCCGTGCGCATGGCCCCTGCCCCGGCAATGGGTGCCGCAGCAAATGCCGCAAGCGCCACAGGCGGCGTTACCGCAGAGAGCACGCCGAAATAGAGCACGAACATATGCGTGTGAATGATCGGCACGCCGAGCCGTTGCAGCGCTGGCCCCATGACCAGCACGATGATCAGATAGGCAGGCACGGTGGGCATCCCCATGCCCAAAAGCAGACAGGCCACGGCCATCAGCAACAGCGAAATCGCCAACTGCCCATCCGCATAGCTCGCCACCAGCGACGCGAACCGCAGGCCGACGCCGGTCAGGTTCAAAATACCGATGATGATACCAACCGCGCCCACGATCACCACAAGCTGGGCCGAGATCAGGCCCGCCGAGCGAACGAACCTGACCCACGACGATACATCGGTCAAAAGGCCCGGCTTGATCGCGAAACCAAGCACGACGGCAAAGGCCACGCCGATAAAGCCTGCATAGGCCGGAGAAGAGCCGCCGACCATGGCAATGACGATGGCTGTCAGCGACAGCATAAAGACAATGATCTGCGCAAGCTCACGCCAAACGAAACTGGGCTTTGGCTGTTCGGAAACGTCCAGATCCATGCTCCGCGCCGCACTTGAGGTCGCCATGAACAACCCAACGTAATAAAGGATCGCCGGAACGGCGGCCGCCGCGCAGATGGTCAGATAGGGCTCACCGGTGACATCGGCCATGATAAAGGCCACGGCCCCCATGATGGGCGGCGTGATCTGCCCCCCGCTTGAGGCCGCGGCTTCGACCGCTCCGGCAAAATGCGCTTTGAACCCGCGCTTCTTGATCAGCGGTATCGTAATGACGCCGGTGCCGACGACATTGGCCACCGCGCTGCCGGAAATCGTGCCGAACAATCCGCTGGCAATGGTCGCCGCCGCCGCTGGCCCCGAACGGACCCGCCCGGTCGCCGCAAGCGCCAGCTTTACCAGCACCCGGTCGATCGTGAGAAACTCAAGGAAAGCGCCGAAAACGATAAAGATCAGGATGGTCGAGACGACTGTCGCCATGGGGCGGCCAAAGACCCCGTCAAAGGAATACCATAGAACTTGGATCAACTCTTCTGAGGTCATGCCTGCATGGCGCATGAACCCCGGTGCATATTGCCCAAAGGCCCCATAAAGCAGCACAAGGGCCGCAACGCTTGCCATGACCATGCCAACAGACCGGCGCGTAAGTTCGATCACGGCGATCAGCCCCAAAGTGCCCAGCCAAATGTCGGTGGAGGTCAGGAAATACAGCCCGGTTTCGATCTCTGCCGCTGCGCGAAAGTATTGAAAGACCGAGACCCCCAATAGCGCCGCCGTAAGCAAGGCCAAAGGTTTTTCAGCGCCAGTTTGGCCGCGTTCCATCTGGGTCAACAGGATCAACAACCCTCCGACCAGCAGCATCCCGACGCGCAGATAGGACTCGCTGAACACGCCAAAGACGGAAACGTAGAAAACGACGGCGATGATCAGTCCCGATAGCGCAAGGTTCAATCCGGTCACGGATTTTGAAAGCAGGTTTTGCATCGGTCCTCATCCCCCCTAAATGCGGCACCCCGGCAAAGACCTCCTCCGCCCCTGCCGTGATTGCGCAAAAACTAGACAGCGAAGGGGTAACGGTCCAACATGGATTTCACCAGGTGGAACGCTATGACGAAATTAAACCGCTCCGTTGAACGCGGGCTCAACATCCTCGAAGTTATCTCCAGCAATGGCGTGTGTTCCTTGGCCTTTCTGGCCGAGCGCACCGGCTTGCCCAAGCCGACAATCCTGCGCATCTGCGCCACATTGGTCCAGCAGCGCTGGCTGACCCAAAGCAGGAGCGACAGCCGCTACAGGGTCGGCTCCCGTTTCCCGCGGGTAAATTCCCGCCCTACGTCGATAGACACGCTGGTCGAAGCAGGTGCCTCTGCAATCCTATCGCTCTCTGATGCCACCGGACTTGGCGTGGACCTTGCTGCGCCAATCGGCAATGGCCGGGTCGAGATTGTGGACACAACGCGGAACTTTTCAATCCACGGTATCTTCCCCGATTGCATTGGCTACAGGCCCTCGCCTTTCCGCTCTGCACTGGGATGCGCTTTTCTGGCGGCACTGGAGCCCGCGCAGGAGGCAGAATATTCCGCCCGTTTGGCCGTCCACACCACCGGCAAAGACCGCACCGCTGCCTTGGCGCTGCCAGCAAAGTTGCGCGAGGTGCGCGCGCAGGGTTTCGCCATCCGAGAGGACGGCTATTGGGGGCGTGCGGTGGATTACGGCGGCATTCCAAGCGCGATTGCGGTCGCCATAAGCGCACAGGGTCATGCTGTCGGCGCGGTTAGCCTGATTTGGCTGGCCGAACAGCATAGCGTCGCCGCCATCGCCAAAGCGCATTTGAAAAAACTGACCGAAACGGCAGAGGAAATCGGCAAGCTCTACGCGGCCAACGTCGGTTAATTTCGTTGACCCGTCGTTCAGAGCTCGTCCGTTTGTTCATCTAAAGCGCCCTGCAACCGGGTTGTGCGCGGCCAATACGGACAGTCTGTAGGGGAGGAAGTCCGACAGGTTGAAGTCATCCGATGCCATCCGGAACGGCCCTCCCGCGATCGTTGCACCTGGAATTTTCTTGACGGATTGTCCCACGGCTCCCTATTAGTTGCAATTGTAACGATTCTGAAACGGCGGTTCTGGCATGGTTTATGGCCGACGCATGAAGGATCGAGGGGAGGGGAAAGATTGATGACTGGCACTGACAAAAACGGGCTCAATCCGACCAGAGGGGACAGGCCCAGCTGTATGCCCGGTGGCGACTATTTCGAGCCCAAAGCGCTCCCCGATGCCCTGCCCCAAGTCATGAACAGCCCGCATAACTGCAGCTATGGCCTTTACGGGGTGCCGCTTTCCAGAGGAGAGGCACAGCCTCAGGATGATTACATCGACGGCTGGGCGGATATGAAAATGAAGTTCGACAGCACGCCGGGTATGAAATAGCGCGATGCTTACGCTTTATTCCTACTGGCGCTCGACCACATCCTACCGCGTGCGGATAGCGCTGAATCTCAAGGGTCTCCCCTATCGGATAGTCCCGGTGGACCTCGTGGCCGGGGACCAACGCAGCCCAGACTATGCAGCCAAGAACCCCATCAAGGGGGTGCCAACCTTGCTTCTTGAAGACGGGCGGGCGTTGACCCAATCGCTGGCAATCATGGCCTATCTAAACGAGATCGCGCCAGACCCTGCCCTTTTGCCCGAGCCTGCGTTTGAGCGGGCTCAGGTACTGGCCGCCGCACAGGTGATCGCGACGGACATTCATCCGATCAACAACCTCAAGGTGGTCAGCCACCTGAAAACCCATCACGGACTGACCGCGGATGATGGAACAGCATGGATGCGCCATTGGATGACTGAAGGGCTGCACGCCTATCAAGCGCTGCTGCCGGACGGCCCGAAATTCAGCTTTGCCGATCACCCGCTGCTTTGCGACCTTTGCCTTATCCCGCAGCTTTACAACGCCCACCGGTGGGGCGTTGAGATGACACCCTTCGCGCGGCTGCTTGAGATCGAAAAGGAGGCCCTGCGCCTCCCGGCCTTTGACGCCGCACGCCCCGAAAATCAGCCGGACGCCAATTGAAGGGCAGCTCATGCCTTCATGGGCTGAAAGCGGCAATACCGCCGGGACTGATGCTGCGTGTCTCAATGGACGTCCGGGGCGACACCTCGAACGCCTCTGGCGATCTTGAAAACAGGCGGGCATCTAACCTGAAGCAATCGACATTGGCCCTATCACGCCTATTTTCAAATCTCACCGAATAGAGTTGTCGTCACTTTGCTGGTGGTCGCCCCCTAGCCGCATCGAATACTCTCGCATAAACAGTCTTTTTCTTCCGGAGCATCCATGAGCACCAAATATTTCGCGCCACACGGGGGACATCCCGGGCAAGAGCAGCTTCTCACTGATCGCGCAGTTTTCAAGGATGCCTATGCGGTCATCCCAAAAGGTACGATGCGGGATATCGTCACCAGCTTTTTGCCCTTTTGGGAGGATACGCGCCTGTGGGTCATCGCGCGCCCGATGAGCGGCTTCGCCGAGACATTTTCGCAATACATCATGGAGGTACAGCCCGGAGGCGGTTCTGAAAAGGCTGAATTGGACCCGGAAGCCGAGGGCGTATTATTCGTTGTGGAGGGCGCGGCCACTTTGCGTGTCGGGGGCGAGACTTACGAGCTGAGCCCGGGCGGTTACGCATACCTGCCCCCGTCGAGCGCCTGGACCCTGCGAAACGAAGGCGATGAAGTCTTGCGCTTCCATTGGGTGCGCAAGGCATATGAGGCCGTCGAAGGGTTGGATATGCCCGATGTGTTGGTCCTGAACGAAAACGACATCGAACCGACGCCCATGCCGGGCACAGATGGCAAATGGTCGACGACCCGCTTTGTCGACCCATCCGACCTGCGCCACGACATGCATGTCACGATTGTGACATTCGAACCGGGCGGCGTCATTCCCTTTCTTGAGACACATGTGATGGAGCACGGGCTCTATGTGTTGGAGGGCAAAGCCGTTTACAATCTAAACAATGATTGGGTCGAGGTCGAGGCTGGCGATTACATGTGGCTCCGCGCTTTTTGCCCCCAGGCATGCTATGCGGGTGGCCCGGGGCGGTTCCGGTACCTGCTTTACAAGGACGTAAATCGCCATATGGCGCTCCGTCCCGGCGCCGCGTCATACCCTCAACATCAGCGCCTCAAGGCTGCGGCCGAGTAACGCTGCCCCCGATTGCGAAGCTCAATTGGTGAGCCGCCTTGATGACGGGGCGGCTCAATTCTTCGACCTCGGACGCGCCGACCCTGCTTGTTGGCCCGGATATCGAGATTCCCGCGACAGCTTCGCCATTCATGTCGAATACCGGCGCCGCGATACAGCGCATGCCTTCGTTCCTCTCTTCATTATCAACTGAAAAGCCGCTTTCCCGAATGGCTTCGAGATTCTGGCGCAGGGCCGTCGGATCGATGATCGTATGTGCGGTAAACCGCGTCATCTGCCCCTTCGAGAGTAGTTTGTCCAAACGCTCAGGATCCATATATGCGAGCAACGCCTTGCCAATGCCGGATGCATGCATCGGAGAAAGGCTGCCGGGCGGGAAAAAGGCGCGGATGTTCGCATGTGTCTCCACTTGGCTCAGAAACAGGACCGCCTCTTCTTTTCCGACGCCGATATTAGCTGTTTCACCGGTCGTTTCCATCAGCTTTCGCATGATGGGTCGCGCTCGATCGACAAGACTTGTGCGCCGAAGGAAACGCGCGCCGATCACAAACGCGCGCGGACCAATGTACCAAACCTGCTCTTCGTGATCGAATTCGACCAGCCCCCTGCCCTCAAGGGTTACAAGGATACGGTAGACGGTCGCTGGCGATTGGCGCATCTCATCTGCCAACTTAGAGAGCGGCTTGCCCTGCGCTTCGCTGAGATACTCGAACACCTCCATGGCCCGGTCGAGCGATTTGATCGTGTTCTGCGCGGTCTTGTCCGTCCAGCCACGGGGCCTTCCGCGTGCTTTCCGACCAGTTCCTGAACCATTGTCTCGAGATTCCATAAGAACCCTTCGTTTCTATGTGAAAGACGAAATCACCATGTGAAAAATATAACGCACTGACAACACTCATCTTTACGCATTAACCCAAAAACTGAAACCCTATTTCAAAAAAATATCGGTTCGCCCTGGTCCGGTCTATTGTGAAGCCAACAACGGAAGGAGACCGTCCATGAGCTTTCAAAATCCCGTTTTCATCCCGGGCCCGACCAACATTCCCGAGAGCCTGCGCAAGGCTTGCGACATGCCTACGATCGACCACCGGTCACCGCTGTTTGGGCAAATTCTACATCCCGCTCGCGCAAGTGTTCGTAAGATCCTCAAAAGCGACAACGCAGAAATCTTCATTTTTCCGTCCACCGGCACGGGGGGGTGGGAAACTGCGCTGACCAACACGCTCTCATCGGGTGACAAAGTGCTTGCTGCACGCAACGGTATGTTCAGCCATCGTTGGATCGATATGTGCCAGCGTCATGGTCTTGCTGTGCAGACAGTCGAAACCGCATGGGGCGCAGGGATCCCAGCGGATCGCTACGAAGAGATCCTGACCGCTGACAAAAGCCATGAGATCAAGGCCGTTCTCGCCACGCATAATGAAACAGCCACCGGCGTGAAATCAGACATTGCGGCCGTGCGCCGTGCGCTGGACGCATCGGGCCATCCAGCGATGCTGCTGGTCGATGGTGTTTCGTCAATTGCCTCAATGGATTTCCGTTTCGACGAATGGGGCGTGGATGTTGCCGTGACCGGGTCACAGAAAGGCTTCATGCTGCCCGCTGGCCTCGCCATCGTTGGCTTCTCACCCAAGGCGATGGAGGCCACCAAAACCGCCACTCTGCCCCGCACGTTTTTCGACGTACACGACATGGCCAAAGGCTACGCAAACAACGCCTATCCCTATACGCCTGCTGTGGGACTGCTGAACGGTCTGAACCAAGCCTGCAACATGCTGCTGACCGAAGGTCTGGAGAACGTGTTTGCCCGGCACTTCCGGATTGCGGAGGGTGTGCGCGCGGCGGTGGGCGCTTGGGGCCTTGATCTTTGCGCCACGGACCCTTCGGTTTACTCTGACACTGTCAGCGCCATTCGGACGCCCGAAGACTTCAACGCCACCGATATCGTGACACATGCCGCCAACAAGTATGGCGTGGCCTTTGGCGTGGGGCTCGGTGAGGTCGCGGGCAAGGTCTTCCGGATTGGCCACCTCGGCAGCTTGACGGATGTCATGGCACTCTCTGGCATCGCGACCGCAGAAATGTGCATGGTCGATCTTGGATTGGACATCAAACTCGGCTCCGGGGTCGCGGCGGCCCAAGAATACTATCGCGGCCATACCGCAGCAGCGCAAAAAGACGCGGCGTAATGAAGGATTGCCAGATGTACATCCCGACGTACGAGGACATGTTAGACGCCCACGCACGGATCGGCCCCTATATTCGCCGCACGCCGATCCGCACCTCGGACTACCTCAACGAACTTGCCGGTTGCGAGCTGTTCTTCAAATGCGAGAACTTTCAAGAGCCGGGTGCCTTTAAGGTGAGGGGCGCCTCGAACGCGGTGTTCGGGCTTAGCGAGGAGCAGGCGGCCAAAGGCGTCGCAACACATTCCTCGGGCAATCATGCATCCTGCCTGTCTTATGCCGCTATGAAGCGCGGCATTCCATGCAACGTGGTGATGCCCCGCACAGCCCCTCAGGCAAAGAAGGATACGGTGCGCCGTTTTGGCGGTGTCATTACCGAATGCGAGCCGTCGACCAGTTCCCGTGAGGCGACCTTTGCCGAGGTGCAAGCTGCGACAGGGGGCGATTTCGTACACCCCTACAACGATCCCCGAGTGATCGCCGGACAGGGCACATGTTCGAAAGAATTCATTGAGCAGACGGATGGTCTTGATGCTGTGGTGGCGCCAATTGGGGGCGGTGGCATGATATCGGGCACCTGCCTCACCCTCGCGACCCTCGCGCCCGAAACTCATATCATCGCGGCCGAGCCTGAACAGGCAGACGACGCTTACCGCAGCTTCAAGGCGGGCCATATTATCGCCGACGATGCCCCCAAGACCATTGCCGACGGGCTTCTGGTCCCGCTCAAGGACCTGACTTGGCATTTCGTCTCAAACCACGTGTCCGAAATCTACACGGCGTCAGAGCAAGAGATCATTGAGGCGATGAAGCTGACCTGGAAGCATCTGCGCGTGGTCATGGAGCCATCCTCTGCTGTGCCGCTCGCGACAGTTCTCAAGAACCCCGAAGCCTTTAGGGGCAAGCGCGTCGGCCTGATCATCACGGGGGGCAATGTCGATCTCGACAAGCTGCCGTGGCTGAACGCCGCCTGATCTCAAATATCGACTGAAAAACGAAGGAGCACGGACATGAAAGATATGACCAATCTCGACGAATTCGAAGTGGGCTACGATATCCCGGCAAAACCGGGCATGGACGAGGCCGACGTCCAAACCCCGAGCCTTGTGCTTGATCTTGATGCGCTGGAGCGTAATATCAAGAAGATGGGCGACTACGCCAAGGAACATGGCATGCGCCACCGGACCCACGGCAAGATGCACAAGTCGGTCGATGTCCAAAGGCTTCAAGAAAAGCTCGGCGGTGCATGCGGTGTCTGCTGCCAAAAAGTCTCAGAGGCCGAGGTCTTTGCGCGGGGCGGCATCAAAGATATCCTCGTCTCGAACCAAGTGCGCGATCCCGCCAAAATCGACCGCCTCGCCCGTCTCCCCAAGCTTGGCGCCCGCACGATCTGTTGCGTTGACGACCTTGCCAATGTGGCTGATCTGTCATCGGCGGCGCAAAAACATGGCACTGAAATCGAATGTCTTGTCGAAATCGATTGTGGCGCGGGGCGCTGCGGTGTGACCACCACGCCTGACGTGGTGGCGATTGCCAAGGCCATCGACGGTGCCGAGGGGCTTAAGTTTTCCGGCCTGCAAGCCTATCAAGGCGCAATGCAGCACCTCGACAGCTATGACGAACGCAAGGAGAAGATCGATATCGCCGTAGCGATGGTCAAAGACGCGGTCGATACGTTGAAGGCCGAAGGTTTGGACTGTGACATCGTCGGCGGTGGCGGCACTGGCTCCTACTATTTCGAGTCCAACTCGGGTGTGTATAACGAACTGCAGTGCGGCTCCTATGCCTTCATGGACGCGGACTATGGGCGCATCCTCGACAAAGACGGCAAACGCATCGACCAAGGGGAATGGGAGAACGCCTTTTTCATCCTCACAAGCGTGATGAGCCATGCAAAGGCGGACAAGGCGATCGTCGACGCTGGCCTCAAGGCTCAGTCTGTTGATAGCGGCCTGCCAGTGATCTACGGGCGCGATGATGTCGAATATATCAAGTGTTCGGACGAGCATGGGGTCGTGATGGACCCAAACGGCGCGTTGAAGGTCAACGACAAGCTGAAGCTGGTTCCGGGTCACTGCGATCCGACCGCCAACGTCCATGATTGGTATGTCGGTGTTCGCAACGGCAAGGTTGAGTGCCTCTGGCCAGTTTCGGCACGCGGTCACGCCTACTGATCTAGCGATGTAAGACAACTGCCCCATGTGTCTGCTTCCGGCGGGCACATGGGCGAACTGATTTGAAGCGTGTCAGAATACTCTTTTCCACCGCAACCTGCGACGCGACGTTCTCAAGCCATTGGCGAACCTCTCGGAGTCTTCTGAAACGAAATATTTGGAGAGAAACATGCTGATCGTACCTGAACGTGAGATCGCCAACCTAATGACTCGCGAGGCAGCTTTTGATGCTATCGAGAAAGTCTTTGCCGCAATGGCCTCCGGTGATGCCTACAACTTCCCTGTCGTACGCGAAGCGATTGGGCACGAAGATGCGCTTTACGGGTTCAAAGGCGGATTTGATCGCGCCGGGTTGAGCTTGGGATTGAAGGCCGGTGGATACTGGCCGAACAATCTTGAAAAACGCAACCTTATCAACCACCAGTCCACCGTATTCCTGTTTGACCCTGACACCGGCAAGGTCAAAGCGATGGTCGGGGGCAACTTGCTGACCGCGTTGCGTACGGCGGCGGCTTCGTCGGTTTCAATCAAACACTTGGCACGTGAAAACGCGACCGTCATCGGCATGGTAGGCGCAGGCCACCAAGCCACCTTCCAGCTACGGGCCGCATTGGAGCAGCGGAAGTTCGAGAAGGTGATCGGCTGGAACTACCACCCAGAGATGCTGCCCAATATCGAGAAAGTCGCGCATGAGGCGGGGGTTCCCTTTGAAGCCGTCGATCTGCCCGGCATGACCGAAGCCGACGTCATCATCTCGATCACCTCCGCCTTTTCACCGTCGTTGATGGCCGATCACGTCAGCCCCGGAACCCATATCGCCTGTATGGGCACCGACACCAAAGGCAAACAGGAGGTCGAAGCGGCCTTGCTGGCACGCGCCTCCGTGTTCACCGATGAGGTCGCCCAGTCCGTGAGCATCGGCGAGGCGCAACATGCCATTGCTGAAGGGCTTATCAAGGACACGGATGTTGCCCAGCTTGGCGCGGTCATCAATGGGACCAATCCGGGCCGCACGTCGGATCATCAAATCACACTGTTCGACGGGACCGGCGTGGGCCTTCAGGACCTCGCGGTGGCGGCCAAAGTCGTTGATTTGGCCGTTGAACAGGGCGTCGCAATCGACGTGGACTTCTAAGCCAAGACGCATTGAACTGGCCCAGAAACCTAAAGACTTTCTTTCAGCGCACAAACGGTAGGTTTCATGTTTTTGCCAATATCCCTGCTGTTTGTGGGGGCAGTTCTTGTGTTGAATGGTCTTTGGATGTCTGGGCGCATCTCGGATCGAGAGATTGTTGTCATCAACTTTGCCACAGCGGCAATTACCGCCACAGTCGCCGCTGTGTCACTCGTGCGCGCCACGACCGGGGATGAAGTCCGTTCTGTTGCCCTGACGCTGCTGTTCAGCGCGACCTACCTTTGGGTGGCGGTTAACCGGTTGAATGGCGCCGATGGCCGCGGTTTGGGATGGTTCAGCCTGTTTGTCTCTCTTTCCGTGTTGCCTCAGGCCTTTTTAGCCCTCGCCTCTGCGGCGAAATTCATTGATATCTGGCTGGGCATTTGCTGGCTTACTTGGTCGGGTCTTTGGTTCATGTATTTCGCCACTTTGACGATGAAGAAACCGGTTCAAGACCAAACAGCAGTTGCCACACTCCTAAGCGGCGTGCTGACTGCCTGGCTGCCCGCCCTTTTCCTGATGTACGGAGCTTGAACGTGACCCGCCAGCTAAGTGTCTTTATCAACGGTTTTGGGCGCATCGGCAGGACTTTGCTGCGCCAGATTTTACAAAATGAAAGCCAGTCCGCCGTCAAAGTCGTTGGCATCAACGATATCGCGCCACTCGAAACTTGCGCGTACCTGCTGCGCTACGACAGTGTTTTCGGCCCTTTGCCTCTCCCAGTAGAAACGGGGGATCGCCAGATGATAATTGGCGGTCGCCCCATCCCCTTTACCTGCGAACCGGACCTGCGCGCTTTGGATTTACGCGGTGTGGATGTTGTTTTGGAATGCACCGGGAAAGTCAGGGATAGAGATTTTGCAGAAGCAGGCATCGACGCTGGGGCGTCGAACATTCTAATCTCCGGCCCGTCCGAGGTCGCCGACAAGACGGTAGTCTTGGGCGCCAATGAACAAGAACTTGGCGATGCGCGGATCGTCTCCAATGCGTCTTGTACGACCAATGCGATCGCCCCCCTCCTCCGCACGATTGATCTAGGGCTCGGAATTTCCAGAGCACATATCACGACCATTCATTGCTACACCGGGAGCCAACCGACTGTTGACCAGCCCGGTGCCAGTCTTGAAAGAAGCCGTGCTGCTGCTGTCTCAATGGTTCCGACAACAACCAGCGCGCTTAATCAGATCTTTAACGTATTGCCAGAATTTCACGGACGCCTCAGTGTCAGCGCCGTCCGGGTTCCCTGCATCTCAGTATCCGCAATCGACGCGACGCTGCAAATCTTGGAAAAGCCCGAAGGTTCTTTTGTCGAGTTCTTGCGCGAAGCCTTTGCAGACTCGACCCTCATTGGCTTGACAGAAGACCCCTGTGTTTCGACCGATTTTCGGAGCCGCCCTGAATCTCTGGTGATCGCCCTTCCCGAAACGCAATCGATCGAACAGCGCCAGCTGCGCGTCTTTGGGTGGTACGACAACGAATGGGGCTTCTCTGCGCGCATGCTTGAAATGGCGGAACGTCTCGCGGCGAGAAGCCGGTGATCTGCCGGGAATGACGCACCTCTGAAAGGTTGAAGATATATTTCAGATGAGGGCCGCCTCTGTGAGCGATGTCTGAACCTTGGGCAAACCAGCGCTGGCGAGCTGCACGTTGGTACAGGTGCAGCTATCGTTGCGGCCTTTGGACGTGACATCGCCTAGTGTTTTGAAACCCCCATGTATCCTTTATCGGTTTGAGCCGTCCCCTTTAACGCTGCTTTCCGCTAGGCTGGCCAAGTCCCGAGATAAACCCGGCGATCCCGGCACGTACTTCTTCCAGCCCTAGCAGTTACCCACGAAAAAAATGCGGCGCAGAGACCTGCGCCGCTTTTCCTATTCCGCAGCAATCATCTCACCGCGAAAGCGACATCAGACGCGGTCACTCTGCGCGAGTGATCCGCTCCCCTGTCCTGCCATACCGCCAGAGACTTCCTCGGTGGCTTCACCCGAAAGCTCCTCGGGCAGCACAAGGTTAAGAACGATGGCGATGAGGGCCGCGGGCAGAATGCCCGAAGTCCCTAGGACTTTCAGCGTGCCCGGCAGATACTGAAGCGCATCCGGCTCAAGCTGCAGGCCCAGACCAAGCGACAGCGCGATGGCAAAAATTACCATGTTGCGACGGTTCCAGTTCACATCGGACAGCATCGAGATACCAGCCGCGACCACCATGCCGAACATCACGATGACACCACCGCCCAGCACTTCGATCGGGATCGAAGAGATCACCGCACCGATTTTGGGAACAAGACCGCATATGATCAGAAAAATCGCCCCGATTGTAACGACCATCCGGCTCATCACACCCGTCATGGCGATGAGACCTACGTTCTGACTGAACGACGTATTGGGCAGCGCGCCGAACATGCCCGAGATGGCCGTGCCGATCCCATCTGCATAGGTCGCCCCTTGGATTTCGCGGTCGCTCGCCTCACGGCCTGCGCCCCCTTTGGTGATCCCGGAAACATCGCCAACAGTTTCGATGGCCGAGACGAAAGACATGGCACAAAAGCCGATAACCGCGGCGGCCGAGAATTCGATGCCAAAGTGTAGCGGGTTCGGCAGCGCAAAGCTTGCCGCTTGACCTACGTTGCCAAGATTGACCTGACCAAGCGCAAAGGCGACGACATAGCCAACCAAAAGGCCGATCAGAACGGCCGACACAGAAAGCATGCCGCGGGTAAAGAACTTCAGGCCAAGGGTCACCAAAATCACGGTACCTGCCATGAACCAGTTGAGCCCGGAGCCGTATTCTTCGGTGCCGATTGCAGGCACACCCCCTGCCGCATATTGAACACCGACCTTGACCAGAGCCAGGCCAATCATGGTCACGACCAAGCCAGTGACCAACGGCGGCAGTGCAAAACGAAGTCTCCCGATGAATAGCCCTAGAAAGGCGTGGAACAGGCCACCGGCGACGATACCCCCCATCAGGACCGCAATCGCGTCCACGCCCTTCCCGGCGACAAGCGGGATCATAATTGGAATAAAGGCAAACGATGTGCCCTGCACGATCGGCAAGCGCGCGCCAATCGGACCTACGCCGACCGACTGAAACAGCGTCGCGACCCCGGCAAAGAACATGGACATCTGTATCATGTAGATCATTTGCGGGAAATCAGGGCTGTTTGAGCCAAAGCCGAAACCTGCAGCGCCGCACACGATGATCGCCGGAGTGACGTTCGATACGAACATCGCCAGCACGTGCTGGATCCCCAGCGGCACCGCTTTTGTGAGCGGCGGGGTGTAATTTGGATCGCGGAGTTGGTCCGGCGTTCCGATGGATGCATCAGACATTATAATTGTCCCTCCCTATGGATGCGTGAGCCGGCGTTTTTTTTTGCCGAGTTATTTATTGTCGCTCGATGATGAATGGCTCATCGAACCAATGTTCCTCCAGATTTGGCCCCTCGCCGACGCGGTCGACAACCATGAAAAGCCCCGGATCGGACAGCGGACACAAAACCCCGTGCCAGACGTTGCGCCCGATGTTCACGCCCTGCCCCGGCCCAGCAATAAAGGCCCGGGGCGCAACCGGAGCACCGTCTTTATCTTCGGCTAGCACGACCAGATATTCGCCTTCCTGCATCGGCAGAAAAGCTTGGCTGCCCAAAGGATGACGCTCCATCATTTCCATTTTGAAAGGCAGGGAGAACGATGTGGATTGAAAGACGCTGACCCCTACGCGACCATCAACGTCGAGGGTCGCCCGATCATGAAAACGTCCGCAACGCCCTTGGTTTATGAGCTTGTCGGGCGTGTCTGATGCATCGATCAGTTCTGCTAGCCCCGCAATGGCATCGCAATTAATTGTGGTTGCCGTCAAAACGGTGTTCATGATGCAAACCTCTCAATCAGGCGCAGTTCTGCAATGCGCTCAACCTGTCGGCAGGCTTCGGAGAACTCGGTATCGCGGTTATTTTTGATACGGCGGTGAAACGCTTCGAGAATGCTCGATTTGGTGTTGTCCTTCACGGCGATGATGAAAGGAAAGCCGTGCCGCTCAACGTATTCAGCGTTGAGGTTCTGGAAGGTCTCCCGTTCTTCGTCGGTCAGCAAATCCAGTCCGGCACCCGCCTGTTCGGCAGTGCTTTCCTTTGTGAGGCGCCCGGCTGCCGCCAGTTTTCCCGCCAAATCAGGGTGGGCGGTCAGCACACCCAGCCGCTGTTCTTCGGATGCGCTACGGAACACACGCGCCAGCGCGTTGTGAATGCCTGCTGCATTGTCATGGGTCGCACCAAGCTCAAGATCAAAGGCACCCTCGGCAATCCAAGGGCTGTGTTCGAACATGCCACCAAATTCCGCGACAAAAGTTTCCCTGTCCATTTCAGATGGCGCGGTCCCCTCGGCAGGCGGGTGCAGGCTTGCCCAGTGATCGGCGATCTGTTCCCGTGTGGCGAACCAGACCCCGTCGTGTTTCGCGAAATGTTCCAAGGCGCGTTTCAATGCCATTGCGCGCCCCGGACGCCCAATGAGACGACAGTGCAAGCCGATCGAAAGCATCTTGGGCGCACCTTCGGCCCCCTCGGCATAGAGCATGTCAAAGCTATCCTTGAGATAGCTCTCAAACTGATCACCGTTCGTGTATCCCGCTTGAATCGCAAAGCGCATGTCATTGCAGTCCATCGTGTAAGGCACGATCAACTGGTCCTTACCGCCAGCCCGCACCCAGTAGGGCAAATCATCAGCATAGCTGTCGGCGATATAGGCGAAATC